>NZ_JAQYWT010000165.1:0-35990 GCF_036322545.1 Streptomyces sp. SP18BB07
CGAGCGGGGGCGGTGCTCCGGTCGCGCCACCGGGTGCGACGGGCGGCACCGGCGGATATCCGGCCGGCGCCGTCGCGCCCGGCGGCATCCCGGGAGCCGTACCGCCGACGACCCGGTCACGGCCCTCGGCGACCTGGCCCTCGTGCTCGGCCGTCGGCCGGGACGCCGAGGGACGCGCCGCGCTCCTCAGCACATACGCCGCCACACCGAGCACCACGGCCGTGATGAGCGCGGCGGCCCAGTCCGGCAGGCCCAGCGACAGCGCCAGCCCGAGGGCCAGCGCGAGAGCGGCACCCGCGTACAGGGCGAGCGCCCCGGACGCGGCGTACAGCGCGGCCTTGCGGCGCTGCTTGCGGGTCTGCTGCCGCAGCTCGTCGCGGATGGTCTCGCGGGCCACCAGCGCCAGCTCGTCGACCAGGTGCTTGTCCAGATGTTCGAGATGATCCAAGCGGTCCATTGCGTCCGGGTACCCGAGCCCGCACCCGCGTAACGCGGCATGCGCCCAGGGTGGATCCCCAACTAGGCTCTGCCCATGGAGATTCTCGGCACCACGCTCCGCATCTGCGTCGACGACCTGGAAGCGGCGGTCCCGTTCTACGAGAGACTCTCGGGCGGGCCGGCGATGCGCTTCGAACGCGGTGGCGTCCAGGTGGCCGCCGTCGGCTGCTTCCTGCTGATGAGTGGACCCGAGTCGGAGCTGGAGGTCCTGCGGAAGGTCGCCGCGACCATCGCGGTCGAGGACGTCGACGAGGCGAACCGGGTCCTCACCGCCTCCGGCGCCCAGGTGCTGGCCGGCCCCATCCCCACCCCCGTCGGCCGCAACCTGATCGCGGTCCACCCCGACGGCTCGGTCTACGAGTACGCGGACCGCCGGACGGTGGGGTGAGCGTCAGGGGGCGAACGCGGCCACGACGAGGTCCGTGAGCAGCGCGCCCGCCGTGCCGTCGGGGTCCAGATCCGGGTCGTAGATGGTGACGTTGAGGCCCACGCAGTGCGGTGAGCGGACCAATGGGCGCAGCAGCGCGGTCAGTTCGTCGGGGAGAAGTCCGTCGGGGTCGGGGCTGTCGACGGCGGGCATGACGGACGGGTCGAGGACGTCGGCGTCCAAGTGCACCCAGAACCCGGCCAGTTCGGGCGTCTCGAAGCTCAGCGCGGTGACCCGCGCGAGGTCGTCCGCGCCCCAGGTGCGCAGCTCGCCGACGGTCACGACGGGGATCTTCAGGTTGGCCAGCTCGGCGCGCTCGTCGTCGAACGCGTCCCGGATGCCGAAGAGCCGTACGTCCTCGTCGCGCAGATAGGGCCCGAGGCCCTCCAGATCGGTCAGGTCCGACTGCCCGCGCCCGGTGGCGAGCGCCAGCTCCTCGCCGCCGGCCGCCCCGATCCGGTCGGAGTTCCCCGGATGCCGGAAGTCGGCGGAGGCGTCGACGGCGACCAGCCCGTACCGCCCGATCCGCCGCAGCGCGAGCGAGGCGCCGAGCTGGATCGAACAGTCCCCGCCGAGGACGACGGGCAGCTCGCCGGCCCGGACATGCCGCTCGATCCGGTCGGCGAGCCTGCGGGTGTACGAGGCGATCGCGTCGGCGTTGAAGACGCCGTCGCCCTCCCGCCAGTCGCCCCGGTCGTAGCGCGGCGGCACCACCACCCCGCCCTCCAGCGCGCCGAGCCGCCGCACGATGCCCTGTTCCCGCAGCGCGCCGGCGAGCTTGTGGCAGCCGGGCACGGTCCCCGGGGCGGGCGGCCGCAGGCCGAGATTGGAGGGGGCGTCCACGACGACGATGTTCCGCATGGCTCCCATCCTGCGCGACGGGGCCGTCCGCCGGGACGGGAACGGATCATTCCGGGAGACGGCCCCCGGGCGGCTCCGGAAGACGGCCCCCGCCCGGGACCGGGCGCTCCATCTCCGTGGTCAGCGCCCACCGTTGATGATCCCGCCAGGCCCCGTCGATGAACAGGAAGTCCGGCGAGAACCCCTCCAGCCGGAAACCGCACCGCCGGGCGAGCGCGATGGAGGCGGCGTTGCCGGGCTGCACATTGATCTCCAGCCGGTGCAGCCCCATGAAGGTGAACGCGTACTCGACCACCAGGGCGAGCCCCTCCCCCATCAGACCGCGCCCGGCGGCATGGGCGAAGGCCCCGTAGCCGAGGGCGCCGCTCTGGAAGCCGCCCTCCACGATGTTGTTGATGTTGATGAACCCGGCGATGCCCCCGCCGTCCTTCTCGCACACCAGGAACCCGGCCTTGGTCGGATCCTCGATGAGCCGTCCCGCGTACGCGGTGTACGCCGCGGGTGTGGCCGGGGGAAACAGCCACGGCCGGTGCAGCTCCCTGCTCTCCCGCACCCGTGCGACGAACTCGGGCCCGTCCCCGGGGGTGAAGCGCCGGAGCACGACCTGGGGGCCTTCGATGAGGTGACGAACGTTCTCGGACACCCCGCCACGGTACGTCCGGGCAGGCGTCACCTGCGCCGTCTCATGAAGTACGCCCCGCACACCGCCCCGACCAGGCCCGTCCCGAGGAGCGCCAGCCACAGGGGCATGGTGACCTCGGAGACCAGCAGCTGGATGTCGGTGCTCTGGGTGTTCTGGAAGACGAAGACGAGCGCGAGGACGGCGAGCAGGCCCACGAGGACCCTGCCGGGGGTCAGCGTCTCGCTCCACCGCTTCCGCCCGTGCGTCCCGACTCGCTTCGATGTCTTCGTCTTCGGGCTCATGTCTCCAGGATGACGCGAGCGAGCGGGATGCGCCTGACGGGGGCCGAGCGGTGGGCGGGGCGGGCGTCAGCGCAGGGCCGGCTCGTCCAGGGTCAGCGTGCCCGCCTCCGCGTCCAGCTCCGCCGTCACCCCGAAGGGGATCGTCAGCGCCCCCTCCCCGTGTCCGAATCCGAACTCCTCCACCATCGGCACCCCGAGCCCGCCGAGCCGGTCGACGAGCAGCGCCCGCACCTTCTCGTACGGCTCGCACTCCGCCCAGGAGCCGAGGGCGATGCCGGCGACCCCGTCGAGCCAGCCCGCGCGCAGGAGCTGGGTGAGGTAGCGGTCGAGGCGGTAGGTCTCCTCGCCGACGTCCTCCAGGCAGAGCAGGGCGCCCCGGGCGGAGGGCCTGGCGTGGGGGTTGCTCAGCTCGGCGGCGAGCAGACAGAGGCAACCGCCCAGCAGGACGCCCCGCGCGCGGCCCGGCACGAGGGCGGTGCTTCCTTCGGCGGCCCGGATCGTGCGTACCGTCTCGGGGGAGAACAGCGTGGCGCGCAGATGCTCCTGGGCCCGGCCGTTCTTCAGGAAGTCGACGCCCGCGGCCATGGGGCCGTGCAGGGTGACCAGCCCGGCCCTGGTGGCGAACGCCTCGTGCAGGGCGGTGATGTCGCTGAACCCGACGAGTGTCTTGGGGCCCGCCGCCCGGATCGCGTCCCAGTCGAGCAGGTCGACCATCCGCTGGACGCCGTACCCGCCGCGGGCGCACAGCACGGCGGACACGGACGGGTCGCACCAGGCGTTCTGGAAGTCGGCGGCACGGTCGGCGTCCGTACCCGCGAGATAGGGGAACTCGGGGTGCCGGTCCAGCGTGTGGGGCGCCACGACGGGATCGAGGTCCCAGCCGCGCAGCAGGTCCAGCCCAGCACTGAGCCGTTCCTCGACCACCGGTCCGCTGGGCGCGACGACGGCCACCCGGGCGCCGGGCACGAGACGGGCGGGTCTGGTCAGTGGGGTCACGGGCGTCATTGGTGTCACTGGTGTCACTGCTGTCACTTGGCGAGCTCCAGAGTAGGGATACCCGGAGGATTCAACCCGAAGACCTGCGCGTACAGCGAAAGCTCCGCCTCCAGGACCCGCACCATCGTCTCCGCCCGCCGGAAGCCATGCCCCTCCCCCTCGAAGGCGAGGTAGGCGTGCGGTACCCGCCGCTCGTCGAGCCGGGCCAGGAACCGCTCGCACTGCGCGGGCGGACAGATCACGTCGTCGAGCCCCTGGAGCAGCAGGAACGGCGCGGTGATCCGGTCCGCGTGCTCGGTGGGCGACCGCTCCGCGTAACGCATCGGTTCCTCGGCCAGGGGCCCTACCAGGCTCTCCAGGTACCGCGACTCGAAGTCGTGCGTCTCCCCCGACCCCCAGTTCGCGAGGTCGAGGATGGGATACAGGATGGTTCCGCAGGCGTACACATCGGTCGCGGTCAGGGACACGGCGGCGGTCCAGCCGCCCGCGCTGCCACCCCTGATGGCGAGCCTGGTCCGGTCGGCGGTGCCCTCGTCGGCCAGGGCGAGCGCGACGGCCGCGCAGTCCTCGACGTCGACGACGCCCCACTGCTCGCGCAGCCGGTTGCGGTACTCCCGCCCGTATCCGGTGGACCCGCCGTAGTTGACCTCGGCGACGCCGATGCCACGTGAGGTGAAGTAGGCGATCGCGAGGTCCAGGACCAGCGGCGCGCGGCTGGTGGGCCCGCCGTGCGCCCAGACGACGTACGGCGGCAGCTCGGTGCTGAAGGCGACGACGCCGGGGTTGTGGGGCGGGTAGACGTGGGCGTGGATCTCGCGCCCGGCGGGGCCGAAGAAGCTGCGGATCTGGGGTTCGGGGTAGTAGGAGGGGTCCACCGGGTCGTCGTGCGCGGCACCGATCACCCGGGCGTCGCCGGTGGCGGCGTCCAGCTCGACCACCTCGTACGCGCTGCGAGGGCTGGCCCCGATGCCGAGGACCCGGCCGCCGTGCACGGCGAGCGAGGGGGCGAACTCGGTCCATGGTCCGGCCGCGTCCACGACCTGGCCGGTCTCCAGGTCGAGGACGCCGAGCGCGGTGGCGCCCCGCCCGTGGATCACGGCGACGAGCCCGTCGTCCAGCAGCGCGAACCAGCGCCAGCCGACCTTCCACAGCGGGCCGCCGAACTCCTCCTCACGGGCGCAGAGGGCCGTGCGGTCGCCTCCGTCGGGGTCGAGGCGGTAGAGGTTCCAGTAGCCGGTGGTGTCGCTGGAGTACACGAGGGTGCCGTCGGCGGCCCAGTCGACTTGGGCGACCGACTCCTCCGGTCCGCCCGCGACGGACCGCGGCGCGCCGAGCCGGCCGTCCTCGGTCACGTCGGCGACCAGCAGCGATGTGCCGTCCCACGGCATCCGGGGGTGGTCCCAGGCGAGCCAGGCGGCACGGCGGCCGTCCGGCGAGAGACGGGGGCAGGTGACGAACCGCGCGTTGCCGTCGGTCAGTTCCCGTACGGCGTCCCGGTCCTCGGCCGCCGAGCCGTCCAGCGGTACCGCGGCGACGACCCGCCGCACGTCGGTGGGCCCCTCGCCGGTGAACTCCTCCAGGACGCACCACACCTCGTCCCGCTCCGGGTGCGGAAGCGGGTCCACCCAGCGCAGCCCGCCGCCGACCGGCGACACCGGGGTGAGCGGGCGGGGCTCGCCGCCCGGCGCGAAAGCGTAGAGGCGCTGGTCGGCGAAGTTCACGAAGACCACGAGGGGGCCGGGGTCCCGGGGGACCCCGGCCCAGGGCTGCCCGCCGTACTCCATGACCCGGCTGCGCACATTCCACGGGGCAGGCAGGACCGACTCCTCCGTGCCGTCGGCCGTACGCCGCACCAGGGTGCGTCTGCCACCCTCGGTGGGCCGGGGCTCGGTCCACCAGGCCTCGTCGCCGACGAATCCCACGAACTCGGGATGCCCGTCGTGCGCGGCGGCGAGCGCCGCGTCGATCGGCGAGGGCCACGAACCGTACGCCAGGGTCTGCACCTTGTCCCCCATGTCCCTTCGTCCCCCGAGTCCCATCGGTCAGGCCGTCCGCAGGAAGCGGTCGAGCACACGGACGCCGAAGTGGAGCGCCTCCACCGGGACGCGCTCGTCGACGCCGTGGAAGAGCGCCGCGTAGTCGAAGCCCTCGGGAAGCTTCAGCGGCGAGAAGCCGTAGCCGGTGATGCCGAGGCGCGAGAACTGCTTGGCGTCCGTGCCGCCCGGCATGCAGTACGGCACCACGTGCCCCTCGGGCGCGAACTCCTCCACGGCGGCCCGCATCCGCGCGTACGTGGCCGAGTCCACCGGTGACTCGAGAGCCACCTCCCGGTGCTCGTACTCCCAGTCCACGTCCGGTCCGGTGAGCCGGTCGAGGGTCTCCCGGAACTCGTCCTCGCCGCCCGGCAGATACCGTCCGTCCACGCGGGCGACGGCCTCCCCCGGGATCACGTTGATCTTGTAACCGGCGTCCAGCATGGTCGGGTTGGCGCTGTTGCGGACGGTCGCCTCGACCAGGGCGGCGGCCGGGCCGAGCTTGTCGAGCAGCCGGTCGACGCCGCCCGGGTCGTCGAGGTCGGCCTCGACGCCGTACAGCGCGGCGAGTTCGGTCAGGGCCGCGCGGACGGTCGCGGTGAGCCGCAGGGGCCACTCGTGCGCGCCGATCCGGGCGACGGCCGACGCCAGCCGGGTCACCGCGTTGGCCCGGTTCACCTTGGAGCCGTGGCCGGCCCGGCCGCGCGCGGTGAGCTTCAGCCAGCCGGTGCCGCGCTCCCCCGCCGCGATCGGATAGATCTGCCGGCCACCGCCGTCGTGGAAGGTGAAGGCCCCCGATTCGCTGATGCCCTCGGTACAGCCCTCGAAGAGGCCGGCGTGCCGGTCGGCGAGGAATCCGGAGCCGTCCTCGGCGCTCGCCTCCTCGTCGGCGGTGAACGCGATCACGAGGTCCCGGCGGGGGCGTACGCCGGTGCGCGCCCACTGCCGTACGACGGCGAGGATCATCGCGTCCATGTTCTTCATGTCGACCGCTCCCCGCCCCCAGACCACGCCGTCGCGGATCTCACCGGAGAACGGGTGCACGGTCCAGTCCGCGGCCCGGGCGGGCACGACGTCCAGATGACCGTGGACGAGCAGGGCGTCCGCCGAGGGGTCTGTGCCCTCGATCCGCGCCACCACGTTGGTCCGGCCGGCGGTGCGCTCCAGCAGCGTCGGGTCCAGGCCCGCCTCGGCCAGCAGCGCGGCGGCGTACTCGGCGGCCGGCCGCTCCCGGCAGTCCCCGCCGCCGCGGTTGGTGGTGTCGATCCGGATGAGGTCGGAGGTGAACCGGACGACCTCGTCCAGCGCCCGCTGCTCCACGGGAGCCGTCTGCTCAGCCATATGTCTCCTCCACCGCGGCCGAGACGATCGTGGTGACCGCCTTGAAGGTGCGGATTCCCTCGTACATGGTCGGGCTGGTGTACGCGACCTTGCGTTCACCGGTACGGACCACCCCGGGCACCACCGTCGCGGCCATCGCCAGGTGCTCGGCGTCGAACTCCAGCGCCACGGTGAAGGGGCCGCCCCCGACCGGTGTGTGCCGGACGGCGAGCGCCGCGGCCTCCTTGGCCGCCGCGCGGATGTCGGCGGCCGTTCTCGCCGGGGTGCGGCACACCGCCGCGTAGCGCGACACATGGTCCTTGACCGCGACTTTGAGCGCCTCGGGCGCATAGCCCAGGGCGTCCTCGCACGCCACGTCGTCGCCGGTCACCAGCACCACCGGTACCCCGTACTCGGCCACGACATGCGAGTTGAGCAGTCCCTCGCTGGCCCGCTCGTCGTTCACCCACACGCCGGTGATGGAGTTCGCCAGGTAGGTGTGGGCGAGGACGCCCTCCATCCCGGCGCCCGCGTGGTAGCCGACGAACGCGATGCCGTCCACGTCCCCGTGCTGCACGCCCTCCACCATGGACAGCGCCTTGTGCCGCCCGGTGAGCATCTGCGCGCGCTCGTCCAGCTCCTCCAGCAGCAGATTGCGCATGGTCCAGTGCGCCTCGTTGATCAGCACCTCGTCGGCGCCGCCGTCGAAGAAGCCGAGCACGGCGGCGTTCACGTCCGAGGTGAACAGCGAACGGCACCGCTCCCACTGCGGTGTCCCCGGCAGCACGTCGGCCGGCCAGGTGACACCGGTGGCGCCCTCCATGTCGGCACTGATGAGGATCTTCATGCTGCTTCACGTTACGCGGCGGCGCGGGAACTTCATACGAGCCGGAGAAGGAGGGTCGAGCCCACTATTTTCGGGCCCCGAGCAGATCCGACGCACGGCGCGCCTCGTCCACCAAGCCCCGCAACCGCGCCGGCGGCGTCGTCTCACCCGTCGACGCCACCGCCCTGCGCCCACGGGCGTGCTAACGCACCAGGCAGGGGCGCTTGTTGTCGAACTTCCAGCCGGGGCTGAGGTATTGCATGGTGACGGCGTCGTCGCGGGCCCCGAGCGCCTTTTGCTGGTAGAGCTCGTGGGCCGCGAGGAGCCGGTCCATGTCGAGTCGGACGCCCAGGCCCGGGGCGTCCGGGACCGCGATTTCGCCGCCGACGATGCGCGGTGGGGTGGTGGTGAGCCGTTCCGTGCCCTCCTGCCAGATCCAGTGCGTGTCCAGGGCGTTGTACTCGCCCGGGGCCGCGGCACCGCAGTGGACGACCATCGCCAGGGAGATGTCGAAGTGGTTGTTGGAGTGACAACCCCAGGTCAGCCCCATCGCGTTGCACAACTGCGCCACCCGCACCGAGCCCTGCATGGTCCAGAAGTGGGGGTCGGCCAACGGGATGGAGACCGACTGCAGGGCCAGGGCGTGGGTCAGCTGGCGCCAGTCCGTGGCGATCATGTTGGTCGCGGTGGGCAGCCCGGTGGCGCGGCGGAACTCGGCCAGGATCTCCCGCCCGGAGTAACCGCCCTCGGCCCCGCACGGGTCCTCGGCGTACGCGAGCGTGTCGCCCAGCGGACGGCACAGCTCGATCGCCTCGGCCAGGGACCAGGCGCCGTTCGGGTCGAGGGTGATGCGGGCGTCGGGGAAGCGGCTCTTGAGAGCTCGGACGGCCTTGACCTCCTCCGCACCCTCCAGGACCCCTCCCTTGAGCTTGAAGTCCTTGAAGCCGTACAGGTCGTAGGCCGCCTCCGCCTGCCGGACGATCGCCTCCGGCGTGAGGGCCTCCTCGCGCCGGATCCGGTACCACTCCACCGGGGAGTCGGGTTCGCGGACGTACTCCAGATCGGTGCGGTCCGGGTCGCCGACGTAGAAGAGGTAGCCCAACACCCTTACCGAATCACGCTGTTGGCCGTCACCGAGCAGCGCAGCCACCGGCACGTCGAGGTGCTGCCCGAGAAGGTCGAGCAGCGCCGACTCGACGGCGGTGACCGCGTGGACGGTGGTACGCAGGTCGAAGGTCTGCGCACCACGCCCGCCCGAGTCGCGGTCGGCGAACCGGTCGCCGATCTCGCGCAGCACCCGCTTGTAGTCGCCCACCCTGGCCCCGACGACCAGCGATTCGGAGTCCCGCAGTGTCCGCGTGATCTGCTCCCCGCCGGGCACCTCCCCCAGTCCCGTTCGGCCCTCGGAGTCGGTGAGGACGACGATGTTGCGGGTGAAGTAAGGGCCGTGGGCGCCGGAGAGGTTCAGCTCCATGCTGTCCCGGCCGGCGACGGGGTACACGGCGAACCTCGTGACGGTCGGCTGTCCGATGCTCATCTGGTGCCTTTCTGCGGTGGGGTGGTGGCTCTTAGAGACTGAGCGCGTCGAGGAGCTGTTCGGCGATGAGGACGCCGCCCAGACCGAGGATCGCGAGGACCGTGGTGTAGCTCGTGCGGACCTTGATCGCTTCGATGACGGACAGGTTGAAGTACTCCTTGAACAGCCAGAATCCCGGGTCGTTGACGTGGGAGAAAGCGATGGAGCCGCAGGCGACGGCGAGCACCATCACCTCCGGGTGGACCCCGCTGCCCGCGAGCAGCGGCAGCACCACGCCCGACGCGGTGACGACGGCGACGGTCGCCGAGCCGAGCGCGACACGGAGGATGACGGCGACGAGCCAGGCCAGGATGATCGGCGAGATGGACCAACCGTCGGTGGCGTCCTTGATGTAGTCGGAGATCCCGCCCTCGACGAGGACGTTCTTGAACGCCCCGCCGGCGCCGATCACCAGCAGGATCATCGCCATCGCCTTGGCCGCCGAGGAGCAGGAGGCGCCGACCTCCTCCAGGCTGCGGCCGATCCGCGGTCCGAAGGCCCAGATGGCCAGGCACAGGGTGAGCAGCAGTGCGATGGGCGCCGAGCCGATGAAGGCGACGAAGTGCAGGAACCCGTTCTCGCTGGAGGTGGCCATGTCGGTCACGGCGGCGGCCACGATGAGCGCCACCGGGAACAGCGCCACGAACAGCGACCAGCCCAGGCCGGGCATCTCCTCGTCCGTGAACTCGCGCTCGGTGACCAGCCCTTGGGGTATGGAGGGCGTCATCGCCTTGATGAACGGCAGGCGGGGCCAGAGCAGGGCGATGAACACGCCCGCCGGGACCGCGATGAACAGGCCGTAGAGCAGGGTCAGTCCGACGGAGGCGTCGAACGTCGCGGCCACGGCGGTGGGCCCGGGGTGCGGCGGCAGGAAGCTGTGCATCGTCGACAGCGTGATGGACATCGGCAGACCGACCCACAGCAGCGGCGCCCCGGTCACCCTGACCAGGGTGAACGCGATCGGCACGATGATGATGAACGCGACCTCGTAGAACATGGTCACGCCGATCAGCATCGCGGTGACCACCATCGCCACCTGCACCCAGCGCGGCCCGAAGGCGTCGAGGAGCTTCCCGGCGATGCGTTGGGCGGCGCCGGAGTCGCCCATGACCCGGCCGACCATCGCACCGAGCCCGATGGTGAGCATGGTGTCGCCGATCTGGCCCCCGATGCCGTCCGAGAGGACGTCCGGGATGGTCGCCACCGGAATTCCCTGGACCAGCGCGACACCGACCGCCACGAGCAGCAAGGCCGCGAAGCCGTTGAGCCTCAGCCTGGTCATGAGCAGCAACAGGACCAGAACGCTGATCCCGACCACGAGAAGAGGCATGGCAGTTCTCCTTTGAACTGTCGAGCGAGGGGGGTGCCCGGGGAGAGGGAGACTCGGGCAGGAGTGTTTGCGGGGTGTGAAAGGCGGGGTGTGAAAGGCGGGCGTGAAGATCTGGGCGTACGGGCGCCCGGGGCTCAGACGGGTCGTCGTACGGCGCCGACCAGGCTCAGTCCGTGGTCCAGCACCTTCTCCAGATCGGCGAGGTCGGCGGCGGACGGGTCGGTGAGCGGGGCGCGCACCGGACCGACCGGGAGGCCACGGAGCCGGGCGGCGGCCTTGACCAGGGAGACGGCGTAGCCGGGCACCCGGTCGCGCAGTTCCACGAGGGGGACGTAGAACTCGCGCAGGAGCGTGTTCACGAAGGTGTCGTCGCCGTCCTTGAGCGCGGCGAAGAAGGCGTTCGCGATCTCGGGTGCGAAGGCGTGGACGGCGGAGGAGTAGGCGGGGACGCCGACGGTGGCGTAGGCGCGGGCCTGGATCTCGGCGGTGGAGGCGCCGTTGAAGAAGAGGAAGCCGTCGGGGGCGGCGAGAGTGAGACGCTGCAGGCGGTCGAGGTCGCTGTGGCCGTCCTTCAGGCCGACGACGTTCGGAATGTCGGCGATCCGCTTCAACGACTCGGCGGTGAAGGCGACCTGGCCGCGCTGGTAGGCGATGAGGGGCAGCCGGGTCCGGGCTGCGATGTGCTCCAGCTGTGCCACGAGCCCGTCCTGCGGGGCGGCGACGAGGTAGTGCGGCAGGACCAGGAGGGCGTCGGCGCCGGCCTCCTCCGCGATGCGGGCGAACCGGGCGGCCTGGGCCCAGCCGTAGCCGATGCCGGCGACCACCGGGAGGCGCCCGTCGACGATCTCGACGGTGGCCTCCACGACCGCGTGGTACTCGTCCTCGTCGAGCGAGAAGAACTCGCCGGTGCCGCAGGCGGGGAAGACGGCACCGGGGGCGGTGGCCAGCCGGTCGGCCAGGTACGCCCGGTAGGCGTCGAGGTCGAGACCGCCGTTCTCCCGGAAGCTCGTGAGAGGGAAGGAGAGCACACCGTCCGCCATGCCGTCCCGGAGCCGCTGAATCACGCCGACTGGGTCAGTGCTGTTCCTTGCCATCAAATCCATCCCTGTATACAGATGCCGTCTGCGTATGCAGATGGAGATTAGATGTGTGAACAAGGTCGGTCAATGGGTGTGCGGTCACGAATCGGCGCGCACCTACGATGAGTGCATGCCGGAGAAGACAGGTGTCCGCGGGGTGAAGTCGGCGGCCAGAACCGTCGCGCTGCTGGAACTGCTCGCGGGACGAGGGGGGCAGCCCTCACGCCTGGATCAGCTCGCGGAGGACCTGGACGTGCCGCGCAGCAGCATGTACCAACTGCTGCAGACACTCGTCGACTGCGGCTGGGTCCGCACCGACGCCACCGGATCCCTCTACGGCATCGGCATCCGCGCCCTGCTCACCGGCACCAGCTACCTGGACGGCGACCACCACATCCGGGTCGTCCGCTCCTACCTCGACGAGGCGTCGGACGCCCTCGGCGAGACCATGCACATGGCCCGCCTCGACGGCCCGGACGTCGTCTACCTCGCCACCCGCGAGTCCCATGAGTACCTGCGCACCATAAGCCGCGTCGGCCGCCGCGTCCCCGCCCACGCCGGCGGACTCGGCAAGGCCCTGCTCGCCGAGCGCCCCGACGACGAACTGCCGCTCCCGGACGGCCCGTTGACTGCCCTCACTGAGAACACGCACACCACCCGCGCCTCCCTCCACGCCGACCTGGCCCGGATCCGCGAACGTGGCTACTCCATCGATCACGAGGAGACGGTGACCGGCATCGCCGGCTTCGGCTTCGCCCTGCGCTACGCCTCCCCTGCCACCGACGCCATCAGCTGCTCGGTCCCGGTGGCCCGACTCACCCCGGAACACGAAGCCCGCATCGTCGCCGTGATGCGGGAGATCCGGGCGAAGATCGAGTCCCAACTGCCGCCCGCCTCGGGCGGGCCCGACTGGCGCTGAGCGCTCCGCCGGAAGTGCCGCGATACGTCGTCGTATGTCTGCGGCACCGTCGTGACCGGTCGCGCCCACCCGGCGACAGCCGCAGACCGACGCGGCCCCGCGCCCTTTTGGGGCGCTGCCGAACCGTGGGCGATGTGTGCCGCCCGCGATGTGTGCGAGGTCTGTCCTCCCAGGCATCCTCGCTACAAGGGACTCCACTGCTGGAACAGCTTGCCGGAGCAAGGGACGGTCGGCGGGGCGGCCGGTGTCTTCGCGCCGGGGCAGATCGGTGGGCTGACCCGGGACACCGGGCTACCCACGACTGCGCCTCGCCGCGCCGGCGGCCCGGCGGACCCGGCCGGCGATGGGGCCGTGTTCGGGCCGGCCCGCAAACGCCGTTGCTCGCGGGCCGTGTTCGGTCCGGCCCGCAAACGCCGTCGCTCGCGTGGTGAGCTGGAACACGCCCGCTGCCTCACGGGCGGCCCGCGGGCCGGAATGCCGCTGTGGGGAGACCGGAAGGCCCCGCCACGTACCACCTCGACGGCAGTTCGAGGCGGGTTCCCCTGGCCGTGTGCTCCGTGGTGACCAGGGGGAGTTCGCCGCTGGTCACGACGGTGAGGCCGGCGGCGCTCAGGTACTCCGGGACCGCGGCGTCGGTGACCTCGCCGGGGGCGATGCCGTGACGGAAGATCGGGGCGAGCTTGGCGGGAGGGCCCGCCGGATCGGCCGCGAGGCTCATGAGGACGGGTTTCGCGGCCTCGGCGAGTTCGACGAGGCAGACCCGGCCGCGTTCGCCCAGCAGCGTGGCGATGGTGTCGACGAGGCGTTGGCGGTCGTCGGGCTCGCACTGGTGGAGGACGCCGCGCACATAGACGTTGGCGTCGCCGAGGTCGGCGTGGAGGGCTTCGGCGTCCGTCTTGTCGGCCGCGTCGAGCACCCGGTAGTCGGCCCGGCCGTCGGGGTCGGCGCGGCGGGCCCGGTCGAGGGCGGCGGTGGAGAGATCGGCGCCGATCACACGGGGGAAACGGTCGGCCAGGAAGCGGGTCTGGGTGCCGTTGCCGCAGCCGAGGTCGACGAGCGGGAGGTGGGCCGCGGTCAGATACGGCTCGAAGAGCGCCAGATGGACGGCCGCGGTCCGTTCGGGTCCAGCGTCCCAGAAGACGGCGCCCGGTTCGTCGGGGGCCTCCCGCCAGAACCCCTCCCAGGCCTCCCGGTACCGACTCGTCACGCTCATGCCATACACCCCCGGACCAGCGACGCGGCCGCCGCTGCGGCGGCCCAGATCGGTCTACCGTGCCCGGCGGCCACAGACAAGCACCGTGCGCGTACCTTCACCCGTCGTTCAGACCTCACGCGCCCCCGAGCGCCCCTCACGCCCCCCTCTGGCCGTAGCCGGTGCGGCGGACGGCCCGTCGGCGTCTCAGCGCCGCCGGGGCAGGGTCAGTTCGAACCACACCGTCTTGCCCGCGCCCGTCCGGCTGGTCCCCCACTCGCGGGCCAGGGCGGTGAGGACGCGCAGTCCCCGGCCGGACTCGTCGGTCGGCGCCGCGCTGAGCAGGGTCGGCAGGGTGGGGTCGTCGTCGTAGACCTCGCACAGCAGGGTGTCGCCACGGACCAGCCGCAGTTCGACGCGGCGCCCGCGCGCGTGCCGTACGGCGTTGGTGACGAGTTCGCCGACGAGGAGCACGGTGGTGTCGGTGAGGGTGTCGAGGCCCCAGACATGGAGTTGTTCGCGGACGGCGGCGCGGGCGCGGGCCGCCTCGACCGGGTCGGGGGCGAGGCGCCACTCGGCGACGTCCTCGGGCTCGATGCCGTTGAGCCGGGCCATCAGCAGGGCCACGTCGTCCTTGCGGCCGCCGCGGGTGTTGAGGGCGCGGATGATGGTGTCGCAGGCGTCGTCCATGGAGGCGGCCGGGTGGGCGGCGGACTCGCAGAGCGTGGCGAGGCCCACCCCGATGTCCTCACCGCGCACCTCGACCAGCCCGTCGGTGCACATCACGAGCCGGTCGCCCGGGTCCACACGCACGCGTACCGCCTCGAACGCCACTCCGCCGACGCCGATCGGGGCGCCGGTGGGCAGGTCGAGGAGTTCGCTGCGGCCGTCCACCGCGCGGACCAGTACGGGCGGGATGTGCCCGGCGTTGGCGAGGTGGAGTTCGCCGGCGATGGGGTCGTAGACGGCGTAGAGGCAGGTCGCGAGATAGTGCTCGCCGAGGCGCTGGGCGAGGTCGTCGAGGTTGCGCAGGAGCTGCGCGGGCGGCAGGTCGAGGGCGGCCATGGTCTGCACGGCCGTGCGCAACTGACCCATCATCGCGGCGGAGTTGAGGCCGTGCCCCATGACGTCGCCGACGACCAGGGCGGTGCGGGCGCCCGGCAGTTTCACCGAGTCGAACCAGTCGCCGCCGACCCGCCCGAGCAGCGTGCCCGGGAGATAGCGGGTGGCGATGTCGCAGCCCGCCATGTGGGCCTCGATCTGCGGGAGCATGCTGTCCTGGAGCGTCTCGGCGACGTTCTCCTGGTAGGTGTACATGCGGGCGTTGTCGAGGACGAGGCCCGCGCGGGCGGCGAGTTCGGCGCCGGTGACGCGGTCCATGTCGTCGAAGACCTCACGCTCCGGGTGGCGCAGCAGGATCATGAAGCCGAGCACGACGTTGCGGGCCTTCAGGGGCACGACCAGCATGGAGCGGCCCGTGATCAGCGGGCGGATGTCGCGCTTCTCGAACTGGGCGGCGATCGCGTGCCCCATCTGCTCGCTGATGCGCGGCACGAGGACGGGCTCGCCGGTGGTCATGCACTGGAAGAACGGGGTGTGCGCCGGGAACGGCATGGCCTCGCCGACGGGGACGACATCGTCCCAGCGGCCGGGCTCGTCCGTGTGCTCGACGGCCACCCGGTGCCACATGGTCGTCGTGTCGGGCACCCCGTCCGGGAACCCCTCACCGGCGACGACCTGTTCGCGCAGATACGTGCCGGCGACGTCGGTGAAGCGGGGTACGACCGCCCGGCTGACCTCGACGATGGTGCGGGAGAGGTCGAGGGAGGTGCCGATGCGCCCGCTGACCTCGTTGAGGAACTCCAGGCGCTCGCGTACGGCCGCGTGTTCGAGGTCCTCGCCCTCGTCCCGCGCGTCCTCCGGCACCGGCAGCCCCTCCGCGACGGCGCGCGCGGCGCGTTCACGGCGGGCCCGCCGCTCCGCGCGCCGGGGCACGCCCCAGTCGGGGGTGACGGGCACCCGGTCGTTCTGGCTGAACTCCAGCACCGGATAGCCCAGTTCCAGGACCTGGGCGACGATGCGGGCGCTCTCGCCGACGCTCATGCTGGGCAGGATCTCGGGGAGCCTGCGGGCGAGTTCCTCGGCGCCGGGGAAGTCGGTGTGCAGGGCGAAGCCGGGGGCGATGCGTTCGACGGCGACGTCCGCCCCGTCGTCCCGCCGCAGTGTCCCGGCGTCGGCGGCCAGCACCAGCAGCCGTTCCCGGCCCGGGCCGACCAGCGGATACGCCCACCACAGGACGTCGATCCGGCCGCGTCCGGGCACGGTGAGCCGGGCGCGGCCGGCCGCCGGGTAGGACAGCTGTCCGTCGAGCGAGGTCTCCAGGTCGTGCCCGAATGCGTCGTGCCCGAGTGCGTCGTGCCCGAACGTGTCCTGCCCGAGGGTGTCGTACGCGCCGTAGGCCGCGTGGGGCGGGGGGTCGCCCTCGTCCGGGAGGGCGCCGGAGACGGGCAGCAGGTCGAGGGCGGGGTGGCCCACCGCGTCGTCCTTGGTGGTGCCGAAGAGCCGGCGTGCGCCGGAGCTCCAGTGCGACACGAGCCCGGCGCGGTCGACGACGACCACGGCCAGGGGAATGCGGCCCTCCGCGGCGTGCTCCGGCGTCTCGTCACCGGCTCCGAGGCCGGTGAACGCGCCCGTGTCGGTGCCACGGTCCATGGCCAAGGCCCTTTCTCCCCACGGCTCGCAAGATCTGCGCCGCCCTCACTACCGTACGGCTGCGTAGCGTTGCGATGTGTGGCAATACGCGAATTGCTCCGTAGGAGGCTCCGGCGCACGCGCAGTACAGGCGGGCGGCGCACGATCACTCGCGCGCCCCGCCTGTCCGGCCTCCCTCAGTCCGCGTACCCCAGCTGGAGGTCCTGCTCCGCCCGGGAGCCGGAGGTGACCTGGAGCACCGTCGCGACGGGCGGGTACCCGGTGGCGATGACCGTGTACTCGCCGGCGGAGAGGTCGACGAACCGGAAGGTCCCGTCGATGCCGGTGGTGACCGTGTCGACGACGTCCCCGGCGGAGTCGAGGAGGGTCACCCGCGCGTCCTCCACCGGTCGGCCGCCCCCGGCGCGGACCGTGCCCCGCAGGACGGCACCCCCGGCGAGCTCGATGTCCTGGCGCGTCTCGCGGGCGGCCCGGACGGTGACGGGCAGCGCGGCCGGACGATAGGAGTGGGCGCCGGCGGCGAGGGTGTACTCCCCGGCGACCAGTTCGGTGATGAGGTACTCGCCCTCCTCCCCGCTGCGGGTGGTCACGACGACGTCGCCGTGCACGTCGGTGAGCGTGACGGTCGCGTCGCTCACCGCCCGGCCGTCGGCCGTCCGCACCCTCCCGGCCAGCCGCCCCGCGCCGCCGAGCACGATGTCGACCTCGACGGGCCGGTCCCCGACGGTGACGCTCACGGCCTGCGGCTGGTGGCCGCCGGCGGCGGCGATCAGCACGTACGCCCCCGGGCCGGGCGCGGGCAGCGCGTACCGCCCGTCGTCGCCGCTGCCGCCGCGCCCGGTCTGCCGGCCGACGGCGTCGATGAGGGTGAGCGCGGCCCGGGGCACGACGGTGCCGTCGGAGTGCTGGACCGTGCCGCGGACCGGGACCCCGGTGCCGTACGGCGAACGCGCCTGCGGGATCTGGACGGAGGGCGCGGCCGTGGGTACGGGCTCGGGATCGGGCGTGGCCTCGGGTGTCGGGTCGGCGGGCACCTCGTCGAGGGGCACCGGCGTCTGCTTGAGGAAGCAGGCGATGAGGAGCCCGAGGACGAGCACCGGCGTGAGGTACAGGAAGATCCCCGGCATGGCCTCCGCGTAGGCCTGGACGTAGGCCTCGCGCAGCGGGTCCGGCAGGGTGTGGACGAGGTCCGGGGTGAGGGAGCCGGGGTCGGGGAGGACGGCGCCCGCGCGCTCGGGGAGGCGGTCGGTCAGCCGGGCCGTGAGGAGCGCGCCGAAGGCGGCCACGCCCACGCTGCCGCCGATCTGCCGGAGGTAGTTGCCGGCCGCGCTGGCGGGCCCGATGTCGGCGGGGCGCACGGAGGTCTGCACGGCGAGGATCAGGACCGGCATCACCATGCCGATGCCCGCGCCGAGGACGGCGGTCCAGATGCCGAACTGCAGCCGGGGCGAGTCCGTCCCCGGACGGGACAGCAGCCATACGCCGAGCGCGGTCAGGGCGCTGCCGAGGACCGGGTACGTCCGGTAGTGCCCGGTGCGGCCGATGAGCCGGCCTGCGATCACGGACGCGCCGACGATGCCGGCCATCATCGGCAGCATGAGCAGCCCGGACTCGGTGGCGGAGTGCCCGCCGACCATCCGCAACCAGGTCGGCAGGTAACCGGCGGTGCAGAAGAGAGCGACACCGATGGCGATCCCGACGAGACCGGTGACGACGAAGACGGGGTCCTTGAACAGCCGTAGCGGGACGAGGGGTTGGGGCACGAACCGCTCGGTGAGGAGGAAGAGGATGATCGCGACGACCGCGCCGGCGGCGAGGCCGAGGACGGGGCGCGCGTCCCAGGCGTACGTGGTGCCGCCCCAACTCGCCAGTAGGACCGCGCAGGTGGAGGCGGCGGCGAGCAGCAGGGCCCCCAGGACGTCGAGGCGTCCCTCGGCCGTGGGCCTCGGCAGTCGCAGGGCGAAGGTGACGACGGCCAGCGCGAGGAGCCCGACGGGCACGTTGAGGAGGAAGCACCACCGCCAGCCGAGGTGGTCCGTGAGCAGACCGCCCAGGAGCGGGCCCGCCACGGAGGCGAGACCGAACACGGCGCCCACCAGGCCCAGATGGCGGCCCCGGTTCCGGGACGGCAGGACGTCGGCCATGATCGTCTGGACGCCGATCATGAGGCCGCCCGCGCCGACGCCCTGGAGTGCGCGGAACGCGATGAGCTGGTCCATGCTCCGGGAGAACCCGGCGAGCGCGGAGCCGGCCACGAAGACGGTGAGCGCGAACTGCAGGACGCCCTTGCGGCCGTGGAGTTCGCCGAGTCTGCCGTAGACGGGGAGGGTGACGGTGGCGGTGAGCAGATAGGCCGTGACCGGCCAGGCCAGGCGGTCCGCGCCGTGCAGTTCGCCGACGATGTCAGGGAGCGCGGTGGCGACGACCATCTGCTCCAGCGCGGCGAGGAGCAGGACGAGCAGCAGCGCGGAGAAGACCAACCGGGCCCGGTGCGGACCGAGTCGGGGAGGTCCGTCCGCCGGTGGCGGTGGAGCGGGTGTGGTGGTCGGCTCGTCCTTCACCAGTGTGGTCGCGCCCATGCGTACCGCTCCCCTCGTCGCACTTACCGACAATTCCCGCGTTAAGCGGCAACTGTCGGTAAGTGCGGCGAGTTACGGCATTCCGGGGAGCGTCGCGGAGATCCACTCGAACCGGTGAGGACGGCAACGCGCCCCGGATGATCGCCCGTTGGACCGGGCATCCTTCCCGCTCCGGGTTACTTCTCGACCTCGGCGGCGAGGTTGGCGAGCAGGGCGTCGTAGATGCGGGCGAGGCCCTTGGGGGCGAAGGTCTTCTCGAAGAAGCCGCCGATGCCGCCGGCACCCTGCCAGGTGGTGGTGACGACGACGCGGGAGCCGCCCTCGCCGGCCGGGGTGACCCGCCAGACGGTGACCATGGAGGAGTTGCGGTCCTTCTCGACGAGCTCGCCGTCGGAGGGCTCGGTGACCTCCAGGAGGCAGTCGCGCACGCGCTTCTTGGTGGCCTGGAGCTTCCAGTGGACGAGGGTGCCCTCGCCGTCGCCGCCCTCGCGCACCTCGTACTCGCTGAAGTGCTGCGGCATCAGCTTCTCGCGCGCGCCGTTGTACTCGGCCAGGGTGTCGAACACCGTCTCCGCGTCCGCCGCGACGACTCGTTCAGTCGTGGCCTCGACCTGCGCCATTGCCATTCCTCCAGCACTTGGTAACTCGGGGATGTGCGGAAAGCCAACCACCCCCCGGCCGGAGGGCCCAAATCGGGGTGCCCCCAGGGCCCCGAGCGGACAGCCCCGAGGCCTCGGAGCGAGCCGTCCCGAGGGCCCCCGACGAGACCTCCACACGATGTTCGAAAACCAGTTCGCACGATCAAGGGAACGTGTGTTCTATTCTGGGGCGAGAGCAACCGAGGAGGCGTCCATGCGCTGGGACCATCTGGCCGAGAACCCCGCCACGGCCCGGGACGCCGCGCTGTTCGGCGCGGATCTGGTGACGAGCCGCACCTTCGACACTCCCGAGTTCCGCGGCATGACCTTCCACGAGGTCCGGGCGAAGACGATCGTGAACCGGGTGCCGGGGGCCTCCCGGATGCCCTTCGAATGGACGGTGAACCCCTATCGGGGCTGCTCCCACGCGTGCGTCTACTGCTTCGCCCGCAAGACCCACAGCTATCTGGACCTCGACACGGGCCTCGACTTCGACTCGCAGATCGTGGTGAAGATCAACGCGCCCGACCTGCTGCGCCGGCAGCTCTCCTCACCGCGCTGGCACGGCGAGCACATCGCCATGGGCACCAACGTCGACTGCTACCAGCGCGCCGAGGGCCGCTACCGCCTGATGCCGGGCATCATCGCCGCCCTGCGCGACCACGCCAACCCCTTCTCGATCCTGACCAAGGGCACGCTGATCCTGCGCGACCTGGAGCTGATCCGGCAGGCCGCGGAGGTCACCGAGGTCGGCATCTCGGTCTCCGTCGGCTTCACCGACCCCGAGCTGTGGCGCACGGTCGAGCCGGGCACACCCGCCCCGGAGCGCCGGCTGGACGTGGTGCGGGCCTTCACCGACCTCGGTATCGGCTGCGGGGTGCTGATGGCCCCCGTGCTCCCCTTCCTCAGCGACCACCCCGACCGGCTGCGCGCCACCGTGCGGGCGATCGCCGCCTCCGGCGCCACCTCGGTCACCCCGCTGGTGCTGCATCTGCGGCCCGGTGCCCGTGAGTGGTACATGGCATGGCTGGAACGCCACCACCCCCATCTCGTACGGCGGTACGAGCTGCTGTACGCGGAGGGGGCCTACGCCCCCAAGTGGTACCAGCGGCAGATCACCCGTCAGGTCCACGAACTGGCCCAGGAGTACGGCATGGGTCCCCGGCGCGCCGAGCTGCCGCGACGGACACCGGCGCGCGAGCCGGCCGCGCCGAAGCCGGTCCGGGACACGGCACCGACACAGCTGACGCTGCTCTGACCTGCCTGGGGGCATCCGGGCGCTTCTCGCGCCCCGATGGGGTCAACTCTCGCTGGAACAAGTTCCTTCGGGGTCCTGCTCCGGGACGATGCGACGAAGGCCGTGGTGTGCACGGCCCGAAATCCTCCGTCCTGTGAGGCCTGACGATGAAGAAACGCGCAGCTGCTCTGTGCGGTGCCGCCGCCGTGCTGGCCGGAATGGTCACGGCGGTTCCGGCCGGCGCGAGCGGCGCCCTCGCCGCCGCGCCGGCGGCGAAGCTCGCCTGGAAGAAGTGCGCCACCGGCGACTATCCGACGCTCCAGTGCACCACCCTGAAAGTGCCGTTGAACCACGGCGAGCCGAACGGCAGGAAGATCACGCTCGCCCTGTCCCGCGTCCCGCACACCGCGAAGAAGCACCAGGGCCCCCTGGTGGTCAATCCGGGCGGCCCCGGCGGCAGCGGCCGCACCCTGGCCGGATTCGTCGCGTCCTCGCTGCCGAAGAAGGTCGCGGCGCAGTACGACGTCATCGGCTTCGACCCGCGCGGCGTCGGCGCCAGCAAGCCCGCGCTCAACTGCCGGCCCGGCCACTTCGCGCCCGTGCGCGCCGACTCCCTGCCGGTCGACGCGAAGGCCGAGCGCGCCAACCTCCAGCGTGCCAAGGCCTTCGCCGACGCCTGCGCGAAGAAGTACGCGGACGTGCTGCCGTTCATCGACACGGTCAGCTCGGCCAGGGACATGGACGCCATCCGCGCGGCCCTCGGCGCCAAGAAGATCAACTACTTCGGATACTCGTACGGCACCTACCTGGGCGCCGTGTACGCCAAGCTCTTCCCGCACCGGGTCCGGCGCGCGGTGCTGGACTCCGTCGTCGACCCCTCGGGCGTCTGGTACGACGACAACCTCCAGCAGGACCGGGCGTTCAACGACCGCCACCGGGCGCTGATGGCGTGGATCGCCAAGCACGACAAGACGTACAGGCTGGGCACCGATCCGGAGAAGATCGAGGCCAAGTGGTACGCGATGCGGGCGGCGCTGGCCCGCAAGCCCGCGGACCGCAAGGTGGGGCCCGCCGAGCTGGAGGACACCTTCATGCCCGGCGCCTACTACGACGGCTACTGGCCCCATCTCGCCGAGGCGTTCGCCGCCTTCGCGAACAAGAAGAACGACGACCCGCTGGTCGAGGCCTACGAGAACTTCGGCGCCGTCGACGCGGCCGGCGACAACGGCTACAGCGTCTACACCTCGGTGCAGTGCCGCGACGCGCGCTGGCCGCGCGACTGGGCCGAGTGGCGCGACGACAACTGGGCGATGTACGAGAAGGCACCCTTCATGGCCTGGAACAACGCCTGGTACAACGCGCCCTGCGCGTTCTGGCCGACGGAGGCCCTGAACCCGGTGGACGTCTCCAACACCGCGCTGCCGCCGGTCCTGATCCTCCAGGCGACGGACGACGCGGCCACCCCGTACGAGGGCGGAGTCGTCACGCACCAGCTGTTGCGGGGCTCCAGTCTGGTGGTCGAGCAGGGCGGCGGGAACCACGGCGTCTCGCTGAGCGGCAACGCCTGCCTGGACAAGCACCTGGCGGCGTACCTGACGGACGGCAGGGTGCCGCGCGGCACGGGCGGGGCCGACGCCGTCTGCGCGAAGCTCCCCGATCCCAAGCCCCTGAGCACCGAGGCTGCGGCCGCCTCGTCCCGGGGCTCGACGCTGCACGGCCTGCTGGGCTTCCGCGGCTGAGCCCCGGCCGTGGGAGCCCCGCCGAAAAGCACGGGACTCCCACGGCCGCCCCGCCTAGGGTGCGGCCATGCACGACACTCCTCATGACCTCCGCATACGCGAGATGACCCTCGCCGACTGCCACGCCGTCGCCGAGATCCGCGTGGGTGGCTGGCGCAGCGCGTACGCCGGGCTCGTACCGCGGTCGTACCTCGACGCGATGGACGTGGCGGAGGACGCCGAGCGCCGGCGCGCCATGCTCCTGAAGCCCGGCAACCCGGTGGTGAACCTGGTGGCCGAGCGGACCGGCGAGATCCTCGGCTGGGCGGCGTACGGCCCCTACCGCGACGGCGAAGTCCGCACCGACGACGCCGAGTTGTACGCGCTCTATGTCCGGCCGGGACACTGGGGCGGCGGAATCGGCGAAGCCCTCCTGCACACCGCCACCGACCGCTGCGAGACCGCCGGCCACGACCGCATGCTCCTGTGGGTACTGAAAGACAACGCCCGGGCCCGCCGCTTCTACGAGCACCACGGCTTCACCGCGGACGGCGCGGAGGAACCCTTCGAGGTGGAGGGGGTGGACATCCCCGAGGTTCGTTACGCACGACCCCGCTAAGGGGCGCGGGGAACTGCGCGACCAGCCCCCACCGGGCCCGCACCCGAATCCACGGCCCCCATGCGGAGCGCTACCGCTGTCGGGGAATCCGCGACAGCGCCCGCACCGCCGCCTCCGCGAGTCTCGGATGGGCGAGGGCGTCCGTCAGCACGGGCTCGGCCCTGCTGTCCCCCAGCGCCCCCAGCCCCTCCACACAGGCGAGCGCCACCCGGCGGTAGGGGTCGTGCGGCGTCAGTCGGCGCCGGAGCGTGGTGATCAGCGCCGGCACCGCCTCGGGGGCCCGGAGTTCGACGAGCAGCCGCACGGGGTGCAGGGCGTAGGCGACGCGCAGCTCGTTCGTGGCGAGCGCGGCGGCCGCCCGCGCGGTGCGCGGGTCGCCGAGCCGGGCCAGCGCGTACGCGGCGGAGGCGCAGCGCGGCGGATCCCGGTGGTTGAGGAGCAGGACCAGCGCCTCGAAGGCCCGGCGGTCCCCCGCCACGCCCAGCCTGAACGCGGCCAACTCCCGTGCCCACAGCGGCTGCCCCGGCTCGGTGAGCACCGCCGCCAGCTCGTCCGTGGACTCGGTCGTGACGAGCCGCTCGTATCCCGCCGCGCCCCCCGACTCGCTCCGCACACGCTCCGTGAGTGATCGCAACTCCTCGTCCATGCCACCGAGCGTACGGGCGGGACCGCGTCTGAGGGACGTACCTCACAAAGACGAGGGCTGGCGCGCTCGTTACCCACCGGTTAAGCTCAGACGAGCGAGTTACCCACTCGTGTTCGCTCTCGACGGTTTGGTGACGCAGCCGTCGCGAGCACAGTCGGTTCGGTACCCGGCGTTTCGGTATCCGGCGTACCCGTACGGCTCGGCCTCGGGACAGGGCCGGTCGGTTCAGCCGTTCCCCGTGGGCGTGTGCACGCCCCGTGGCGACGGCACCGGGCGTGTGCGTTCATCAGCCCGGCACCACCAACACCCGCGCCCCACTGCGCCGCTCGCGCGCTCTTCGCGTATCCGCGGCGCTTCCCTCAGTCGTCACCCTCATTCCTGGAGTCCCGCGATGGCCACTCCCCTTTCCGACTCGTCGCCGTCCCCGCAGTCCCCGTTCAAGACGATCGCCGTGGTCGGTCTCGGCACCATGGGCACCGGTATCGCCGAGGTGCTGGCCCGGGCCGGCCGCGAGGTCGTCGGCATCGACATCAGCGAGGCCGCCGGCGCCCGTGCCGTGGCCGCGTTGGAGGCCGCGACCGAGCGCGCCGTGGCCCGTGGGCGGATCACCGAGCGGGAGCGCGGTGACGCCCTCGCCCGCTTCCGCACCTTCACCGACCTCCAGGCCGCGGCCGACGCGGACCTGGTGATCGAGGTGGTCCCGGAGTCGTACGAGATCAAGCAGCAGGTCTTCCGTGAACTCGACGCGATCGTGCGGCCGGAGGCCGTTCTCGCCACCGGCACCAACGCCCTGTCGGTGACGCGGCTGGCCGCCGAGTCGGCGCGTCCGGAGCGGGTCCTCGGGCTGCACTTCTTCAACCCGGCGCCCGCGATGAAGCTGGTCGAGGTCGTCTCCTCCGTGCTCACCGCGCCCCAGGCCGTCGCGGCGGTCACGGATCTCGCCCTCGACCTCGGCAAGGAGCCCGTCGCGGTCGGCGACCGGCCCGGTTTCGTCGCCGACGGGCTGCTGTTCGGCTACCTCAACCAGGCCGCCGCGATGTACGAGGCCAAGTACGCCTCCCGTGAGGACATCGACGCGGCCATGCGGCTCGGCTGCGGGCTGCCGATGGGCCCCCTGGCCCTGCTGGACCTCATCGGCGTCGACACCGCCCGTACGGTCCTGGAGGCCATGTACGCGGCCTCGCACGACCGGCTGCACGCGCCGGCGCCCATCCTCCGCCAGCTCAGCGAGGCGGGCCTGACCGGCCGCAAGTCGGGGCGCGGCTTCTACTCCTACGAGGCGCCCGGTTCCGCCACCGTCGTGCGGGACGCGCTGACGCCGCTGGACGGGGTCGCCACGGTCCCCGGCCGCACCGTCCGCTCGGTGGGTGTCGCGGGCTCCGGGACCATGGCGTCCGGGATCGCCGAGGTGTTCGCGAAGGCCGGGTTCGAGGTCGTCCTGGCGGCGCGCAGCGAGGAGAAGGCCCAGGCCGCGAAGGCGCGGATCGGCAAGTCGCTGGCGCGCTCCGTCGACAAGGGGCGGATGACCGTGGAGGCCGCCGCCGAGACACTGGACCGGATCACTCCGGCGGGCACGTACGACGCCTTCGCCGACGTCGATCTGGCGCTGGAGGCCGTGGCCGAGGACCTGGAGGTCAAGCGGCAGCTGTTCGCGACCTTCGACAAGGTCTGCAAGCCGGGCGCGATCCTCGCCACCACCACGTCCTCGCTGCCGGTCGTCGCCTGCGCCCGCGCCACCTCGCGCCCGCAGGACGTGATCGGGATGCACTTCTTCAACCCGGCGCCGGCGATGAAGCTGGTCGAGGTGGTCCGCACGGTGCTGACCGCCGACGACGTCCACGCCACGGTCCGCGAGCTGTGCGCCAAGGTCCGCAAGCACCCGGTGGACTGCGGCGACCGGGCCGGGTTCATCGTGAACGCCCTGCTGTTCCCGTACCTGAACAACGCGATCAAGATGGTGCAGGAGCACTACGCGACGCTGGACGACATCGACGCGGCGATGAAGCTGGGCGGCGGCTACCCGATGGGCCCGTTCGAGCTGTTGGACGTGGTCGGGCTGGATGTCTCGCTCGCCATCGAGAAGGTGCTGCACCGTGAGTTCCGCGACCCGGGACTGGCCCCGGCGCCGCTGCTGGAGCACCTGGTGGCCGCGGGCTGCCTCGGCCGCAAGACGGGCCGTGGCTTCCGCGAATATGCCAAGCGCTGAGCGGTCGGGCGACGAGTCCGGCACGGCCGGGGGCGCGGCTTCCTCGCCCCCGGTCCGGCTGTCGGGCCCGGAGACGGGCCGGGCCTCCCCGTCGGCGGCCGACGCGGACTGGGGCGGGCTGCTCGGGCCGGGCAGCCGCTCCTCGTCGGCCCGTTCCGCCGCCTCCGCGCCCGGCCGATCCCCCGCCTCCCCGGCCGCCGACCTGGTCCAGCCCCTGTCCCGGCCGGGCGGGCGAGGGGACGGACACGCGCACTCTCCTGCACGGATGCAGTACGTTCGGGGCATGTCCCAGCCCGCCAAGTCCTCACGTACGCCAGCTGCGCCCGACGCTCCCGTGGAGAGCGCCGCGGGAAGTCGTGCCGCCGCCCAACGCCTCAAGATGCGCAGGGAACTGGCGGCCGCGGCCATGGAGCTGTTCTCGACCAAGGGCTACGAGGCGACCACCGTCGACGAGATCGCGGCGGCGGCCGGGGTCGCCCGCCGCACCTTCTTCCGCCACTTCCGCTCCAAGGAAGAGGCGATCTTCCCGGACCACGACGACACCCTGATCCGCGCCGAGGCGGTGCTCAACGCGGCGCCCCCGCACGAGCACCCGCTCGACACGGTGTGCCGTGGGATCAAGGAGGTCATGAAGATGTACGCGGCCCGGCCGGAGATCTCGGTCGCCCGCTACAAGCTGACCCGTGAGGTTCCCACCCTCCGGGAGGCGGAGATCGCCTCCGTGGCCCGCTACGAGCGCCTCTTCACCCGTTATCTGCTGGGCCACTTCGACGAGCACGCCCACCACGACACCGGCAACGACGACCCGCTGCTCGCCGAGGTGGCCGCGTCGGCGGTGGTCACCGCACACAACCACGTGCTGCGGCGGTGGCTCAGATCCGGCGGGCACGGCGACGTCGAGACCCAGCTCGACCACGCCTTCGCCATCGTCCGCAAGACGTTCGGCACGGGCATCGGCGCGGGCCGCACCCTCGCACCCGAGCCGGCCGCCGCGACGACGTCCACGCACGGCGAGGTCCTGGTGACCGTCGCCCGCACCGACGCCCCGCTCGACGAGGTCATGCGCACCATCGAAGAGGCGCTCCGCGACCGCTGACAACCCCTCGGAACCCCGATCCGACGACGATCTACTCAACGGTAACTGTGACAACGGCCACCCTCCCGGGTGGCCGTTTTGGCACGTCAGAGGCCCTTTTCTACCTCCGTCTGATCGATCATCGCTCAAGTGTTACGTAAAGATTTCACCTGAGCGAACTTTCTGGCACTCGGTGCCTTGCGGGGTGACACGGCGTGCCATACGTTGAAGGAGTCCGGGCGGCCGGCGTACAGCGAACTCCCGTACGCCGACTGTCCCCGCGAACCACGGTCCGCGCGCCCGGACGCCTGCGTCACAGGCAACCCTCCGCGCCACACACAGCGCCGCCGAAGCACCACCTCCGCCGAACCGACGGCATCACCACACAGCTCTGCAGCACCCGACGTAACCCTCAACAGCGTCCTTCCCTCAAGGACGCTCGTCGCCGGAGGCACCAACGTGAAGGACATCCTGGACGCGATCCAGTCGCCGGACTCCACGTCCGCCGACTTCGCCGCTCTGCCGCTCCCCGAGTCGTACCGCGCGATCACCGTGCACAAGGACGAGACGGAGATGTTCGCGGGCATGACGACCCGCGAGAAGGACCCGCGCAAGTCGATCCACCTGGACGAGGTCCCGCTCCCGGAGCTCGGCCCGGGCGAGGCCCTGGTGGCCGTCATGGCCTCCTCGGTCAACTACAACTCCGTGTGGACGTCGATCTTCGAGCCGCTGTCCACCTTCGGGTTCCTGGAGCGCTACGGCCGCACCAGCGAGCTGGCCAAGCGCCACGACCTGCCATACCACATCATCGGCTCCGACCTCGCGGGCGTCGTCCTGCGCACCGGCCCCGGCGTCAACGCCTGGCAGCCCGGTGACGAGGTCGTCGCGCACTGCCTCTCCGTCGAGCTGGAGTCGTCCGACGGCCACAACGACACGATGCTCGACCCCGAGCAGCGGATCTGGGGCTTCGAGACCAACTTCGGCGGGCTCGCCGAGGTCGCGCTGGTCAAGTCCAACCAGCTGATGCCGAAGCCGGACCACCTCAGCTGGGAGGAGGCCGCCGCGCCGGGCCTGGTGAACTCCACCGCCTACCGGCAGCTGGTCTCCCGCAACGGCGCCGCCATGAAGCAGGGCGACAACGTGCTGATCTGGGGCGCCAGCGGCGGGCTCGGCTCGTACGCCACCCAGTTCGCCCTCGCCGGCGGCGCCAACCCGATCTGTGTCGTCTCCAGCGAGCAGAAGGCGGACATCTGCCGCGCGATGGGCGCCGACGCGATCATCGACCGCAACGCCGAGGGCTACAAGTTCTGGAAGGACGAGAACACCCAGGACCCCAAGGAGTGGAAGCGCTTCGGCAAGCGCATCCGCGAACTCACCGGCGGCGAGGACATCGACATCGTCTTCGAGCACCCGGGCCGCGAGACCTTCGGCGCGAGCGTCTTCGTCACCCGCAAGGGCGGCACCATCACCACCTGCGCCTCGACCTCGGGCTACATGCACGAGTACGACAACCGCTACCTGTGGATGTCGCTGAAGCGGATCATCGGCTCCCACTTCGCGAACTACCGCGAGGCCTGGGAGGCCAACCGCCTCATCGCCAAGGGCAAGATCCACCCGACGCTGTCCAAGGTCTACTCCCTGGAGGAGACCGGGCAGGCCGCGTACGACGTGCACCGCAACCTCCACCAGGGCAAGGTCGGCGTCCTCGCGCTGGCCCCCGAGGAGGGCCTGGGCGTCCGCGACCACGAGAAGCGCGCCCAGCACATCGACGCCATCAACCGCTTCCGGAACGTCTGAGGTCCCGAAATGAGTGAGC
Source organism: Streptomyces sp. SP18BB07 (assembly GCF_036322545.1). Lineage (NCBI taxonomy): Bacteria > Bacillati > Actinomycetota > Actinomycetes > Kitasatosporales > Streptomycetaceae > Streptomyces > Streptomyces sp. SP18BB07. The sequence continues at coordinate 29,228 of NZ_JAQYWT010000165.1, forward strand.
GTCAGCCCGCCGCGGGCAGGCAAGCGAAGGACCGGCCGTGGCTCATGCGGACGTACGCCGGTCACTCCACGGCCGAGGCGTCCAACGAGTTGTACCGGCGCAACCTCGCCAAGGGGCAGACGGGTCTGTCGGTCGCCTTCGACCTGCCGACCCAGACCGGCTACGACTCGGACCACATCCTCGCCCGTGGCGAGGTCGGCCGGGTCGGCGTCCCGGTGGCCCATCTCGGTGACATGCGCAGGCTGTTCCAGGACATCCCCCTGGAGCAGATGAACACCTCGATGACCATCAACGCCACCGCCATGTGGCTGCTGGCGCTCTACCAGGTCGTCGCGGAGGAGCAGGGCGCGGACATCACGCAGCTCCAGGGGACGACGCAGAACGACATCGTCAAGGAGTACCTGTCGCGGGGCACCCATGTGTTCCCGCCGGGACCCTCGCTCCGGCTGACGACGGACATGATCGCGTACACGGTCTCCCACATCCCGAAGTGGAACCCGATCAACATCTGCAGCTACCACCTGCAGGAGGCCGGGGCCACGCCGGTGCAGGAGATCGCGTACGCGATGTCCACGGCGATCGCGGTGCTCGACGCCGTGCGCGACTCGGGCCAGGTGCCCGAGGAGCGCATGGGCGATGTCGTCGCCCGGATCTCCTTCTTCGTGAACGCGGGCGTCCGCTTCGTCGAGGAGATGTGCAAGATGCGGGCGTTCGGCCGCATCTGGGACCGCGTCACCCGCGAGCGGTACGGCATCGAGAACCCCAAGCAGCGGCGCTTCCGGTACGGCGTCCAGGTCAACTCCCTCGGGCTGACCGAGGCGCAGCCGGAGAACAACGTCCAGCGGATCGTGCTGGAGATGCTGGCCGTGACCCTGTCCAAGGACGCGCGGGCCAGGGCGGTGCAGCTGCCGGCCTGGAACGAGGCGCTCGGCCTGCCCCGGCCGTGGGACCAGCAGTGGTCGCTGCGGATCCAGCAGGTGCTGGCGCACGAGAGCGACCTGCTGGAGTACGAGGACATCTTCGAGGGCTCGCACGTCATCGAGGCGAAGGTGGCCACGCTGGTCGAGGAGTCGTTCGCCGAGATCGAGCGGATCCAGGAGATGGGCGGCGCGATGGCCGCCGTCGAGTCCGGCTACCTGAAGTCGCAGCTGGTCTCCTCGCACGCCGAGCGCCGGGCCCGGATCGAGTCCGGCGAGGAGAAGATCGTCGGCGTCAACATCTACGAGTCGACGGAGCCGAACCCGCTGACCGCCGACCTCGACGCGGCGATCCAGACGGTCGATCCGGCGGTCGAGGCGCGGGTCGTCAAGTCCCTCCAGAACTGGCGCGACACCCGCTACCAGCCGCCCTTCAACCACCCGCGCCCGTGCAAGGCGCTGGAGCGGCTCAAGGAGGCCGCGAAGGGCACGGACAACCTCATGGAGGCCACCCTGGAGTGCGCCCGCGCCGGGGTCACGACCGGCGAGTGGGCCGGGGCCCTCCGTGAGGTGTTCGGCGAGTTCCGGGCGCCCACCGGCGTCTCGTCGGCGCCGGTGGCCGTCCCCGCCGAGGAGGGCTCGGCCATGTCGGAGGTCCGCCGCAAGGTGGAGCTGACGGCGAAGGACCTGAACGTCGGCAAGCTCCGCTTCCTGGTCGGCAAGCCTGGTCTCGACGGACACTCCAACGGGGCCGAGCAGATCGCGGTGCGGGCCCGGGACGCGGGCTTCGAGGTGGTCTACCAGGGCATCCGCCTCACCCCGGAGCAGATCGTGGACGCGGCCCTCGCCGAGGACGTGCACGCGGTCGGGCTCTCCATCCTCTCCGGCTCGCACGCCCAGCTCGTTCCGGACGTGTTGGAACGGCTGCGTGTGGCGGGAGCCACAGATATTCCGGTGATCGCCGGTGGCATCATCCCCAAGGGTGACGCCGAACAGCTGACGGCTGCGGGCGTGGCCGCGGTCTTCACCCCGAAGGACTTCGACATCACCGGAATCATCGGCCGGATCGTCGACGAGATCCGGAAAGCGAACCAGCTCGACCCCCTGGAGGTCCCCGCATGACCGTCAACCGTCTTCGTCCGCGGCGCTCCTGCCTCGCCGTACCGGGAAGCAACCCCCGCTTCCTGGAGAAGGCCCAGGGTCTCCCCGCCGACCAGGTCTTCCTCGACCTGGAGGACGCCTGCGCCCCCCTCGCCAAGCCCGAGGCGCGGCACACCATCGTCAAGTTCCTCAACGAGGGCGACTGGACGGGCAAGACGCGGGTCGTGCGCGTCAACGACTGGACGACGGAGTGGACGTACCGCGATGTCGTCACCGTCGTCGAGGGCGCGGGCCAGAACCTCGACTGCATCATGCTGCCGAAGGTGCAGACGGCGCAGCAGGTCGTCGCCCTCGACCTGCTCCTCACCCAGATCGAGAAGACGATGGGCTTCGAGGTCGGCAAGATCGGCATCGAGGCGCAGATCGAGAACGCGCAGGGCCTGAACAACGTCAACGAGATCGCGACGGCCTCCCAGCGCGTCGAGACGATCATCTTCGGCCCGGCCGACTTCATGGCCTCGATCAACATGAAGTCGCTGGTCGTGGGCGAGCAGCCGCCCGGCTACCCGGCGGACGCCTACCACTACATCCTGATGAAGATCCTGATGGCCGCCCGCGCCAACAACCTCCAGGCGATCGACGGCCCCTACCTGCAGATCCGCAACATCGACGGCTACCGCGAGGTCGCCCAGCGGGCCGCCGCGCTCGGCTTCGACGGCAAGTGGGTGCTGCACCCGGGCCAGGTCGAGGCGTCCAACGAGATCTTCTCGCCCTCGCAGGAGGACTACGACCACGCCGAGCTGATCCTGGACGCGTACGACTACTACACGTCCGAGGCGGGCGGCAAGAAGGGCTCGGCGATGCTCGGCGACGAGATGATCGACGAGGCCAGCCGCAAGATGGCGCTGGTCATCTCCGGCAAGGGGCGGGCGGCGGGCATGCAGCGCACGTCCAAGTTCGAGATCCCGGAGGCCTGAGCGCGATGCAGTTCGGACGCACCTACGAGGAGTTCGAGGTCGGGGCCGTCTACAAGCACTGGCCCGGGAAGACGGTCACCGAGTACGACGACCACCTCTTCTGTCTGCTCACCATGAACCACCACCCGCTCCACATGGACGTCAACTACGCCGAGAAGACGACGGACTTCGGCAAGAACGTGGTGGTCGGGAACTACATCTACTCGCTGCTGCTGGGCATGTCCGTGCCGGACGTCTCGGGCAAGGCGATCGCCAACCTGGAGATCGAGTCGCTGCGGCACGTGGCGCCGACCTTCCACGGCGACACGATCTACGGCCAGACGACCGTGCTCGACAAATGGCCGTCGAAGTCGAAGAACGACCGCGGCATCGTGTACGTCGAGACCAAGGGCTACAAGCAGGACGGCACGCTGGTCTGTGTGTTCCGTCGCAAGGTCATGGTGCCCACCGAGACCTACATCAAGGAGCGCGGCGGCGAGCAGCCGGGCCGCCCCGAGCTCAGGGAGCAGGAGAAGTAGCCATGGCACGACTCGCCCAGACCCACGGCCTCACGGACGTCCAGCAGGAGATCCTCTCCACCGTCCGTGACTTCGTGGACAAGGAGATCATCCCGGTCGCGACCGAGCTGGAGCACCGGGACGAGTACCCGCAGCAGATCGTCGACGGGCTCAAGGAGCTGGGCCTGTTCGGCCTGATGATCCCCGAGGAGTACGGCGGTCTGGGCGAGTCCCTCCTCACGTACGCGCTGTGCGTCGAGGAGATCGCCCGGGGCTGGATGTCCGTGTCCGGCATCATCAACACGCACTTCATCGTGGCGTACATGCTCAAGCAGCACGGCACCGAGGAGCAGAAGAACCACTTCCTGCCGAGGATGGCGGCCGGCGACGTCCGGGGCGCCTTCTCGATGTCGGAGCCGGGGCTCGGCTCGGACGTGTCGGCGATCACATCGAAGGCGGTCAAGGACGGCGACGAGTACGTCCTGAACGGTCAGAAGATGTGGCTGACGAACGGCGGAACGTCAACACTGGTCGCCGTTCTCGTCCGAAGTGACGAAGGACACCCCGAGGGCACGGCGCCCCACAAGTCGATGACGACCTTCCTGGTCGAGAAGGAGCCCGGCTTCGGAGAGGTCCGCCCCGGCCTCACCATTCCCGGGAAGATCGACAAGATGGGCTACAAGGGCGTCGACACGACCGAGCTCATCATGGACGGACTGCGCATTCCGGCCAATCGTGTACTCGGCGGCACCACGGGCCGAGGGTTTTACCAAATGATGGACGGCGTCGAGGTGGGCCGGGTGAATGTGGCCGCACGTGGCTGCGGTGTCGCTCAGCGTGCATTCGAACTCGGTGTCCAGTACGCCCAGCAGCGCCACACTTTCGGCAAGCAGATCGCCCAGCACCAGGCGATCCAGTTCAAGCTGGCCGAGATGGCTACCAAGGTCGAGGCCGCGCATGCGATGATGGTCAACGCAGCACGCAAAAAGGACTCGGGCGAACGAAACGACCTCGAAGCAGGGATGGCGAAGTACCTCGCCTCCGAATACTGCAAAGAAGTCGTCGAGGACGCTTTCCGGATCCACGGCGGTTACGGCTTCTCCAAGGAGTACGAGATCGAGCGCCTCTACCGTGAGGCACCGATGCTGCTGATCGGTGAAGGTACCGCCGAAATCCAGAAAATGATCATCGGTCGTCGACTGCTCGAAGAGTATCGATTCCAGGGCTAGTACGCGGTTGGTCCAGGGTCGGTTGTCTGGTTCGGGGTGTTTTCTTCGAGAAGAAGATCACACCCCGTCAGCACGCTTCGGCCGTCGACTCGGCTTCCTGGCTTGCCCAGTTGCGGTCTGCGACCGGTACGATCCCGTGAAAGCCGCCGTCCCCAGTCACCGCGCGGCATCATCCGCTACGAAGGTCATCCATGCCCCACAGCCAAACCTCTGCACCACGCGACAGCCTGGCAGGCGTACGTCTTGCGCGCGGAGCATCGCCGTGGCTTCTCCCGACCGTCGCCACCGCAGCACTCAGCCTCGCCCGTTCGCGCCGCTCCGGCGCCGCGCGCGCCGTGGCCGTACCCGCCACCGCGCTGGCGGCGGGCATGCTGTGGTTCTTCCGCGACCCCGAGCGTGAGATCGCCCAGGGCCGGGTCATCTCGCCCGCCGACGGAGTGGTGCAGAGCATCATGCCGTGGAAGGACGGCCGCACCCGCGTCGCGATCTTCATGAGCCCGCTCAACGTCCACGTCAACCGCGCGCCGCTCTCCGGCACGGTGACGTCGGTGGAGCACATCCCGGGTGGGTTCGTACCGGCGTTCAACAAGGAGAGCGAGAACAACGAGCGCGTCGTCTGGCACTTCGACACCGAACTCGGTGACATCGAGATGATCCAGATCGCCGGCGCCGTGGCTCGCCGCATCGTTCCGTACGTCCCCGAGGGCACCAAGGTCGAGCAGGGTGACCGGATCGGGCTGATCCGCTTCGGCTCCCGTGTCGACATCTACCTGCCCGAGGGTGTGGAGATCGACGTCGAGGTGGGCCAGAAGACCGTGGCTGGGGTGACTCGCATTGACCGTGATTGATCCGGAGACCCAACCCGGCCAGACCGGGGCCGGCTGGGTGCCCGACGTGGACGAGGTGGAGGACGACGCGGAGGAGATGCCGCTGTCGCTCCGCCTGTCGATAGCGGACACCCTCACGCTGGGCAACGCCACGTGCGGCTTCATGGCGGTGTACTTCACCACCACGGGCATCCTGATCCCGCACCTCACCGGCAGCCAGGAGTCGGGCATGGCCCGGCACAGCGCGGCCACCGCGGTGATCCTGATGCTGTGCGCGGCGATCTTCGACCTGTTCGACGGCCTGGTGGCGCGCAAGCTGCGCTCCTCGCCGATGGGCGCGGAGCTGGACAACCTCTCCGACCTGATCAGCTTCGGCCTGGCGCCGGCGTACTTCGTCCTCGTCTACGGCATGGTCGCGGACGACGCGCACCAGCGGGTGGCGGCGGTGGGAGCGATCGTCGTGCTGCTGGCCGTGGTGCTGAGGCTCGCGAGATTCTCCTGCGTGACGGTGAAGGACGGCACCTTCCAGGGCATGCCGTCGCCGTTCGGCGCGCTGACGGTCATCTCGATCGTGCTCCTGGAGCTGCCCTTCGTGGCGACCCTTCTGGCGATCGTCGGCGTCGCGTGGCTGATGGTGAGCCGCGTCGAGTACCCGAAGCCGCGGGGTCCCCTCGCGGGGGCGGTGCTCACCTGGATCGTCCTGGCGATGGGCCTGCTGGCGGCCTGGGCCTTCGACGCCCCCGGCGGTCAGCTGCTGCTCCAGACCGGCTGCGCGCTGCAGCTCGTCATGGGCGCGGTCATCCCGCTCTTCGCCACGGCACGCCGCGTGAACAACTTCCGCGACAACCGGCGTGAGGCGCGGGCGACGCAGCTGCCCTGACGCTCCGCTCCAGCACTGACGGGTGTGGCCCGAGCCATCTTGGCTCGGGCCACACCCGTTTCGCGTTCAAGGGCGTCGCTCTTTGCTCTTGAGGGGTCAACTACCTCGCGTGGGGCTCCAGTTGCTGGGGGTGAGGAAGAGGTGGACGGTGGAAAGGGGGTGGGTTCCGCATCACTTGACACCTTTTGAGCGTCAGGAGGATTCCCAATGACGTTGTCAAGCCGGGGTGGTGACGCCTCGTGATTGGGTCATGCCGCTGCGGCAGCAGGGAATGGAGCTGTGGCCTCGAAGGTCCGGTGGTCGCGTATCAGGGCCCAGAGCACGTTCAGGCGGCG
>NZ_JAQYWT010000166.1:0-13012 GCF_036322545.1 Streptomyces sp. SP18BB07
GCGCGAAGCCCAGTTGGTGGTACTGCGTACGCCGCAGCGCGATCAGATCGCGGTCCACGTCGTCCAGGAAGAAGAAGCGCTCCAACTCCGGACGCGTCGGCTCCTCGACGAACTTCCCGTACGCCTCGGCCTGGTCATCCGCCAGAAATTCCACCGGCATGCGGCGGAGCCAACCACCCGCCGCTACAGAACGTGGATCTTTGCCGAAGGGCCCTCGTAAGCAGACCGCCCGTGCTATAAGTTCACCGCTCGCTGTTCAAGATCGTTCTCAGCGCCAACCGCTGTACCGATGTTCCCCAAGCCCGTAGCACGTTCGGCAGTAGCAATGTAAAACCGGGACTCGATCACCGCGTGCGAGACGCCGCTGTCCACTAGCCCGGCGGCGAGCACCGAGACGGTGCCTTCGGCCGAGCGCACCGACTGCTGTCGCCGTAGGTGCTTACGAAGGAGCTGCTGGTGGAGACACCACGCGCGCAGGTAGGGCTTCGCGGATGGTGCCACATTGTTGCGTGCGAAGGCCAAGCGGTGCTCACCGCTTTACCAAGTTGCGCGACGTGCTGCCCCACGTCAGCCCGCACATCCTGACCAGCAAACGCGCCGGTTCGAGAGGTTAGGCATCGTCGTCCCACCGCTCACGAGGAAAACCCACCGTGGGTCGGGTATCGACCCACGCCCCTGGGGGAAGGACTGCGCGCCATACGCGCTCCAACGCCGCGTGGGCCGTGACGGTCCCCGACGGCGAGCCCACCGTCACTGCCTGACCGGCGAAGCGGCGCTACCGGATTGAGGATCCGATGGAGATTCCGCCGTCCACGTCGAGGACGATGCCGGTGATGTAGCCGGCGGCTTCGCTGGCGAGGAAGGCCGCGGCCTCGGCGATGTCCTCGGGGCGGCCGGTGTGACGCATGGGGATCTTGTGGGTGAGTTTGTCGCGTGCGGGGCCGTTCATGGAGGCGAGCATGGGTGTTTCGATGAGGCCGGGGGCGATGGCGTTGGCGGTGATGCCGTGGCGGGCGCCTTCGAGGGCGAGGGTGCGGGTCATGCCGACGATGCCGGCCTTGGCGGCGACGTAGTTGGTCTGGCCGAAGTTTCCCCGCCAGGACATGGAGGAGAAGCTGACGATGCGTCCGTAGCCCTGGCGTTTCATAGGGCCGAAGGCGGCGCGGGCGCAGTGGAAGCCGCCGGTGAGGCTGACGTCGACGACGGCGTGCCAGTCGTCGTCGGTGATGTCCTCGATTCGGTTGTCGCGGATGATGCCGGCGTTGTTGACCAGCACGTCAAGGCGGCCGAGGTCGGTGGTGACGCATTCGATCCAGGCGTTGACCTGGGCCGAGTCGGTCACGTCCACGACGTCGGTGCGGAGCTTTGTGTCGTGGGCGTCGGTGAGGGTTCCGGCGGCGTCGGTGAGGGCTTGTTCGTTGACGTCGGCCAGCGCGACGGTGGCGCCCTCGGCGGCGAAGCGGGTGGCCATGGCGAGGCCGAGGCCCTGTGCGGCGCCGGTGATGGCGACTACGCGTCCCTGGTAGCGATTCATGTGTGGTCCGCTTTCATGGTGGGCGCCGCTGTGGTGGGCACTTTCGTGGTTTGGGAAGTGAGGAAGGCCCGCAGGGCGTCGGCGACCTCGCTCGCCGGCCAGTTGTCGGCGAAGGTGGCCAGTTCCTCGCGCAGGGCCTGCTCGGGGGCCATGCCGTCGATCCGGTGTAGCAGCGTCTTGAGGTGTTGCTGGGCGGGGCTGTGGCGGTCGGCCAACTGCCGGCAGACGCGGGTGGCGGTCGCTTCGAGGTCGGCCTCGGGCACGATCGCGTGGATCCAGCCGGTGTGTGCGAAGGCGGTCGCGGGGAGCAGTTCGCCGGTGAGCAGGAGCCAGCGGGACAGGCCCCGTCCGACCGCGTCGGGCAGCCGGACGCTGGACCCGCCGGCCGGTACCAGGCGCCGCTGGAGGTGGCCGTCGCCGATGAGCGTGGTGTCGGCGGCGACGACGACATCGCAGGCCAGGGCGAGTTCGAGGCCCCCGGCGACGGCGTGACCGTGCAGCACGGCGACCCAGGGTTTCGGGCTGGCCGCGATTCGGCTGAAGCAGGCCGACACGTCGGTCAGGAAGCCGACCGGGTTCTCCCCCCGGTCGTGGAGTTCGAGGAACTGGTGGAAGTCCCCGCCGGCGCAGAAGCTCGGTCCCTTGCCCGCCACCGCGACGACCGTGGTTGCGGGGTCGGCCTCGGCGCTGGTGATCTGCTTGTCCAGGGCTGCTATCAGGGTGCTATCGAGGGCGTTGCGCCGCTGGGGGCGGTTGAGCGACAGCCAGCGGACGGGGCCGCGTTGCTCGACGAGCAGGGGTTCGGTGTGGAGAGGTTCCGTGCCGGTCAACGTGGCTCCGGGGTGGTGAGTTCGGTGCGGCGGCGGTTGCGCAGCACATAGCGCTGGATCTTGCCGCTGGGTGTCTTGGGCAGGGCGTCGATGAAGTGGATCGTGCGTGGGTAGGCGTGGGCGGCGTAGCGGGTCTTGACCAACTGCTGGAGCTCGGTGGCCAGTTCCGGCGTGGCGTCGACGCCGTCGCGGAGGACGACGTAGGCCTCGATGACCTCGCCGCGGACGTCGTCGGGTGCGCCGATGACACTGCACTCGGCGACAGCGGGATGCTGGGCGAGGACGCTCTCGATCTCGAACGGTCCGATCCGGTAACCGGCCATGATGATGACGTCGTCGTCGCGGGAGGAGAAGAAGAAGTCGCCGTCGGCGTCGACGCGTCCGGCGTCGCCCGTGAGGTAGTAGCGGCCGTCGGAGGTGAACTTGGAAGCGCTCTGCCCAGGGATCTGGTAGTCGCGGAACGTCATCAGCGGGCTGGCCGCGACGTCGATCGCGACGCGGCCGAGCACGTCCGGTTCGGCGGGCTCGTCCTTGTCGTCGGCGAGGACGGTGAGGCTCCAGCCGGGCACCGGCCGGCCCATCGAGCCGGTCTTGAGGGGGCGGGCGAGTTCGGGGTGGTGGTGGTTGGCCAGGGGCATGCCGACCTCGGTCTGGCCGAAGTGGTCGTGCACGGACAGGTCGAGCGTGGTGGCGGCCCACTCGTTGACCTCGGGGGTCAGCGGCTCACCCGCGCTGGACGCCCGCTCCAGGCGCAAGCCCTGTGGCACCGGCACCGACGAGGAGCGCAGTCCCCGGTACACGGTGGGGGCGGCGGTGAAGTCGGTGACCCGGTGGTCGAGGAGGGTGCGCCAGGTCGTCTCGGGGGAGAACCCGCCGGACAGCAACAGGCTGGGGACACCGGCGGCCAGCGGAGCGACGATGGCGGAGTACAGCCCGTAGGCCCAGCCGGGATCGGCCGCGCACCAATAGCTGCTGTCCGGGGTCACACCCAGCCCGTACTCCAGATAGATCTGCCATCCGGCGATGTAGGAGACGGGGTGGATGACGCCCTTGGGCTTGCCGGTGGTGCCGGACGTGAACATGTGCACGAGAGGCCCGTCCCCGCTCGTGGTGACAGTCGAGACCGGCTCGGGCGACGTGGCTGCGACGAGGTCGGCCAGCGACAGGTCTCCCGCGCCCGGTTCACCGCGCGAGGCGCCGGTCCCGGTGACGACGACGCGGCGCTGGGGGTCGTCCGGCATGTCGGGGCCCGGATCGAGCTTGTGCCGCTGGTCGGGGTCGACGACCACGACGTGCGCACCCGCGCCCTCCAGCCGCAGGGCGATGGCCTGGGGTGCGAACGCGGTGAACAGCGGGACGTAGACCGCGCCGAGCCGCCAGATCGCCAGGATCACGGTGACCAGGTCGGTGCTCTTGCCCATCAGGGTCGCCACCCTGTCACCCGGCCCGACGCCGAGCCCTTGCAGCGCCCGCGCGTATCGGTGCGAGTCTGCGGCGAGTTCGCCGAAGGTCAGCGTCGAAGCCCTGCCGTCGCCGTCGACGACGGTGAACGCGACGCGGTCGGTGGGGTGCCGGTCGCACAGCAGGTGGGCCACGTCGAGGGAAGACGCCGTGAAGGTCGCGGTCAGTTCGGCGACCCGGTCGGCGGCGCTCACGACTGGTCCTTGCGGTCGATGATCGGCAGCACCAGACGGCTGGGGTGGTTCGGTCCGTGGTGGATGTGGTTGATCGCGGGGATCATCTGCTCCTCGCCCTCTTGGGCGATGACGCCGCCGGTGTTGGTGTTGCGGTCGTAGCGGGGGAAGTTGCTGCTGGAGACGTCCACGCGGATGCGGTGACCGGGCAGGAACACGTTGGACGTGCCGGTCATGTCGATGGTGATCTCGTAGACCGTGCCGGGCTCCATCAGTTCTTCTGTGGCGAGGCCGCCCCGGTAGCGGGTGCGCAGGATGCCGTCGCACAGGTTGATGGCCTTGCCGTCGGGGAAGACGTCGACGAGCTTGGCGGTGAAGTCGGTGTCCACCGCGGACGAGGAGACGTACAGGGTCAGGCTGACCGGGCCGGTGACCTCGACGGCCTCGTCGAGTACGGGGGTGGCGAAGCACAGGACGTCCTCGCGGGCGGCGACCGTGCGCTGGTCGACCGGGCCGCAGAACCCTGGGGTCGTCGGCATGGACGCCCCGCCGGCTGAGGGGACCGGGCGGCGCGGGTCGTAGAGGTAGGTCTCGTGGCCGGCAGCGGCCGGCGCCTCGGTGGTCAACACGCCGTCGCCGTCAGCGGTGTTGGCGCGGCCGGTGCTGGTGAGGTGGTAGTCGGTCCACTGTGTGTCGGGCAGCGGCCACTCCTGCTCGTCGCGCCACTGGTCGATGCCCATCACGAAGAGCTTCACCGGCGCCACGCCGTCCAGTGCGGTGGTGTCTCCGCGCAGCCAGCGGTCGAAGAACTTCAGATGCAGGCCGGTCAGGCCCATCATCTGCGCGTCGGCCAGCGGGCCGAAAGACCGGTCGGGATAGACGCCACCCGCGGAGATGTGGTCCCACGGACCGATGATCAGCCGCTGCCCCTCACGCGCCCCCTCGGTGCCTGCCTGCTGGCGGGCGGTGGTGTAGGTGCGCAGGGTCTGCCCGATGTAGAGGTCGTACCAGCCGCCGATGTTCAGCGCCGGGACGGTGACGTTCTTGAGCTCGGGCGTGAGCTCCATGGCGTCCCAGTACGCGTCGTGGGAGGGGTGGGCCATCCAGTCGTCCCACCACTTCCCGTACGCCTTCAGGACCGGGACCTCGGCCGTCGGCAGCACCTCGTTGAGACGCTCAGGGAACAGCGCTGCCGGACCGAGCTCCTGGAGCTGGGACAAGGTGTCCTCGCCGAGGGCCAGGGCCCGCTGCGCGTCAGCCGCGTACATCATGGCGTTCCACAGCGTGACCAGGCTCAGCGAGAGCGCACCGCCCGGGCCGTACCAGGGCGCCTCGTAGTTGTCGATCGAAGTGAAGGCGGGCGCGATCGCCTTGAGGCCGGGGGCGCCGGTCACGGCGGTCTCCCACTGGACCATCCCGAGGTAGGACGCCCCGTACATGCCCACCGTGCCGTCCGACCACGGCTGGTCGGTGATCCAGGCGACGGTGTCCGCGCCGTCGGTCCGGTCGGCCATATGAGGAACGAACTCGCCCTCCGAACGGTACGTACCCCGGCAGTCCTGCACCACCAGCGCGTAACCGGCCTCCAGCAGAGCCGGAATGTGGAGCGCGACACTGTGGCTGAGGATGGTCGAGTCCTTGCTGTACGGCAGGCGCACGAGCAGCGTCGGAGCCGTCCCCTCGGCCGGACGCCACACGTTGGCGGCGAGGGCCACGCCGTCTCGCATCGGGACCCGGACGTCAATGTCGTAAAGGTGCTGCATCGGTGCTCCTCATCGAGCAGACGGCATCATGGCGAATGCGGGTACGTTAAGAGGTACCTTCGTACCCTGTCAATTACCGCACGGAAGGCGGACCCGTGGCCTTATCCCCCTTGCGTGGGTTCGATGGCGAGGGCTCGGCGGACAGAGCGCCCAGCGATGGCAGCTGCCCGGAGAAGCCACCGAGGCTTGCCGCCCTCCCAGCCATCGGACGTAGGGGTGGTCGCTCCGGCAGACGGCGAGCCCGAAGAAGGGTTCGTAGATGCCGTTGCGCTACTCCAAGGCGCATGTAGGCGGCGCAAGCCGTGGAGCTAGGAGGCCCCGACATCGTGGTGTCGGGGCGGGCGCTCAAAAGTCCCTGGTTGGGACACCGGCCCGGTGACGCCTCCGATCCTCGGGCGGGGTGTCCCGCATTGACCACCAGATGTCCGCAGTCGACTGAGCGATTCGGCGTATGCCGACAGAGGATCGAGTGGTGCTGCGGCGACCGCCTCGCTGCGGGCGTCCCGGCGTGGCGGCCCTGCGGGGTCGTACTCGATAGGTAAGGAACTGGCATGGACAAGCGTGCAGCGTCCGCAGGCGCCGCCTCTGCGACGATGCGAGCGGTCGTCGTGACTCGGCCCGGTGGCCTGGATGCCCTGCGGGTCACCGCGGTGCCGATGCCCGAGCGGCAGCCTGGATGGGTGCGCATCAAGGTGAGGGCGTTCGGCGTCAATGAGTCCGAGGTCACCACCCGCAAGGGCGAGTCGGACCCGGAGGTCACCTACCCGCGGATCCCCGGCATCGAGGGCGTCGGTGTGGTCGACGAGGCCGACGAGGACAGCGGGCTGCGCCCGGGGCAGCCGGTGGCGACCATGATGGGCGGTATGGGCCGGTCCTTCGACGGCTCGTACGCGCAGTACGTGACCGTCCCCGCGGGACAGGTCATCCCGTTCGAGACCGGCCTCCCATGGGAGGTGACCGGCGCGCTGCCGGAGATGTTCCAGACCGCCTACGGCTCCCTCGCCACGGGCCTCGGTCTGCGGGCGGGGCAGACGCTGCTGATCCGCGGCGGCACCTCCACGGTCGGGCTGAGCGCGGCCACGATCGCGAAGGACCTCGGAGCCACCGTGCTGTCCACCACCCGCAGCCAGGACCGGGCGGGGGAACTGCGGGCCGTGGGCGTCGACCATCCTCTCGTCGACAACGGCACGATCGCCGACCAGGTGCGCGAGCTGATGCCGGACGGAGTCGACGCCGTACTGGAACTGGTGGGCTGCTCGGTCCTCGCCGACACCTTCCGCACGGTCCGCCGCCACGGCACCGTCTGCTTCACCGGAGCCCTGGCGGGCCAGTGGACGATCCCCGACTTCACCCCGTTCATGATCCCTGGCGGGGTGCGGCTGACCGCCTATGCGGGCGAGGCCACCGACCTGCCCGCCGAGGTGTTCCAGCAGCAGCTGCAAGCCATCGCGGACGGGCGGCTCAAGGTGCCGGTCGCGAAGGTCCACCACGGCCTGGAGCAGGTGCGCGATGCCCAGGCCGACGTCGAGGCCGGCACCACACCGGGCAAGCACGTGGTGCTGCTCGACGACTGAAGAAACACCTGTCTGGTCCGTGGCGCTCACAGTCAGCCACGGCATGCACGAAAGGAGGCGCCATGGGCGTCAACAAGGAAGAAATCAGCACGACCATCATCGAGCTGGAGAAGTCGTTCAACGAGCGGTGGAGCGTCGGCGACAACCGTGGCTACCTCGACGCGTTCGCCGAGGAGGTGAGCTATTTCGACCCGATCCTCGAGAACATCCTGGTCGGCCGGGACAAGGTCATCGCATGGATCGACTCCATCTACTCCAACCCGCACATCGTCCGCAACGAGTACCTCAACCCGCAGGTCCACGTCAGCGACAACGGCGACCTCGCCGTCCTGGGGTACAACCTGAACACCTTCGTTCTCGACGAGAACGGCGAGGAAAAGCAGCTGCGCGCCTGGAACGCCTCCCACGGCTACAAGCTCATCGACGGCCAGTGGCGGATCGTGCACTCCAACTGGGCGTTCTCCGAGACCGTGACGGAGAAGATCGCTTCCTGACCGGCAGGTTCCGAAGCAACACCCCTCATCGGAGGTGGCGGGATGGGTGACGGTGTCACCCATCCCGTCCGGACCATCGCGCGCAGCGAAAGGACCACCAGTGGGCAAGCCTGCGAAGCAGGGGACGGAAGACTCCGCGGCGGCCGCCGCGCCGGACGCGATCACCGTGTACGGGGCTCGCGTGCACAACCTCAAGGACATCGACGTCACGGTGCCGCTGGGCAGGCTCGTCGCGATCGCCGGCGTCTCCGGCTCGGGCAAGTCCTCGCTCGCCCTCGGTGTGCTGTACGCCGAAGGATCGCGCCGCTACCTGGAGGCTCTGTCCACCTACACCCGGCGCCGCCTGACCCAGGCGGCACACGCGGCCGTCGACAGCGTCGAGCACGTGCCCGCCGCGCTCGCGCTGCGCCAACGGCCCGGCATTCCCGGGGTGCGCAGCACGTTCGGCACCTCCACCGAACTCCTCAACAGCCTGCGCCTGATCTTCTCCCGGCTCGGCCACCACCAGTGCCCCAACGGGCACCGCCTGGAGCCGACCATGGACGTCGCCCTCGACCTGCCCCTGACCTGCCCCGAGTGCCAGGTGGTGTTCGGGCCGCCGAGTGCGGAGTCGTACGCCTTCAACAGCGAGGGTGCCTGCCCGCGCTGCTCCGGCACCGGGACCGTGCGGGAGGTCGACGAGGACGCCCTCGTACCCGATCCCTCACGCACCATCGACGAGGGCGCGGTTCTGCCGTGGCAGATGTTCGGCCTGGCAGCCGTGCCGAAGGTGGCCGCCGAGCTCGGCGTGCGGACCGACGTGCCGTTCTCGAAGCTGACGAAGCACGAACGCCGCATCGTCTTCGAGGGGGAGCCGGTCAAGCGCGTCATCCTGTACCCGGCCAAGAACGGCAAGCTCTTCGAGCTGAACGCCAGTTACCGCAACGCCCGCCAGACGGTCGAGGAGGCGTTGAAGAAGGCCACCACCAAGAAGGGGCTCGACCGTGTCGACAGGTTCCTCAGCGTTCAGACCTGCCCGGACTGCCACGGCACCCGGTTGAGCGAGCAGGCTCGCTCCAGCCTCGTCGACGGCATCGACCTCGCCGACGCCACCGCCAAGACCCTCGACGACGTCACCGCGTGGGTGCGGACGATCCCCGCCACCGTGCCGAAACCGATGGCTTCCATGGCGCAGAGCATCGTCTCCCAGATGGCAGCCACCGCCCAGCGGCTCATCGAACTCGGCCTGGGCTACCTCACCCTCGACCGCGCCTCGGCCACCCTGTCCACCGGAGAACGCCAGCGCGTCGCGCTGTCCCGCGCTGTCCGCAACCGGACCACGGGTGTCCTGTACGTCCTGGACGAGCCCTCGATCGGCCTCCACCCCGCCAACGTCGACGGCCTCCTCGGCGTCATCCGCAGCCTGCTCGCGGACGGCAACTCGGTGATCGTCGTCGACCACGACATCCAGATCCTGCGCCAAGCCGACCACCTCATCGAGATCGGGCCCGGCTCCGGACGCGACGGCGGCACCGTCATCGCCGAAGGCACCCTCAAGAACGTGGAGCGCAGCAAGGCGTCCCTGATCGCGGGGTTCCTCGCCGGCCGCGAAGAGATCCTCGTCCGCCCCCGGCCCGACGCCGACGACGTGTTCACCACGGGCCGCATCCACCTGCGCACCGCGCCGCTGCACACCGTCCACGCCCTCGACCTGTCCGTTCCGCGCGGCCGGCTCACCGCCGTCACCGGTGCCTCCGGCTCCGGCAAGACCACTCTCGTCCTGGAAAGCCTGGTCCCGGCACTGAAAGCGCGCGCCGCAGGGCAGCCCCTCCCGGAGCACATCCGCAAGATCGCCCCGGACGGCATCACGCGCGTCAACGTCGTCGACGCATCCCCCATCGGCATCAACGTCCGCTCCACCGTCGCCACCTACAGCGGCGTCCTCGACGACCTGCGCCGCGCCTACGCCGCCAGCCCCGCGGCGAAGCAACGCGGCCTGAAAGCGGGGGACTTCTCCTACAACACCGGCAGCCTGCGCTGCCCCACCTGCGAAGGCACCGGCCAGATCGAACTCGACGTCCAGTTCCTTCCCGACGTCGACATCCTCTGCCCCGACTGCGACGGCTCCCGCTACGCCCCTGAGGCCGACGCCGTCCGCCGGGTGCCGCGCGGAGGCGAGACGGACGACGGGCTGACCCTGCCGCAGCTGCTGGCCCTCACCGTCACCCAGGCCGTCGAGCACACGGGCGACCTGAACAAGGTCCGCTCCCGCCTGCAGACGCTCGTCGACCTGGGCCTGGGCTACCTCACCCTCGGCGAGGCCACTCCCGCCCTGTCCGGTGGCGAGGCGCAGCGGCTCAAGCTCGCCACCGAGCTCGACCGCGACCAGCACGACGCCCTGTTCGTCCTGGACGAACCCAGCGTCGGCCTGCACCCGCTCGACGTCCGCGTCCTCCTCGGCGTGTTGCAGCGGCTGGTCGACAACGGGGCCACCGTCGTCTTCATCGAGCACGACCTCGACATGATCGCCAACGCCGACTTCGTGATCGACCTCGGCCCCGGCGGCGGCGAGGCAGGCGGACGCATCACCGCCACCGGCACCCCCGGCCAGATCGCCGAAAGCCCCGACAGCGTCACCGGCCGCTACCTGCGCGAGGTGCTCGCACCCTCAGGCCAGCCGTGACGGCCTACCGGGCCCGAGGGCCGCGGGGATGCGGGCTTGTGCCGCGCCCGCCGCACATGCCGGTCCTGGCTTCGCGGGCCGTGAAGGCGGCCGGTGTGAGACCGGTGTGATTACGGAAGAAGCGGCCGAAGTTCGCTGGATCGGTGAAGCCGAGATGGAGGGCCACAGCCCGAGCGTCCCACCCGGCGCCTCGAAGCAGGCGCTGGGCTTCGAGCAGCCGCCGCTCGTCGATGACCTCACGCACCCCTTTGCCGGTGGCGTCCCGGGCCGCGCGGCTGAGGGTGCGGACCGAGCAGCCGAGCAGCCCGGCATAGTCCGCGGCCCGGTGCAGTTCCCGGAAGTGCAGCTCCAGGGCGTCCACGAAACGTGCGTACGTGTCGCTGCGGCCCGTGCCGCCCGCTGCCGCGCCGGTGGCGGTGACGTCCGGGGAGTTGGCAAGGCGCAGCAGCAGCGATTCGAGCAGGCTGCGCCGCAGGGCGTGGTGAACGTCGAGCCGGCGGCGCCCCAGTGCACGGTGCTCGTCCAGGAGTTGGAGCGCCGTCTGCCGCAGCCAGGCCGCGTCATCGGGGTGCGGGCTGAGCACGGCAGGGGCCTCGTGCGCGGTGAGGGGGGCCAGCAGGCGGGCGGTGTCGGACGTCAGCACGTCCGGCTCGAACAGGATGAATAAGCCTCGGACGGCACCCGGCGGATGCCAGCACTGCGCGTGCCCGGGACGCACCCAAAGCCACTGGCCGCAGGCAACGGTCCGCGTGACGTGGTCGACATCGTGGAGCAGCTCACCCTCGGTCACCAGGATCAGGTAGTGGAAAGTGGCACGGCCAGGACGGGGCGGATTCCAGGGCCAGTCGTCGTGCTGGGCGAAGAAGTCCTCGACGGTATTCACCTCAAGGCCATACGGAGTGCCGACCGGGGGCTGGAAACCGTACAGCGGAACCGCGGCCTGGCCGCTGCGTCCGGCCTGTGAAGAACGCGTGGGGTGTCGCTTGCCGACCATCACGTGTCCGCAGCCTACGCCCATTGCGCCACGTCAGAGAAAAGGTTGGGGCGTGCCGTCAGCGTCCCCTTGGCCGACGCCCCTGACCGCCACCTCTCGAGGTACGAGGCAAGGTGTTCATACTGATGACCGAGGTCCCCAGGGCCGGCGAGGCCCACGCTCTCCGGGAAAACAGCAGTCACATCACCCCCGGCTACCGCATGAACAAGAACATCGGATCACGCTGGAGGGCGGGGCAGGCGTCGACAAGACGCTCGCCAGGAGACTCGTCACCGACTTTTACCTGTTCGTAGTCGCCTACCTGCGGTTGAGGTAGCGGACCAGCAGGTTGGCGCTGCTGGTGCAGCCCAACTCCCGGATCTGCCGAAGGAGGCGCGGGGGTCCCTCGGCCGCCAGGTGCCTCACCCTGCGCGACTTGGCGCCCCCCCTCGGAGTTCGCAGCCTTGGTGGACACATTGCGAGCGGCAACTGAGCTCTGGAAGAAGGACGTGTGGCCGCAGGTGGAAGCACCGCGGCGGCGCTCATGCCTGGATCGTCTTCGAGGACGAGGCCGGGTCGCGATGACGCCGCCACACACCCGCACCTGGGGCCGCCGCGGGCAGACTCCCGTGGTGAGAGTGAGGGGCCGGTCCCGACGGCGGATCTCGGTTGCCGCGATGTGCTGCTACCGGCCCGGCGAGAGGTCTCGGATGATCTACCGGCCCCGCTTCCACTCGCTTCTGAAGGGTGCACGCAAGAGCTTCACCTGGCAGGACTACCGCGACCTCCTGGTCCGTGCGCACCTGCAGCTAGGCGCTGCGATCATCGTCGTCTGGGAGAATCTCAACACCCATCGCACCGCTGGCCTGCGTGACTACGCCGCAGGCCACGACTGGCTCACGATCGTCCAGCTCCCCTCCTACAGCCCGGACTTGAACCCGGTGGAAGGGGTCTGGTCCCTGTTACGTTACGGCGAGGCCCGATGGCCAACACCGTGTTCACCGACCCCGACCACCTCACCGCACCCTCCGCCGCGGCCTTGCCCACATCCAGCGCCAGCCGGAACTCATCGACGGCTGCCTCACCGAAACCGGCCTGACCCTCACCCCCGGCACCCGAAGCTAATCCGACAAGGTCAGTAGTAGGGCTGGGGACATTGTGTCCCCAGCTGCGGGGCAACGTTCTGGGATTAGGTTGACGGCTTCTGCGTTCTGGTGATCGTCCGCGACCGCGTGGCGGCATCTGGAGCGGAAATGCCCTTGGCGACCGCACACAGTCACGTGCTTTTCGCCCGCATCAGGAAGCGCGACGCCTCAACATGCACGCCTACCGGTCGCAGTCTCCGAGAAACGCTTCTAGGAGCGGTTGGCCTCAGGCGAGTCGTCGGGGGTGAGGTCGGGGCGGAGTCGGTGCCAGGAGGGGTGGCGCAGGTATCCGGCGCGGGTGCGGGTGGTGTAGGTGATCTCGGCGACGAGGCGGGGCAGGACCCAGCGGGCTCCGGGCACCTTGGGGGCGGGGGTGAAGGGGCAGGTGGTCCAGGCGGCCACC
>NZ_JAQYWT010000167.1:0-5335 GCF_036322545.1 Streptomyces sp. SP18BB07
CATGGCGACCGTGGTGGTCGTCTTGTCCCCGGTGTGGGTGAGGTCGTCGATGCCCGCGGACGCGGACGTCATCACGGCCTCGGTACGCAGCGGGTTGATCTCCGAGACGGCCCCGACGAACGTGGTCTTGCCCACGCCGAAGCCACCCGCCACCACGATCTTCGCTGAGGTGGTGGAGCGGGAAGGACCGCCGCTAGAGCTTGCGAAGTCCACTGAGCACCCTTTCGAGCAGTGTCACGTCTGGCTGGCCGCCGGCGCTCTCGTCGCCGCCGGGCTGATGGATGGCGACCAGGCCCGCCTCCGCCAAGTCGGCGACGAGGATCCTGGCCACACCGAGGGGGATGGTCAGGAGCGCCGAGATCTCGGCGACCGACTTGATCTCTCGGCAGAGGTTGCAGATCCGCTGATGCTCGGGCAACTGGCCCTGCATCTGGTGCGGCTGCGCGGTGGTGTGCACCAGTGCCTCGATGGCGAGCTGGTAGCGCGGCCTGGTGCGGCCGCCCGTCATGGCGTACGGGCGCACCAGGGGGTTGGTCGCCGCTCCGGCGGGCGACGGCTCCGGGGTGCGGCGCTGCGGCTGCACGGGCTGGATGCGCGGCGCCGGCGGCTGGTCGTACGGCGAGGGGCCGGGGCCCTGCGGTGCGTACGGCTGCTGGCGGCTCGGTGCGGAGGGGAAGTTGTACCGGTTCTGGTCACCCTGGCCCGGCCCCTGGCCAGGGTAGGACCAGTTGCCCGACGATGAACCGCCTGGGGGTGTTGCCACGTTCTCTCCTCCTCCGACTGTGCTGGCATCCATGGCTCATTGGAAGCCGCGTCCCGAAACCTTACGGCCCCGGGACGTCAAAACGCACGGTCTGACTGTTAGTTGAGCAGGCTGCCCTGGAGCTCCGCACGAAGATCGGGCGTCAGGACCGAACCGGCACGGTCCACCAGAAGTGCCATCTCGTACCCGATGAGGCCGATGTCGGCTTCCGGATGTGCGAGTACGGCGAGCGAAGAACCGTCGGATACGGACATGATGAACAGGAATCCCCGCTCCATCTCCACAACCGTCTGATTGACGCTGCCACCTTCGAAAATGCGGGAGGCACCCGCGGTCAGAGAGGTCAGCCCCGACGCGACGGCCGCCAGCTGGTCGGCACGGTCGCGGGGAAACCCTTCGGACATCGCCAGAAGGAGTCCGTCGGCGGAGACCACCACCGTGTGCGACACCCCGGGGGTGTTGTCCACGAAATTGGTGATCAACCAGTTCAGGTTCTGTGCCGCCTGGCTCATCGGGCTCACACTAACGCTCCTGGTTGTAGGTGCTGTCAGGACCACTGTGCTGATTTCTAGTGGCCTGGCCGTTCGTTTCACTGCCTGCGTTGCGCCCACGCTGGACACCGCGGCGCAGGTTGCTCAGCCTGCCCCGGACGTCCTCGGGAGCGCGGGAGATCTGTGGACCTCCCTGCGGGGTCGTCGTGGCGGCTCCCTCGACCAGG
Source organism: Streptomyces sp. SP18BB07 (assembly GCF_036322545.1). Taxonomy (NCBI): domain Bacteria; kingdom Bacillati; phylum Actinomycetota; class Actinomycetes; order Kitasatosporales; family Streptomycetaceae; genus Streptomyces; species Streptomyces sp. SP18BB07. The sequence goes on from NZ_JAQYWT010000167.1 coordinate 1,482, forward strand.
TTGGCCTTGGGCACCCGCCGCGGCAGACCGGAGGAGGTGACCCCGCCTGCCTTGGGCTTCTTCAGCTGGGAGGCCTGCTGCCAGCGCTCGTCGTTGGCCGAGCGCCAGTCACCGTTCGGTCCCCCGGCCGTCGTCGGCTGCTGGTCCTGGGCCGTACCCTGTCGTCCGTTCACGGCGCCCGCGCTCGTGCCGCCCGCGCTCGCGGTGGAGCCGCGGCGGGGCAGGCCGGCGTCGGTCAGCGCGTGGCCGGCGGAAGGGGTGGGTCCCGGACGGTCGAAGCCTACGCTGTCAGGCTCCTTCACGTCAGCGGCCTGCGTGGATTCCGGTTCCGGAGCGTACTCGGAGCGGTACGAGCTCTGGTAGTCCTGCTGTTGCGGCCAGTCGTCCTGGTAGGACGGCTCTTCGAAGCCCGAGTACGTCTCCGGGGCGTGCGCGGCGGCCGCCGCGTGGTCCTCCTGGACGGACTCCGCATACGAGGGCTCGGGGTAACCGCCGGTAGCGCTGAACGTGTCGTTCCCGCCCGGGAGGTGCCCGTTGCCGTTCGCCATGCCGTTGCCCTGGCCGAAGTACGCCTCGTCGTACGACGGTTGCTGCGGCTCCTCGTACGCCGTCTGCTGGTCGTACGACCGCTGCGGGTCCGCGTACGTGGTCGCGCCGTTGTCGTAGGACGGTTCGGACGACTGGAAGTCGTCGCCGTAGCGCGGCGCCTCGGCGGCGGGCAGCTGCGGGTTCTGGTGCGCCTGGGACTCCAGGGCCGCGCGACGCTCCTCACGCATCAGGGAGCGGCCCACGGGGTCCAGGTCACGGAGGTCGTCCGGAACCTCGTACCGGCTGTCGTCGAAGCCCAGCTCGGCGGCGGTCCGCATCGGGGCGAGGCCCGGCTGCTGGAACGAGTGCTGCTCCGGGATGATCTGCGAGACCGTGAACTGGTCCGCCTGCGGCTGCTGCTCGCCACCGCCACCGTGGGTGATGACGTCGGGGAGCATGACCAGCGAGGTCGTACCGGCCTGCTCGCCCGAGGGGCGGAGCTGGACGCGGATGCCGTGCCGGTCGGACAGCCGTCCGACCACGAACAGACCCATGCGCTGCGAGATCGCGGCGTCCACGGTCGGCGGGTTGGCCAGCTTGTGGTTGATGTCCGCGAAGTCCTCGGCGGTGAGGCCGATGCCCTTGTCGTGGATCTCGATCATCACGCGGCCGTCGGGGAGACGGGTCGCGGTGACGCGGACCTTGGTCTGCGGGGAGGAGAACGTGGTGGCGTTCTCCAGGAGCTCGGCCAGCAGGTGCACGAGGTCGGTCACGGCGCGGCCGTGGATCTCGGCCTCCGGGACACCGGAGAGCTCGATGCGCTCGTACTGCTCCACCTCGGAGGAGGCGGCGCGCAGCACGTCGATCAGCGGGACCGGCTGGTCCCAGCGGCGGCCGGGCTCCTCGCCGGCGAGGACCAGGAGGTTCTCGCCGTTGCGGCGCATACGGGTCGCCAGGTGGTCCAGCTTGAAGAGGTTCTCCAGCTGGTCCGGGTCGGCCTCGTTGTTCTCCAGGTCGGTGATCAGGGTCAGCTGGCCCTCGATCAGCGACTGGTTGCGGCGCGAGAGGTTGGTGAAGATCGCGTTGATGTTGCCCCGCAGCAGGGCCTGCTCGGCGGCGAGCCGGACGGCCTCGCGGTGGACCTGGTCGAAGGCGCGGGCGACTTCGCCGATCTCGTCCGTGGAGGTGATCGGGATCGGGGCCACCCGGGTGTCGACCCGGCCGGGGTCGGTGCGCGAGAGCTGGTCGACCAGCATCGGCAGACGCTGCTCGGCGATGCCGAAGGCGGCGTTGCGCAGCTGGCGCATCGCCCGGCTCATCTGGCGGGCCATGATCCCGGCGATGATGAACGCGGCGAGCAGGGCGACGATGACGATGGCGCCGTTGATGTAGGCGTCGCGCTGGGCGTCCGAGGCGATCGTGCCGGCCTCTTCCACCGCGCGGTTGATCAGCTCGGTCTCGACCTCGCTGTAGCCCTCGAACTTCAGCGTGGAGGCCGCCATCCAGTTCTGGTAGGTGACGCCCTGCTTGGCGAGGTCCTCGCGGGAGGCACCGCTGCCGATCGCCTGGATCATCTTCAGCATGGTGTCCGGCGGCGCGACGTAGTCGGGGTTCTTCGCGGCGGCCTCGGCCGCCTGCTTCTTGCCCTCTTCCGTCTTCTGCGCCATGACCGACTCGAGCCGTGCGGCGTCGGCCTCGGTGCCGCCGGAGACGTACTCCTGTACGGCGATGTTCTCCAGGTACGCGTACGAGGTGAACGCGGTGACCTGCTGACGGAAGACCCTCTCGTCCTCGCTGGGCCGGACCAGCAGGTGGGTTCCGATCGAGCGCTGCAGAGAGGCGGCGCCCTTGGCGAGCGTGACCGCGTAGACCGTACGGCCGTACGCGGTGATGTTGCCGGTACCGAGGCCGAGCTCGTTGGAGAACTCCGCCAGGAGGTGCTCGACGGTGACGTAGCCCTCTTCGGTCTGTACCGGATCGGCGGCCCGGGTGAAGGCGGTCTGCCGCAGCTTCTCCAGCGACGGTTCGGCCTCCTCCACCAGGCGCAGACGGCGCTCCAGGCCCTGCCCGGACGGCATCCCCACGACCTCGGCGTGGAAGGCGTCGGCCTTCTCGTCGGTGAAGGCGCGGGCGTCCTTGACGACGTCGCTGTCCCGGTTGCCCTCCAGCAGAGGCTGGGCGGAGAGGTCACGCTCGTTGAGCAGCGCCTCGGCGTAGCTACCGGCGGCGGCCACGATCTTGGCGACCTTCTCGGCGTCCTTGGCCTCCTGCCAGGTGTCGATCGAGCCCTTCACCTGGAAGCCGCCCATGACCAGGCCGACCAGCACGGGTATGAGGAGAATCGCGTTCAGGCGAGTGGGTACACGCCAGTTGCGGGGGGAGAGACGACTGCCGCTGGGCGCGGGAACTGCCGTCGGCTCCGGTCCGGTCACTTGTGCGGGTGCCGCTCCGCGCGGCGGCGGGGTGAAGTTGCCCCGCGCCGACGGCTCGGGACCTTTCTTGCTTCGCCTCACTCGACCAACAACCTCTCGGCGCCGGCACCTACGTCGTGCCGCGGGTGACTCCACGCCCTAGTACGTCTTTGACTAATGGGCAGTTCAGGCATTCCAGCACGTCACGCTGAGGACTTCCAAACACTGGGAGGCAACGATTCCGCGTGATGTAAGTCCCAGATAAAACGGTCATAAAGAGCGAGCCCCGGCAAAAAGCGGGGCCATTGTGAGCGCAGCGGCACCGATCGACCGCGACGCGTGGTCGTACCACCCTATTTCTCTGTCGAAACGTTATGAACACCGAGGCCGACCGTGTCAAAGGACACAGCCGGCTCCGGTGTAACTACGACAACTGCCGTATGACGTTGTGGACTTGCGTCCTGTTTTTGGGCCCAGTCGTGGTGCTTCGGCCCTGTTTCCTAGCGCAGCCGCGCCATGAGCGCGTGCTCGACCAGGGTGATCAGGGCCGATTTGGCGTCCGCGCGGTGGCGGGCGTCCGTCGTGATGATCGGGGTGTCGGGTCCGATCTGGAGCGCCTCACGCACCTCGTCGGGCGTGTAGGGCTGGTGCCCGTCGAAGCCGTTGAGGGCGATGACGAAGGGCAGGCCGCTGTTCTCGAAGTAGTCGACGGCCGGGAAGCAGTCGGCGAGACGCCGGGTGTCCACCAGCACCACGGCGCCGATGGCACCGCGGACCAGGTCGTCCCACATGAACCAGAAGCGGTCCTGGCCGGGGGTGCCGAACAGGTACAGGATCAGGTCCTGGTCGAGGGTGATGCGGCCGAAGTCCATGGCGACCGTGGTGGTCGTCTTGTCCCCGGTGTGGGTGAGGTCG
>NZ_JAQYWT010000168.1:0-5390 GCF_036322545.1 Streptomyces sp. SP18BB07
CGCGCAGTTCCCCGCGCCCCTTAAGGGCCTCCGGCCCTCTCGGGCCGAAAAGCACGGGGCGCAGCCCCTGCTTTTCAGGGGCGCGGGGAACTGCGCGACCAGCCCCCACCGGGCCCGCACCCGACAACGTGACCCGCGTCCGGAGTCTTACAGGCGGTTCAGGACCTGCGTCAGCAGCGCGCCCATGCGGGTCGCGGAGTCGCGGCCGGCCTGGAGGACCTCTTCGTGGTTGAGGGGCTCGCCCGTCATGCCGGCCGCCAGGTTGGTCACGAGCGAGATGCCCAGGATCTCGGCACCAGCCTCGCGCGCGGCGATGGCCTCCAGGACCGTGGACATGCCGACGAGGTCCGCGCCGATGACGCGGGCCATGCGGATCTCCGCCGGGGTCTCGTAGTGCGGGCCCGTGAACTGCGCGTAGACGCCCTCTTCGAGGGAGGGGTCGATCTCCTTGCACAGGGCGCGCAGTCGCGGGGAGTAGAGGTCCGTGAGGTCGACGAAGTTCGCGCCGACGATCGGCGAGGTCGCCGTCAGGTTCAGATGGTCGCTGATCAGAACCGGCTGGCCCGGACGCATGCCCTCGCGCAGACCGCCGCAGCCGTTGGTGAGGACGATCGTCTTCACACCGGCGGCGACGGCCGTGCGGACGCCGTGCGCGACGGCGGCGACGCCACGGCCCTCGTAGTAGTGGGTGCGGCCCAGGAAGACGAGCGCGCGCTTGTCACCGATCTTGTACGAGCGGACCTTGCCGCCGTGCCCCTCGACCGCCGGCGGCGGGAAACCGGGCAGCTCGGTGACCTGGAACTCGGCCTCGGGGGCGCCGAGGGCGTCCACGGCCGGAGCCCAGCCGGAGCCCATCACGAGGGCGACGTCGTGGGTCTCGGCGCCCGTCAGCTCACGCAGGCGCGCGGCGGCGGCGTCGGCGGCGGCGTACGGGTCGCCCTGGATGTCGTCCGGAAGAAGAGATGCGTTCACGCGACGAGGGTATCCGGTTGGAGCCTACGCGCGTAGATGACGAGGCGCACGGGATTGCGATCGTTGTCTTGTCGTTTCCAACGCGGGGCGCCGGCGTGCGGGGGGGCGTGCGGCGCGTTCGCGCTCCTCGGCCGGTGCCTCAGCAGGGGCGTTTGCGCAGTTCCATCACGTAGTCGTGGGGCGCGCCGGCGGACTCCGCCGCGTCCGCCACCTCGCCCAGGTAGCGGGCGGAGGGCAGACCGCCCTCGTAGCCGTTGAGGACGTAGACCCAGGCGGGTTCCTCGCCGTCCAGGGTGTGCACGCGGACCCGCATCCGGCGGTATATGTCCAGGCCGACGCCTACCCAGCGGTCCATCGCGTCCTCGTCCATGGGGGCGATGTCGTAGAGGGCCACGAAGACCTGGGAGCGCGGGGCCTCCACGACCGTGGCCAGGGCGCCCTCCCAGCCCATGTGCTCGCCGCCGAAGGTCAGCCGCCAGTCGTTCAGCCAGCCGGTTGCGCGCAGCGGGGAGTGGGGGGCGCGGCGGGACATCAGGCGTGAGTCCAGGTTGCCCGCGTAGGCGGCGTAGAGCGACATGGGGAGAGGGTAAGCGCTCCGCTTGGGGCGGGGGGCGCCTCATGGGGGTGGGGTGCCTTGGGTGTGTGGCGGGTGCGGGTGCGTTGTGGCTGGTCGCGCAGTTCCCCGCGCCCCTGTGATGGCCCTGCGGGCCGATCACCTGCGGCCCGCACCCCCCGACTCGTTGGCACCCGTGCTCGTGCGGGACAATGGGGCATGTGACTCGGATCGTGATCATCGGTGGCGGACCCGGCGGATATGAAGCGGCGCTCGTGGCCGCGCAGCTCGGCGCGGAGGTGACCGTCGTGGACTGCGACGGTCTGGGCGGGGCGTCGGTGCTGACCGACTGCGTGCCGTCGAAGACCCTCATCGCCACGGCCGAGGTGATGACGACCTTCGACTCCTCGTACGAGGAGTTGGGGATCATCGTCGCCGACGACACCCCGCACATCGACACGCCCGCGCGTGTCGTCGGGGTGGACCTCGGCAAGGTCAACCGGCGTGTGAAGCGGCTCGCGCTGGCGCAGTCGCACGACATCACCGCCTCCGTGACGCGCGCCGGCGCGCGGGTCATGCGCGGGCGCGGGCGGCTGGCGGGGCAGCAGGACCTCGACGGGTCGCGCAAGGTGGTCGTGCGCGCCGCCGACGGGTCCGAGGAGACCCTGACCGCCGACGCCGTGCTCATCGCCACCGGCGGACACCCGCGTGAGCTGCCCGACGCACAGCCGGACGGCGAGCGCATCCTCAACTGGACCCAGGTCTACGACCTCGACGAGCTGCCCGAAGAGCTGATCGTCGTCGGGTCGGGTGTCACCGGTGCCGAGTTCGCCGGCGCCTACCAGGCGCTCGGGTCGCGTGTCACGCTAGTGTCCAGCCGTGACCGGGTGCTTCCGGGCGAGGACCCGGACGCCGCCGCCGTCCTGGAGGACGTGTTCCGCCGCCGCGGCATGAACGTCATGGCGCGGTCCCGGGCCCAGTCCGCCAAACGGGTCGGGGACCGGGTCGAGGTCACGCTCGCGGACGGCCGGGTCATCACCGGCTCGCACTGTCTGATGGCCGTCGGCGCCGTCCCCAACAGCGCCGGGATGGGCCTGGAGGAGGCCGGGGTCAAGGTCAAGGAGTCCGGGCACATCTGGACCGACAAGGTCTCGCGGACCACCGCTCCCGGTGTGTACGCGGCCGGTGACGTGACCGGGGTGTTCGCCCTGGCGTCCGTCGCCGCCATGCAGGGCCGTATCGCCATGTACCACTTCCTCGGCGACGCCGTGGCCCCGCTGAACCTGAAGACCGTGTCGTCCAACGTCTTCACCGACCCCGAGATCGCCACCGTCGGCTACACCCAGGCCGACCTGGACGCCGGGGTCATCGACGCGGTCGGCGTGAAGCTGCCGCTGCTGCGCAACCCGCGCGCCAAGATGCAGGGCATCCGGGACGGCTTCGTGAAGATCTTCTGCCGGCCGGGCACCGGCATCGTCGTGGGCGGTGTCGTGGTCTCCCCGCGCGCCTCCGAGCTGATCCACCCGATCTCGATCGCGGTCGACAACAACCTGACCGTCGAGCAGATCGCGAACGCGTTCACCGTGTACCCGTCGCTGTCCGGCTCGATCGCCGAGGTCGCGCGTCAGCTGCACACCCGCAAGTCGGGTGGCGGGGTCTGACGGTCCGACGGTCCTACGGCCTGACAGTCCGGCAGCCCGACGGCCCGACGGCCTGTCTGACCGATTTGTTACGGATTCCGTCCGGGATCGTCCCTATATCACTTCTCGCCCCACCCTGCGAACAACTTCTGCTATTCGGCGCAAACTGCTGAAAGCAGATGGTCGTTGGCGTTACTGTCAGTTTCGTGTTCGCTGCAGAACGTCGTCAATTGATCCTCGAAATGGTGCGGGCCAATGGAGCCGTGTCGCTCCGTGAGCTCGCCCGCGTCGTCCAGACCTCCGAAGTGACCGTACGGCGGGACGTGCGCGCTCTGGAGGCAGAAGGACTCCTCGACCGCCGACACGGCGGTGCGGTATTGCCGGGCGGGTTCACGCGGGAGTCCGGCTTTCCGCAGAAATCTCATCTCGCGACCGCCGAGAAGACGGCCATCGCCGATCTCGCCGCGAGCCTCGTCGAAGAGGGCGAGGCCATCGTGGTCGGGGCGGGAACCACCACGCAGGAGCTGGCACGCCGGCTCGCGCGGGTCCCCGGGCTGACCGTCGTCACCAACTCCCTGTTGGTGGCCCAGGCGTTGGCCCACGCCAACCGTGTGGAGGTCGTGATGACCGGCGGCACCCTGCGCGGTTCCAACTACGCCCTGGTCGGCTCCGGAGCCGAGCAGTCCCTCCAGGGGCTGCGCGTCTCCAAGGCCTTCCTGTCCGGGAGCGGACTGACCGCCGAGCGCGGCCTGTCCACGTCCAACATGCTGTCGGCGTCCGTCGACCGCGCGCTGGTCCAGGCCGCCGCCGAGGTCGTCGTCCTCGCCGACCACACCAAGCTCGGCACCGACACGATGTTCCAGACGGTGCCGACGGATGTGATCACCCGGCTGGTCACCGACGATCCGACCGGCCATGACGACCGCGCGGTCACCGAGTTGCAGGCCCTGGCCGATCAGGGTGTGCAGATCTCCGTGGCCGGGGCGTCGGGCGGCGGTGGTACGGGAGGCGATCCCGTCCCGGCGCGCCCCTCGCGCCGGGACGTGCCCCTCCCGGGGCCCCGCCGCAACCAGGTCCACGGCACCGCGCCCCAGTTGCGCACCGCCACGGTCCTGGGCGACCAGCCGCCCACCGGTGAACGGGAGCGGGAGCGCGCGGCCCGGGTCGCTGATCTACGGCGCCGGTAGCCCCGCGCGGCCGGGCGAATCTTTCCGGTGTTGTCGTCCGGTTGCTTCGCCGGGTGCGTTACGCCGGTGGCCGGTTTCGGTGGCTACGGCTTTCGGTGACTACGGCTTCAGGCCGCGCAAGGTCAGTGTCAGCAGGCGGTCGGCCAGCTCCGGGTCGTTCGGGGTTTCCTCGGCCGCCAGCGCGATCGCGTGGGTGAGCTGGAGCAGATCGCCGATGGACACGTCGTCGCGCACGGCGTGAGCGTGTTGCGCCCGCCTGAGCAGCGCGGTGCCCGCCTCCCGGATGGGGGCGCAGCACCGGGCCAGGTCCGAGGCGTCCTCGTCCACGGCGCGGGAGTCCGCGTACGAGACCGTCATCAGGGCCTGCGCCAGCCCTCGGTACTCGGCCGCGTGGGTGATGATGTCGCGCAGCCAGGCGACGAGTGCCGCGCAGGGTTGGTCCGCGTGCAGCTGTGCATCGGCGCGGGCCAGCAGATCGGCGACCGCTTCCTCGAAGACCGCGCTCAGGAGGGCCTGACGGTTGGGGAAGTGGCGGTACAGGGTGCCGATGCCCACGTCCGCCCGGCGGGCGATGTCCTCGAGCGAGGCGGTCGTGCCGTGGGCCGCGAAGGCCAGGCGGGCCTCGGTGAGCAGGCGGTCGTGGTTGCGGCGGGCGTCGGCTCGCATGGGCCGGGCCCCTGCGGGGGGCTTGACCGGGGTGGGGCTCACCGTGGCTTCACCTGCTCTCTTCTGGCCGGGGCGTCTTCAGCCTAAGAGCTCGGGTGATGCGTGTGGTTGCGCGGGTGCGGATGAGTGGGGCTACTCGCGCAGTTCCCCGCGCCCTCAAAGAGCCTGGGGCGCGGGGCTTTTGCGTACGGGTCAGTCCTTGATCTCGCAGATGGGGGCGCCGGAGGTGATGGAGGTGCCGATCTCGGCGGTGAGGCCCTTGATGGTGCCGGAGCGGTGGGCGTTGAGGGGCTGTTCCATCTTCATGGCTTCCAGGACGACGACGAGGTCGCCTTCCTTGACTTCCTGGCCCTCTTCGACGGCGACCTTGAC
>NZ_JAQYWT010000169.1:0-290 GCF_036322545.1 Streptomyces sp. SP18BB07
CCCCCCCCCCCCCCCCCCCCCCCCCCCCCCCCCCCGTTCTTTCATGCTACGTCGACCACCGAGAACTCCACACCCGCGGCCACGCCTGCCCTACACGACGCTCGTCCGATCTGGCGGGGGAGTTGGATGGCGGCCTCCGCGCGTACCACCTTGAACGCAACATCACACGACAGAACACCATTCCACCTGATATGGCGGGTTTGCACTCTTCTCCTGGCAGCCAGGGAGAGGTGGGTGGTCGCGTGGCCGTGGCGGGTGCGGCGGGGGCCGAGGCGGGGGCGTGCCGGGGG
>NZ_JAQYWT010000170.1:0-335 GCF_036322545.1 Streptomyces sp. SP18BB07
GGCGGGGCGCGCCGGCCCGGCCGGGTGCGGGGGGCGGCCGGCCGGGCGGGGCGGGGGGCTGGGCGGCGGCGGGGGCCGCGGGGGGGGGCGGGGGGGGGGGGCGGGGGGGGCGGGCGGGGGGGGCGGGGGGGGGGGGGGGTGGTGTGGGGTGGGGGGTGGTGGGTGGGCTGGGGGTGTTTGTTGTGGTGGGGTGGGGGGGGGGGGGGGGTTGTTTTTTTTTTTTTTTTGGTTTTGTGTGGGTGGGGTGGGTGTTGTTTTTTTTGTGGTGGGGTTTTTTTTTTTTTTTTTTTTGTTTTGTTTTGTTTTGTTTTTTTTTTTTTTTGGCCCGGGGCCCA
>NZ_JAQYWT010000171.1:0-311 GCF_036322545.1 Streptomyces sp. SP18BB07
GGGGGGGGGGGGGGGGGGGGGGGGGGGGGGGGGGGGGGGGGGGGCGGGGGGGGGGGGGGGGGCGCGGGGGGGCGGCGGGGGGGCGGGGGGGGGGGGGGGGGGGGCGCGGGGGGGCGGGGGGGGGGGGGGGGGGCGGGGCGCCGCGCGCGGGGCGCGGGTCGCCCGCGCCCGCGCCCCCCCGGGCCCCGGCCGCGCCGCCGCCCCGCCCCGCCGCCCCCCCCCCCCCCCCCGCCCCCCCCCCCCCCCCCCCCCCCCCCCCCCCCCCCCCCCCCCCCCCCCCCCCCCCCCCCCCCCCCCCCCCCCCCCCCCCC
>NZ_JAQYWT010000172.1:0-302 GCF_036322545.1 Streptomyces sp. SP18BB07
GGGGGGGGGGGGGGGGGGGTGGGGGGGGTGGGGGGGGGTGGGGGGGAGGCGGGTGTGGGTTTTCCGGGGGGGGTGGTGGGTTTTGGGGGGGGCTCCGGGGGGTTGGGGGGGGGGGGGGGGGGGGGGTGGGGGGGGTGGGGGGGGGGGGGGCCGGCTCGGCGGGGGGGGGGGGGGGGGGTGGGGGGGGGGCGGGGGCGGGGGGCGGCGGGGGCGCGCGCCCCCACCCGACCCCACCCACCCCCGCCCGCCAGGGGGGCGACGAGGTATTATTTTAAATATAAGTTAATATAAAAAAAAAAAAA
>NZ_JAQYWT010000173.1:0-29061 GCF_036322545.1 Streptomyces sp. SP18BB07
AGCGGTGTCCGGGCCCGCACCACGATCCGCTCACCCTCGTCGACCACATCCACCATGACCAGTGGGGACAGACCCGAAAACACCGTCCGCACAAGCTCGTTGACACCCATCACATGAAGGTCAACGACCCTCACAACTCTCCGTCACCACCGAATGTGAGACAGGGCCACTCGTTTGACAGTCCCCCTTGCTGATGTCAGGTTGTGGGCGGGAGAACTGGGTGCTCTGCATGAGCGGTTCGTGCACCGGTTCAATCGGGAGGAGCCGCGGCAGTCGGCGCTGGCGTATATGCGTGGGCTGCTTGCTCCGTTGCAGCGGAAGAACGGCTGGACGCTGGCGGAGGAGGCCGGGCACACGGGGCCCGATCGCATCCACCGGTTGCTGAACCGGATCGAGTGGGACGCCGACGAGGTCCTGAACGACGTACGCGACTACGTCGTGGAACACCTCGGAGACCCGGGCGCCGTGCTGATCGTCGACGACACCGGGTTTCTGAAGAAGGGCGTCCGTTCGGCCGGCGTGCAAAGGCAGTACTCCGGAACCGCCGGGGCCCGTATTTCAATAACTGTCAGCGACAGGTTTCCGCGGGGGTTGTTCGGGCGTGCAGCTGTTCCCATGTGCGGGCGGGCGATCCGGGTATCGGCGTGACGAGGATCCGGTGCAGGTCCAGGAGCCGTTTTGCGTCCTGGTACTGGATGGACAGGTTGGTGCGGTTGACGCCCAGTAGTTGGGCCAGGAACGTCATGGTCACCGCTCTGCGACGGCGAAGGATGGCTGCCAGGAGCCGGTGGGTGTGGTCCACGCTGCTGGTCTGTGGGTGGCGGTAGCTGCGCGGGCGGTGGAAGCGTCGCTGGAATGCCGCCTCGGCCAACGCGTCCCAGAAAGGCTCCGAGATCGCCACCAGATGCTCGAAGGCGGTTCGTGACATGCCGGTCAGGGCCGGGTCGGTGAGCATCGCGGTCAGGGCCGGGTCGGTCCGGTGTGCCGTTGCCGGCGCGTCTGGCGCTCGCGGTGGAACGGGAGACAGTGTGTAGTTCCAGTCACCGTGGAAGGCGTTGGGTGTGATCGCAAGGGCGTGGAACTCGGCGGGTGTGACGATGATGCCGAGGTCGTAGCTGCCTGTGTCCAGTTCGGCCCCGATGGTCAGGCCGGCCCTGGTGGTTGTGGCGGCGATGGTCTCGAGGACGACCTGGTAGCTGGTCAGCGGCCGCCCCCGCCAGTTCGCGGTGATGTGACAGAACATCCGGTGCTCTATCTTGTTCCACTTCGACGTCCCCGGCGGTAGGTGACAGACCGTGATCTCCAGGCCGCTCTCTCGTGCGAAGGTGGCAAGGTTGCTTTTCCAGGTCCAGCGGCGGGGGTCGTTGGAGCCGCCGGAGTCGGCGGTGATCAGGAGCCGGGTGGCATTCGGGTGGTCCGCCCGCCCGCGGTGCTGCCACCAGCGTCGGATGGACTCCACCGCGAACTGGGCGGTGTCGTGGTCGGTGCCGACGTTGACCCATCCGCTGTTGTTGGCAATGTCGTAGATCCCGTAGGGGATGGCCATGGGCTGGTCGTTGGTGGTGAACGTGTGGCAGTCCACCTTGATCGCGTTCTTGCCCGGGCGCCAGGTGCGACCGGGCCGGTCACGGTTGCCGAGCCATTCCTTGGCCTTGGTGTCGACGCTGATCACCGGCTGGGCATCGTCGAGGAACGCGGCAGCTGTGGCATTGAGGTGGGTGAACTGGGCATCGCGGTCCGGATGGCTGATGCCCTCTGTGGTCTTCGCGGTTCCCTGCAGGCTGTAGCCCAGGGTGTGCAGCAGGCGTCCGACGGTCGAAGCGCAGACCGGGTGGCCCTGTGCGGTGAGGGTCGAGGCCAGGGCCCGTAACGACAGCGTGGTCCACCGCAACGGGGAGACGGGGTCGCCTCGGGTGTGCGGCTCGATCAGCGACTCCAGTGCGGGCAGCAGACCAGGGTCGGTGTCTGTCAGCCGCTTGCGGCCCGCACCTGGAGCCCGGACCCGCAGGGTTGGTGAGGAGCGACCGGCCAACTCGGTCATGCCTCGCGCGATGGTTGCAGTGCTGGTGCCGGAGGCGGCGGCGACCCGGACGATCCCGCCGCGGCCGAGGGCCGTCGCCTCACTGGCCAGGTACAACCGGCGGCGGCGCTCATCGAGGTGCGGCAGGATCTGATCGAACTTGGCCCGCAGAGCACGAGCGGCAACGCGGCCTGACAGGCACGGGGTCATATCTCAGACTCCCACCAACACCCCTCTGCCGAGCAGTAATTGAAATACGGGCCCCCGGCCGCACCGAGAACTGCCAGATCGGTGTGTTCCTCGCCTACGCCACCGGCCGTGGACGCACTCTGATCGACCGCCGGTTGTATCTGCCCACCTCCTGGACGGATGACCGGGAGCGCTGCAGGCGGGCGGGCATCGATGACAGTGTCGCTTTCGAGACGAAGGTGGCCATGGCCAAGGCGATGGTCCGCCGGGCCATCGCCGACAAGGTCCCGTTCGGCTGGGTGACGGCGGACGCCGCCTACGGCTACAGCAAGGGCTGGCGGTTCGAGCTGGAGCAGGCGGACGTCTTCCACGTCATGGCCACCACCCGGCACGACACCGTCGTCACCCGCTGGTCACTCGACCACCCCGTCCACGACCTGTTCCCCGGCCTGCCGCGGCAGAAATGGAAGCGCCGTTCCTGCGGCGAAGGAGCCCACGGCCCGCGGATCTACGACTGGGCCCGCGTCGAGGTGAGGCCCTGGCACCGCGAGGACCGCCGGCACTGGGTCCTCGCCCGCCGCAGCGTGAGCAGGCCCGAGGAGATCTCCTACTACATCGCCTACTGCCCCGCCGACACGACGCTGGACGAGCTGATCCGCATCGCGGGCAGCCGCTGGGCTGTCGAGGAATGCTTCCAGACCGCGAAGCAAGAATGCGGCCTGGACGACTACCAGGTCCGCCGCTACCCCGGCTGGCACCGCCACATGACCCTGGCCATGGCCGCCCACGCCTGCCTGACCGTCCTGCGAGCCCGCCAACTGGACACGGACAAAGCAGAAACGGATCCTCCCAGCTCATCCCCTTCAGCCTCGCCGAAATCCGACGCCTGATCACCCGCCTCACCGACCGCCGCCCCACCCCGGTCGACCACATCCTGCACTGGTCAACCTGGCGCCGACGACGCCAGCACCAAGCCCGCATCAGCCACTACAAACGACGCGGACACAGCCCCTGAAAACTGCCCAGCAATCAGAACAAGCACCGTTGCAGTAGTAGCCGGGGAGCTAGAGGTCGCTGGTTTCACCGTCGAGCTCGATTGCTGGGACTGGGGTGCGGGGGACAATTTCATCCTGAAGATGAACGCCGCCCTGGCGGAAGGACAGACGCTCGCTCTGTTCTCCACTGCCTATTTCGATGCCGGTCGTTTCACGACGGAGGAGTGGTCGGCTGTCCTGGCAGCCAGGGACAAGTTGATCCCGCTACGGATTGACGAAGCAGTGGCGACGCCGATGTTGCGTGCCTTGCTGGCACCGTCCTTGGTCGGCCTCGACGAGGAAGAAGCACGGCGGGTGCTACTCGACGCGGTGGCCGGGCCTCGACGTCCTGATGGCAAGCCCCCCGGCCTACGACCAGCCCGACCTGTCGTCAACCCACACCACAGCCGGATTTAACGAACTACCGCTACTGCAGTTGAACTCGTGGTGTCGTAGGGCTGACGGGCTGCCGCCTCCTGCAGTATCACGGGGCGTGAGGTATCCGCAGGGTAGCGGGCAGGCGTGATGCGTGCTCAGCCCGTGAGACCGAGCTCGCGTAGGGCGTCGGCCGGGCGGTTGGTCGAGGACTGGGCGCTGGGTGGACAGCAGACCGGGTAGGAGGTGGCATGGCCCGTTCTCACCGGCTCGCGCGTTCAGAAGCGGCCGAGCAGCCCGCCGACTCCGTCGAGGGTGAGGTCCGGGGTCTGCTCCGGCGGCAGTGAGGTGTAGTGGTTCGCCGGGTGGATGCCGGTGGTCACCGCGATGGCGAGTGCGCCGGCGCGGGAGGCCATCGCCATCTCCAGTTCAGGGTCGTCTCCGACGACGGCGAGGTCATGTGCGGCGGCGCCCAGCCGGCGCGCGGCGCAGTGCAGGCCGATCAGAGAGGGCTTGCCCACGACCTGTGGGGTGATGGCGGTGACGCTGCTGATCATGGCGCAGATGGCCCGGGAGGTGCCGAGCGCTCGGCCGTCGGCGCTGGCGAAGAACACCGACTGCGAGCTGCTGTACAGGGTGGCACCGCCGAAGACGGCGTGGCAGGCGGCTTCCAGGTCGTCCATGGTGAACTCCCGGTACCAGCCGACCAGTACGGCGTCGGCCTTCGGGTTGCCCTTGGGTGCGACGATCTGGATGCCGGCCTTGCGCAGCGGCTCCTTCAGGCCTTCGCCGCCGAGTACCAGCACGCTGCGGTGGCCCGTGGCCAGGAAGTGGTCGACGGCGCTGGTGGCCGGGGTGAGCATGGCGTCGTCGGGCAGGTCGAAGCCGATGCGGCGCAGTGTCTCGGCGTAGGACTCGGGGGTGCGGGTGGTGCCGTTGGTGAAGGTGAGCCAGGGCAGGCCGCGGGCGGTGAGGGCGGCGGTGATCTCCAGAGCCCCGGGCAGGGGTGCGAGTCCGTGGTTGCGCCGGTCGCCCAGGACCAGCGTGCCGTCCATGTCGAACACGACACCGCGGACGGCCCGCAGACGGCCGGGCAGGTCGGTGGTCTCGTCAGCCGTCTCGGCGGTCACGGTGCAGCTCCAGTCGGAAGTCGGGCCGTTCCAGGATCAGTTCGGGGGGTGCCGGGCGGGCCCGCAGGCCGCCCAGCAGGTCGAGTACTGGCTTGACCCGGGGGTTGTAGTCCCGCCGGGCCGGACCGGCCGCCACCATGGCGTCCACCTGCTCGGCGGGCATGGTGGCGCGCAGGAGCAGCTCCTCGTCGCTGATGCCGCGCGGCAAACGCCGGCGTAGTTCGGCGACGGTGGGCGGTGGCGGTTCTTCGGCCAGTTCCCTGGCCCGAGGCCGGCCCAGGATGCGGTCGGCGACCTGCGGGTCCACGGGGGCGGTGGGGCGGCCGAAGCTGCCCAGCACGTACCGGATGACCTGGTCGGAGACGTTCTCGTAGCGTTCGGCGCTGATGACGTTGTAGAGGGCCTGGGTGCACACCATTTGCGGGAGGGGAGTGACCATGATGGGGAAGCCGAGTTCGGTGCGTACCCGGGTCACCTCCTCGATGACCGCGTCGAAGCGGTCGCTGAAACCTAGTTCGTCGAGTTGACGGCGCAGGGTGGTCATCACACCGCCGGCCACCTGGTGGCGCATGAATGCGGCGTCGTAGTCCCGGGGGCCGCCGACGGGAAGCCCCTCGGCCGCCGCCATGCCGTCGAAGTAGTCCGCGACCACGCCTAGGAGCCGGTCGTCGACGTCCACGGAGTGGCCGAGCTCGCGCAGATTGGCGACGACCTGCTGGGCGTTGGGGAGCGACGTGCCGCCCGCGAGGGCTCCGCAGGCCACTTGGAGAGCTTGCACACCCAGGCCGGCGGCCTTGAGGTAGGTCAGACCGGGCAGGCCGATCGTGCAGTGGGAGTGCAGTTCCAACGGTTTTCCGCGGAGGCTGCCCAAAACGGCCGGGATCAGTGTGGCGGCGCGTTCGGAAGTCAGCAGTCCGCCGGGGTCCTTGACGTAGACGCGGTCGATGTCCGGGCAGGCGGCCATCTGCGCGGCGAGGGCACCGTAGTGCATGTCGTCGTGGACCTCGCTGACTGTGAAGGTCAGCGCGCCGACGATCTCGGTGGCGCCGGCCTGACGGATCATGCGGGCGGATGCGCGTACGGCGTCCATGTCGTGCATGGGGTCGAGGACGACGTACCGGGTGACGCCGCTTGCCACCAGCCGGTCGTAGACCAGCTGCATGAAATCCGGATGGGCCACTTCCCAGGAGATGAAGCGCAGCCCGGTACCGATGAACTGCAAGGGCGTGTTGGGCATGGCGCGGTGCGTCAGCCGGATGCGCTCCCACGGGTCCTCGCGGTGAGTGCGCACCGCCATGCCCATGTGGGTGCTGGAGGTGTAGTCGAGGGCGCGGAAGCCGACCCGGTCCAGTACCGGCGCGATCTGGAGGATCTTGCCGGTGTTGAGTCCGGTGGCACCCCAGAGGCTCTGGTTGCCGTCGCGCAGCGACACGTCGACGAGTTGGATCTCAGCCACGGCTGCCTCCTGCCGGATGGTCCCGCAGGAAGCGGGTGAACCAGGCGGTGTCCACGCCGCCCTCGGCGAACTCGGCCTCCGCCAGCACCTCTTGGTGCAGCGGGAGGTTGGTGCTGACCCCGTCGACGGCGCACCGTGTGAGGGCAGCGCGCAGCCGGGCCAGCGCGTCGGCACGGTCGCTGCCGTGCACGATCAGCTTCGCGAGCAGCGAGTCGTAGTACGGCGGCACGCTCGCGCCCGCCTGGAGGTGGGTGTCGATGCGGATGCCCTCACCGAGTGGCCAGACCGCCTCCGTCACGGTGCCGGGACTCGGCTGGAAGTCGCGCGCCCAGTCCTCAGCGTTGATCCGGCACTCGATGGCGTGGCCGGTGAAGGACACGTCCGCCTGGCCGAAGGAGAGCGGTCGCCCTTCGGCGACGGCGAGTTGCTCGGCGACGAGATCCAGTCCGGTGATGGCTTCGGTGACCGGGTGCTCGACCTGGATACGGGCGTTCATCTCCAGGAAGTAGAACGTGCCCCGGTCCACGTCGACCAGGAACTCGACGGTGCCCAGGCCCCGGTACTCCAGATGCTTGCCGAGGGCCACGGCGGCGCGGTGCATCTCCTCGCGCAGCGCCGGGTCGAGGGTAGGCGCGGGCGCCTCCTCGATCAGCTTCTGGTAGCGGCGCTGCACGGAACAGTCGCGGGTGCCGAGGTGGACGACGTTCTCCCCGTCCGCGAGGAGCTGTACCTCCACATGGCGCCCGGTTGCGACGAAGCGTTCGAGGTAGACGCGGGGGTCACCGAACGCGGCGCCCGCCTCGGCGACGGCCAGATCCACGGTGGCGGCCAGGTCCGCCGGGTCGTGCACCTGCTTCATGCCCCGGCCTCCGCCGCCACCCACCGCCTTGATCAGCAGCGGGAAGCCGATCTCCGCGGCGAGTCGCGCTGCGTCGGCGGTATCCTCGAGCGGGCCGCCGGGTACCACCGGCAGACCCGCTGCGACGGCATGCCGACGGGCCTCCAACTTGTCTCCCACAGCTGCCAGTTGCTCCACAGTGGGGCCGATGAACACAATGCCTGCCTCGGCGCAGGCCCGGGCCAGCCGCTGGTTCTCGGACAGGAAGCCGTAGCCGGGATGGACGGCGTCCGCACCGGCGGCCTTCGCCGCGGCGAGCACCGCGTCGACGTCCAGATAGCTGGCCGAGGGCGGGGGCGGGCCGAGGCGCACCACCCGGTTGGCCAGCCGGGCCGGTACGGAGTCGAGATCGGCGTCGGACGCCGTGAGGACCGCCTCGATGCCGAGTCGTTGACACGTTCGCAGGATGCGCAGGGCGATCTCGCCCCGGTTGGCGATCAGAACACGTCGGAGTATCACGCCGCCGCCCCTCCGGCCCGCGTGTCGACGAACATCAGCACCGTGCTCTGCTCGGCGAACTCGCCGTCCCGCAGGCAGATCTCCGCCACCGTGCCGGACGCCCCCGCGTAGACGGAGTTCATCAGCTTCATCGTCTCGACGATCCCGATCACCGTGGTCTCGGTGACCTCGTCCCCGATCTCCACGAAGGGGGCCGCTCCGGGCTTCGGCGCCCGGTAGAACGCTCCGGGCAGGGGTGTACGCACCTCGGTCAGACCCTCGCGGGCGGGTGCCTTCTGCTCCGGAGCAGCCCCGCTCGGAGCCGGCTGCGCGTCCCGGCCGTCGACGAGCACCGGTTCAGCGGTCGTACGCGCGGACTGCGTCCACGTGCCGTCGTCACCGCGGCGCAGCGACAGTTCGAACCGGCCGGTGCGCAGATGGAGGCGGTCGACCTCCATGCCGTCGACGATCCGCAGGATGTCCTGGACGTCCTCGCCGGTCAGACTCACTGCGTGCCCCCACCGGAGCCGGAGCCCGTGCCACCGAGCAGCGACAGCACATGATCGAACGCCCTTGCCTTCGGCGCGGCCACCGGAGCCTGCTCGCGGCTCGCCCAGACCGTCTCGGGACGGCTCTGGAGCAGGAAGACGTTGTGGCCGGGGACGAGGTTGCGGGAGATCGCCCACTCGATGTCCTGCGGTGCCCCGTAATGGGACTCGACCTGCCGGCCGAGCCGTACGAGTTCGTGGATCTCCTCGTCGGACAGACAGGGCTCGCCCCGGAGGTACTCCGGTACGTCCTCCTCCAACACCCCGGAGCCTCCCGGGTCCATCCGGTGTTGCCGCAGCTTCGCCGAGACGGTGCGGGAGCAGATGTCCCCGGTGACCTTGCTGACCACGTACTTGTCGGGTGTCACGTCACCGCTGACGAGAGCCGATCCCAGGCCCCAGGAGCCTTCCAGGGCCACCACCGAACGGTCTCCGGTGAGCGGGCTGCGGGTGAACATGACGCCGGCGCACCGCGGGTCGATCATGCGCTGGACGACGACGGCCATGGCGAGGTCGTGCTCCGGCAGGCCGAGCCGCCGCCGGTAGCTGACCGACTCCACGCTGTAGAGACTGGCCCAGCAGCGGCGGACGTGCTCGACGAGGGAGTCCTCCCCGCGCACCCACAGATAGGTGTCCTGCAGACCGGCGAAGCTGGCGTCCTCGGCGTCCTCACTGGTGGCGCTGGACCGTACGGCTACGGGCGCGGGCTCGCCCGGGGTGTCGGACTCACTGTCCAGCTCCCGGTAGTGTCTGTGGATCGCCGCCGTCACCTCCTCCGGCAGCTCGGCCGCCTCGATGCGTTCCCTGACCGGTGTGACCGCGCGGGTGATCGCCTCGGTGTCCTGGGCGTCCAGAGCCTCGATGGCGGTGCGGATCTCACCGCTCGGGTCGAGGGCGGCGAGGAAGGACTCGAAGGCCGCGATGGTCACGACGTAGCCGGGCGGTACGGGCGCGCCGGCGAAGATGAGTTCGCCGAGGCTGGCGCCCTTGCCGCCGACCGTGGGCCGGTCCGTCAGCCGGAGGTCCGCGAACCGGCGGGCGAAGGGTGTCGTACTCATGGTGATGCCTCCCACGCTCAGTCGAGGATTGTGACGATGCCGCGGTCGCCGTCCACGCGCAGCCGCTGGCCGGTGGTGATCCGCTTGGTGGCGTGGCCCGTGCCGACGACGGCAGGCAGTCCGTACTCGCGGGCCACGATCGCCGCGTGCGACATGGTGCCGCCGATGTCCGAGACCGCAGCCGCGATCTTGCCGAAGACCGGTCCCCAGCTGGGCGCGGTCACCGGACAGACCAGCACCTCGCCCTCCCGTACCTGACCGATGTCGTTGGCGCTGAGCAGTACCCGGGCGGGGCCCTCGATGACGCCCGGCGAGGCGGCGAAGCCGCGCACCTCGTGATCGCCGTCCGTGACCGGAGTGGACCAGGCCTGGATGGTCTCGGCGGTGATGCCCCACAGCATGCGGACCGCCGGGTCGTTGAGCGCCTCGGGGACCGGTCCCAGCGCGGGCGGCGGGGACCAGCCCGCGAGCGCGTCCAGCATCCGCTTGCGTTCCGCGACCGTCTCGCGCACCCGCGCCGAGCCAACCGGTTTGCTGCCGGCCGCCCAGGCCAGCATCACGTCGGTCAGGGCCTGCCCGACCTCGTTGTGGTTCAGCTGGAAGACGTCCTCGGCGTCGGCCAGGACACGCTGGTCGCGCAGCAGCTCACCGAACTCGCGGACCTTGGCGAAGAACTTCGTGGTGAAGTAGTGCTCGCAGTAGAAGTTGTGGTTCTCGACGAAGGGGAACACCACGCGGGCCAGGCCCAGCATCTGGTCGAAGGCGGCCCGCTCCTCCTCGCCGGCCAGCAGGGAGCGGTACTCCAGGGCGATGCGCTCGCGCTCGGCCGTGAGCTGTTCGGTGGGGCGGTCGAGCAACTCGCCCCTTCTGGCCTGGTCGACATAGCCGGGCAGCGCCGCGAACGGCACCGTGAGGTCGTCGTTCCAGCTGCGGTGGTGGTGGTAGAAACCGGCGCCGGTCGACATGTTGAACCACGGTTCGCGGGCGTCGTCCAGGGCCGTCAGCCAGCTCCGGCCGCCGTCGCCGCGGACGGCGAGTGCCGCCAGCACCTTGTCCGGGTCGCACCCCTCCACGAACAGGTCGTCGACCCCGTACTCGACCGCCAGCTTCGCGAGTTTCTTCAGCTCGTCGTCCGGGCGGTAGAGGATGACGTCGATCCCGGCGACCATCCGGGCCACGTCCTGGTCGGGGATCTCCGGGAACGACGTCTTGCAGAACTCGAAGAACACCACGTAGGCGCCGTAGCCGAGCATCAGGAACTCCGTGTGGTGGTGCCACATCTTGGAGTACAGGTCGATCAGCCGGTGGTAGTTCTCGCGGACGTAGTGGTTCTGGGCCACGCCCTTGGCCTGGAACACGACGTCCGGGTCCTCGAACTCCGGCAGCCGGGGAACCTCGATCCGCTGGACCTCGTCGATCAGTCCGGTGATGCGGGTGACCCAGCCCTCGTAGAGCTCGTCCCAGTTCTCGTAGTAGTGGCCCGCCCGCTCGCTGAACACCGCCAGCCTGCGCTGGATCTCCTCGGGATCGGTGACCGGGTTGGCGGTGATGTAGACCCGGCCGTTGACGATGCGGTGCTCGATGCCGAGCGTCGTGGGAAAGACGAACATGCGCGCGGTGTTCGCCCCGAGGGCGGTGTACGGCGCCTCGGCCGTGACGGCGTCGAACGCGGGCATCGGCTCCGGGAAGTGCATCGCGTTGTAGAACCAGAACCGCTGGTCGTCCTCGGGCTGGAACCGGGTGTAGTACGGGTACATGGACGCCCAGCCTTCGGCGCCCGCCACATCGGTCAGCTCCGAAGGCAGTGGGAAGCGGGGCACGGGTCTGACATCGTTCACGGAGCTCTCCAGGGTGTGCGGCTCAGACGGTAGGGAGCGGGGATACGAGGGTCGTGCGGCTCAGACGGCGGTGGTGGCCAGGGGGTAGTCGCGCTGGGTACGGGCGTACCGGGCCAGGGCGTCGAGCGCGCGTGGGTCGGCCACCGTGCTGCGGTCTGCGGCTTGCTCGACGGGGGTGCCGAGCAGGATCCGGCGTGCCGGCACCTCGAGCTTCTTGCCGGTCAGGGTGGTCGGAACGGCCGGGACCTGGATGATCCGGTCCGGCACGTGACGAGGGCTGTACTCCTGGCGGAGCCGGTCCCGGATGGTCCGCTCGAGGCCGGCGTCGAGGGTGACGCCTTCGGCCAGCGCCACGAACAGCGGCATGAAGAAATTCCCGTCCGGCAGGTCGAGGCTGACCACCAGTGCTCCGGCGACCTGGTCAAGGGCCTCGACGACCCGGTAGATCTCCGCCGTGCCGATGCGCACGCCCTGCCGGTTGAGCGTGGCGTCCGAGCGGCCCAGCACGAAGCAGCCGCCGCGGGCGTTGACCTTGAAGAAGTCGCCGTGCCGCCAGACGCCCGGGAAGTCCTCGAAGTACGTACGGCGGTACCGCTCGTCCCCGGCCGGGCCCCAGAACGTCACCGGCATGGACGGCAGCGGCTCCGTGATCACCAGCTCGCCGACCTCGTCCACGACCCGGCGGCCGTTCTCGTCGTAGGCGTACGCGGCGACCCCCAGCGACCGCGCCTGCATCTCGCCGGCGTACACGGGGAGCGTGGGCACACCGCCGACGAAGCCGGTGCAGCAGTCCGTGCCACCGCTGCCGGTGGCGACCCACAGATCCGCCTTGACGTTGCCGTAGAACCAGGCGGTGCACTGCGGCGACACGGGGGAACCGGCCGGCATGACCGCGCGCAGGGCCGACAGGTCGTACCGTTCGCCGGGCACGATGCCGGCCTTGGCCATGAGGTCGACGTAGGCCGGGCTGGCGCCGAAGAAGGTGGCGCGGGTGTCCTGCGCGATGCGCCACAGCACGTCGGGTTCCGGGTGGGCGGGATTGCCGTCGTAGAGCACCGGACAGGCACCGACCAGCAGGGAGCTGATCAGGAAGTTCCACATCATCCAGCCGGTGGTGGTGAAGAACAGCGGCCGGTCGCCGCCGCGCAGGTCCATGTGGAAGGTCTGCAACTTCAGCTGCTCCAGCAGGATGCCGCCGTGTCCGTGCACGATCGCCTTGGGCAGTCCCGTCGTACCGGAGGAGAACAGCACCCACAGGGGATGGTCGAAGGGGACGTGCTCGTAGGCGAAGTCCTCGGCAGGAACGGGCGGGCGGTCAAGGACGTCCTCCCACAGAAGGCCGCCGTCAACAGCAGGCCGCGCCTCCCCCTCGGTGGGCAGGCGGACGACGTGCTCCAGGCCCGGCAGAGCCTCTGCTATGCAGCGCGACTCCTCCCGACGGTCGAAGTATCGCCCGCCGTAGCGGTAGCCGTCGACGCAGAACAGCACCTTCGGACCCAGCTGGCCGAACCGGTCGATCACTCCGCGCGACCCGAAATCGGGGGAGGCGCTCGCCCATACCGCGCCGATGGCCGTCGTCGCGAGCATCGCGACCGCTGCCTGTGGCACGTTCGGCAGGTATCCGCACACGCGGTCGCCGGGGCGCACCCCGAGTGCGCGCAGCCGAGTCGCCAGCACACGCACCTGGCCCGCGAACTCCTCCCACGCCATCCCGGCCGGGGCAGTACTCTCCGAGCAGAACAGCAGGGCATCGGCCCCGGCGCGCTCGTGGCGCAGGACGTGCTCGGCATAGTTCAGCCGGGCTCCGGGAAACCACCGTGCGCCCGGCATCTCACGGCTGCCGAGCACCGCGGAGTACGGAGTCACCGACCGGACGTCGAAGTAGTCCCACAGGGCGCCCCAGAAAGCCTCCAGGTCAGTGACGGACCAGTGCCACAGCTCTTCGTAACCGTCGAACCGTAGTCCGCGCTCCTCGGCCAGCCACTGCCCGAACCGCGTCAGATTCGCCTCGGTGATCCGCTGCCGACCGGGGGTCCACAGCGGGTCAATCCCCTCCGGAAGACCCCGTGCTGCCTCGACGGACATGTCGCCTCCTTGCGTCACGGAACGAACGGTCCACGACAGGCCATGGCCCAGGCAACCATCAACTGCTAACTTTTCACCTGGTGAAACCTGCCCGGGGTCTTCGCAGGTGAGAGCGGGTCTCATGCGGAAATACCAAGTGAAGACGATCAGCTCTCTGGAGCGTGGCCTGCACGTGCTGCGGACGCTTCAGGAGATGCGTGCCGCCAGTCTGCACGACCTGTACCAGGTCACCGGCATTCCCAAGGCCACACTCCTCCGGATCCTTCACACCTGCAATCAGCAGGGACTGGTGTGGCAACGCCTCGCCGACGGAGCCTTCCTCGCGAGCCTCAGACCGCAGCGCGTCCCGTACGACGACACCGAGTGGCTCGGTCAGCTGGCGACGCAGGTTTTGGAAGAGCTGTGCGAACGCGTCATGTGGCCTTCCGTGCTCACCGTGCCGCGCCTGGACTACATGGAGACCATCGACACGAACAGCCCGAGAGCCTACTTCGACGAGGTCGTCCCCGTCGCCCCCATCGGCTTCCGCTCGCACATGCTGCTCGGCGCCTCGGGCCGGGCTTACATCGCCTTCTGCCCCGAGCGGGAGCGCGAGGCGGTCCTGCGACGTCTTCGCGAACACGACGCTCCTGGCAACGCCTATGCCCACGACTCGAAGTGGCTGAACCGGCTGCTGGCGACCACTCGGTCACGCGGATACAGCGTGCGCGCACCGGAGTACGACTTCGACGGCCGCAATTCCATCGCCGTTCCGATCCGGGTGCATGGGGAGGTGCTGGGGTGTGTCAACGTGACCTGGCGCAGGACAGTCATGTCCGCGCAGGAGGTGGCACGGCGCCACCTGGACGACCTGAAATCCGCGGCGCACCGGATAGAAGAGCAGGTTGCGGCAGCCACCCCGCAGCGACTGGACGATCCTGGCGCCGACGTCTGAGCCAAGAACCTCTCCGGGCCACTACCGGCTCATCGCGGTTCATGGGGTGGGGTGTGGGAGACCCGGGACGAAACCTCGCACGGATTCCCTCACGTCGACTTCCCGGGGCCGGCCACGATGGAGATTCGCCGACAGCCGGATGCGCTTGTGCAGCTGAAGGGCGCCGGGGACGGCGTGACAGAGCTGTCCACGTCGGGTGTGGCGCCTGCTGATGATCTCCAGCGTGTTCGGGTGGGGCGTGAATGCCGCCCCGGGCTCGACAACACTCTCGATCCTGGTGGAGGCTCCTGCCCGGGGAGCGGGCAGGGGAAGTCCGTCCGCCGCTGATGCCGCAGTCAGATGTCGTCCCCGAGCTTGAACTCGGTCCAGATGGTTTTTCCCTCCCGGGAGAAGCGCGTTCCCCAGCGGTCGGTGAACTGGGCGACGAGAAACAGTCCGCGGCCCCCCTCGTCCTCGGTCGTGGCGCGGCGCTGGTAGGGCGAGGTGTGGCCACCGTCGGAGACTGATGGGCTCTTCCCCGTAGCGAATCGCGTTCGTCACCAGCTCGCTGACGACCAACTCGGCCGTGAAGGTCATGTCCTGCAGACCCCACTTCTCGAGCTGGCGGCCGGCATGGGTGCGGGTGGCTGCCACGGCCGACGGGTCGCGCGGCACCTGTTCACCGAACATGCTGTCGGCGTCGAGGGCGTGGACGCGTACCAAGAGGAGTGCGGCGTCGTCCTCCAACAACCCGTCAGACCGCGTTGCGATGATCGAGTCGCAGGTTTCGGCGAGACTCGTGCGCCCGCAGTCCATCGCTCGGGTCAGAGCCTTCAGTCCCACATCGGCGTCGTGAGCCCTGTCCTGTACGAGGCCGTCTGTGTAGAGGGCGATGCGGCTGCCCTCCGGCAGGTGGATGTCGGTGGATTCGAAGGGCAGCCCGCCGATCCCGAGCGGTGGGCCGATGGGGAGGTCGAGGCGGGTCGCCGGCTCTCCGGTGCCGGCGATCGCGGGTGTGGGATGGCCGGCGCTGGCGACCGAGAGGATGCCGGTGACGGGATCGTAGACGCCGTACAGGCAGGTGGTGCCCAGTGCCGGGTCCTCGAAGTTCCGAGACCCCGGCCCGTTCGAAGAGGGCCGTGTACCGGCTCATCGCCCGGCGCGAGGTCCACCTGCGGGAGAAGACGCTGTGGCGGATGCTCTACGAGACCGCCGGGTGGTCGGAGGAGATCCTCGGGGTGAACATCGAGGACTTGGACCTCGCCGCCCGCCGTTGCCCGGTTTAAGGCAAAGGGCGCCCGGAGCAAGGCCCGCCGCCGCGGGCAGGCGCGCGAGGACTTCGTGCTGGAGACCGTCTACTGGGACGCCGGCACCGCCCGGCTCCTGCCCGTCTGCTGCGGGGCCGCACCCGCGGCCCGGTGTTCGTCACCCACCGCCGCCCCGGCCCGGGGAAGGTTGTCAGCCCGCGCGACGTGTGCCCGGACACCGGCCTGGCCCGCCTCTCCTACGGCCAGGCCCGCGCGCTGCTGGACGAGCACACCGCCGGTACGCGGGCCGGGAACCGGTTGGGACCTGCACGAGTACCGCCACAGCGCCCTGACCCACCTCGGCGAGCAAGGCGCCTCCCTGCTGATGCTGATGGCCAAGTCCCGGCACAAGAAGCCGGAGAACGTCCGCCGCTACTTCAAGCCGTCATCCGAGGCGATCGCCGAGCTGACCAGTCTTCTGGCTCCGGGCGACGTCCGCCGCTGAACGGCACCGGTACGCCTGGCACCGGATCGTCCGGACTCAGGCCGAGGGGCCGAGGTTCTCCCGCGCCCACTCCTCCACTGTGGTTCCGGGGCGTCCCAGAACGGTCTGGACATCGTCGCGGACGACGGCCTCAAATCCCATGTTGCCGAGCACTGTCTGGCGCATCGTCGCGACAGCGCTCTCCATGTAGAGGCGATCGGCGGCCGAAGGGACTGAGCTCACGTGCGCCGCCAAGTCGTCGGGGCCCGACACAGAGCACGTGATCTCGGTTCCCAGCACCTCGCTGAGGGTCTTGGCGACCTGCGGACCTGTGGCCATCTCCGTGCTCAGCCAGTAGTTCTTGCCTCCGTGTTCGTCTGGTCCTTCACGCAGCACTGCAGCTGCGACCGCGGCGATGTCGGCGGCGCACACCCACCCGCGTGCGCTCTCCTGCCAGGGGACGTTGAACGAGCCGGTCTCGGCGACAGTGGACAGCACCGTGTCGGTGATGACATTGGGGTGCAGGTGCGTCCACGCGATCCCGCTGGCCTCGATGTAGGTCTCGATGAGCTCATGCCAGCTGTAGTGGGGAATCCTGTGGCGGCCGGAGCTGAAGACACCGACGTGGACGATGTGGGCCACCCCGGCCTGCGCGGCGGCGTCGACGAACGTCTTGCTCTGGTGGAGCATGTCCGCGGTGTACCCGGTCAGGAGGAAGACCCGGTCGACCCCGTCCAGTGCTTCGGCGAACTGTTCGGTCCGGTCCAGGTCCAGCAGGACAGCTTCGCGCCCCTGTGCGCGCCACTGCTCAGCGACATCGGCGCGCCGTGTCGCGAGGCGGACTTCAAGTCCCTCGTGGTCCTTGTCCAGCTCGTTGACCAGATGTGATCCGACTGTTCCGGACGCGCCGATGATGAGGGCTGTTGCCATGGTGGATGCCTTTCAGTTCTGCGGGCGTAACGCCGCCCCGCCGGTGCGGCGGTGCGGCTTTCAGGCCGCGGTCGCGTTCTTGGTCAGCGCGTCCATGAGGAGTTCGACGAGCCGGTGTGCCTGCTCCCTGGTGCTGTGCTGCGCCCAGGCGGCGGCGCTGCCCACCAGGAGCAGGGCGTCGCCCGGGGTGATGTCGGCGCGCAGGGAGCCGTCCCGGGCTCCGGCGTCGATCAGGGTGGTGACGGCGTCGTTCAGGAGCGTGTGCGTATGGGCGTAGGGGTCGGCGTCGGAGGCGAGGGCGGCGTTCAGGGCCGCGCACATGTTGCTGTTGGCCATCGCATGGTCCAGGAAGTGGTCCAGCCATGCCCGGGTGGCCTCGGCGCCGGTGTGCCGGGCGACGAGGCCGTCGGCCTTCTCACAGACGAGGGTGATCTGCCGCGTGTGGGCGGCGACGAGGAGGGCTTCGCGGGTCGGAAAGTGCCGGTAGAGGGTGCCGACTCCGACGCCCGCCTGCTTGGCGATGGCGGCCGGCGTGGCCTCGGGGCCCTGCTCGGCGAAGGCGCGCGCGGCGATCTCCAGCAGTCTCTCGCGATTGTGCAGCGCATCGCTCCTGGTTCTGCGGGGGGCGGTGGGCATGCGGCATCCTCCTTCATTTTCCGGAACGCATTCCGTTTAGAACGGTAAACGGAATGCGTTCCGGAAAAACTGTACACCACGGCACCCGGAGGGTGCTGCGTGTGCGATTCGGGCAGGTGTGAGCTTTGCGGCCCTGGCCGGGTCCACACAGCCGCGGTGGGCCCTGTCCGGCCAGCCGATCCTGCGGCGAGCGCGGCCAGGCGCCCCACCTCGTCCACGCGGTGGTTGCAGCTGCGCCCGCACAGCACCGCCTCCTGTCGGGCTGCGCGGGAAGCCGGATGTCTCGGGGCACCCGGGAGTCGTGGGGTGAAGTGGCGCAGTTCGTAGCCCCGCTCCTCGCCTCCGAGCGATCGGCCTCTGCGTGCTGACGCCTACTCCTCGACAGGCGCGCGGGGATCGCGCAGGGGCCGCAGGCCGCCGAGCAGGTCGGGGAGCTGGAAGGAGCACCGGCCCAACACGTTGATGTGGTGGCGCACGAACGGCGACAGCCCCCTTCGGCTGATGCGCCTGTTCGGCTTCACCGAGCAGACTGCCAGGCGCTACGTCAGCGCCGCCCACTCTGAGCGCACGGCCAAGCTTCCTGCGTGAACTCAGATGCCAGGACCGGATTTGCCTGCTGTGAGTGACCGCCCGAGCGCTCCATGGTTTTGGGGGACACCACCGAGCCCGCCTGCTGGCTACGGCCACTAGCGGTCCAACTCCCCCGGGAGTTGGACCGCTGGTCTGTGCGTCAGGATCCGGCACGACAGGTGCCGCATCTCCGGATGGATCAGGCCGAGCGCACTCGTCGGAGGTGGCGCGCGTGGCCTCGCGATCGATGGTGACGATGCGGGCCTGTGGATGGTGCGCGCCGCTGGGTCGCCACGCGCGCCCGCGTCGCGGCAGGGAGTCGCTCCGGCTCAGGCCGAGTACGGCCGTTCCCGGATCGTCCGTCACGCAAGCGGTTTCAGATCACCCTCGCCGATCCTGCGTCGCAGGAGAAACTTCTGCGTCTTGCCCATGGCGTTGGCCGGGACTTCACCGGCGAGGTACCAGTTGCGCGGTGTCTTGTGCGGGGCCAGAGTCGCGCGCAGGTGGTCGTGGAGTTCGGCGGCGGTGGGCGGGGCGACGGGGTCGGCCGGGATGACGACGGCGGCGACCTGTTCCCCCCACTGAGGGTCCGGAACACCGAGCACGGCGGCTTGACGGACGTCGGGATGGGCGAGCAGCGCCGCCTCAATCTCGGCGGGGTAGATGTTCTCCCCTCCGCGGATGATCAGATCCTTGATGCGGCCGGTGACGGTGACGTAGCCGCGCTCGTCCATGACGCCCAGATCGCCGGTGTGCAGCCAGCCGTCGGAGTCCAGTGTCTGGGCGGTGGCGTCGGGCAGATCGTGGTAGCCGAGCATGGCCTGGTAGCCGCGGCCGCAGATCTCGCCAGGCTCACCGACAGGCAGCGGATCGCCCCCGGCCGGATCGGCGATCTTGACCTCGGCCTGCCACAGAGGCTGGCCGACGGTATGCAGTCTGTCGGCGGGGTCATCGTCGGCGGAGGTCTGTGTGAGGGTCGGGCTCAGTTCGGTCTGTCCGTAGAGGACGGAGAATCGTGTGCCGAAGCGGCGTTCGGTCTCCTTGATGAGTTCCGGTGGCACCCGGTCGCCGCCGGACAGGACGGCCGAGCAGGCACTGAGGTCGTAGCTGGTGAAGGAAGGATGGCTGAGCAGTGCAGAGAGCATCACTGGCACTCCGCCGAGGAAATCGGCCTGGTGCTTTTGCAGGGCGTCGAGGACGAGTCCGGGCTGGAAGACCTGGACCAGTACGAGCGTGCCGCAGTGGGCCGCGATGCCCAGCACCGTCAGGTCGCATCCTGCCGTATGGAACAGGGGCAGGGCGCTGACCCAGGTCCCCTGGTGAGGGAACCCGGCGCGGGTGGCTGTGAAAGCAGCGTTGGTGACCAGTCCACGGTGGTGCAGCACCGCGCCTTTGGGCGTGCCGGTCGTGCCGGAGGTGTACTGGATCTGTGCGGCCGAGCCCGAATCTACCTGCGGCAGCGGTCCGACCGCTATCCGGCGGATCTCGTCGAGCCATCCGGTGAAGAAGGCCTGTTCGCGCAGTTGGGACAGCCTCGGCCGGATCCGTTCCACCGCCGAGGCCATGTCGGTGTCGCGGAAGGAGTCGGTCAGCAGCAGGCCCACAGCTCCCGACTGGGACAGTACGTACTGGAGTTCGGCATCGCGCAGCGCCGGGTTGACGGTGACGAGGACAAGCCCGGACAGTGCCGCGCCGTACTGGAGGATGACCCACTCGGGGAGGTTGGGCGCCCAGACGGCAAGGTGCTCGCCTGGGGCGAAGCGTTCGGTCAGCCAGGACGCTGCGTGCTCGGCGTCGTCCAGGAGCTGGGCGTAGGTCCAGGTGCGGTCGGTACGGTCGGCCCCGGACAGGGCAGAGCCGGGCGGGGCGACCTCAATCAGCGCCGGGCGGTCCGGAACAGCTGACGCGGCCTGGCGCAGGACGTCGCCGAGAGTGAGGTCGAGGACGGGCCGGGAGGTGTCGGCGGGCCAGTACGACAGGGCGGGTGGAGTCATCGTCAGTCCTCCAGTTCCTGTGCGGTGGGAATCGCACCGCCGCCGTCGGGGATCCAGCGGCCGGAATCGCGCCACTTGACCGCCTCGTGGAATCCGTGGGTGGCGGCGAACTGCTGGAACCAGCGGCCCTCCGGCGAGTGGCGGGTGATGCCGTCGAAGAGTGTGGCCAGGATCTGAGTGCCGTGGAGACCCATGTTGTCGTAGGCCTGATTGATCATCAGTTTCTGCATGGCGAGCTGGTTGACCGGCACCCCCGCGATCCGGTCCGCCAACTCCTCTACACGAGCGCCCAGTTCATCCGCCGGTGACGCGTCCAGGACCAGGCCCCAGTCGGCGGCTGTGCGGCCGTCGATGGTGTCGCCGGTGAGGAGCATGCGCTTGGCGCGTTCGGCGCCCAGCCGGTACACCCACATGGCGGTGGTGGGGCAGCCCCACACCCGGGAGGGCATGTAGCCGATCTGCGCGTCCTCGGCCATGACGACCAGATCGCAGGAGAGCGCGATGTCGCTGCCGCCGGCCACGGCGTAACCGTGCACCTTGGCGATGGTGGGCTTCAGCGACCGCCACAGGGTGAAGATGTCGTCGGTGAACCCCTTCATCCAGGCGAAGTCCTTGATCGGATCCCACAGCGTGTCGCCGTCGGTGGAGCCCTGGGTGCCCGCGCCGTCCTCGGCGGACGTCTTCAGGTCGTATCCGGAGCAGAAGGCCCGGCCCGCTCCCTGGAGCACGATTACGTGCACTGCGGGGTCCTCATTGGCGCGCCGGACCGCTGCGGCTATGTCGCCGGGCATGCGGAAGTCGATCGCGTTGAGCCGCTCGGGCCGGTTCAGGGTCAGGTAGGCCTTGCGGTCCTTGACCTCGTACAGGACGGTGGACTGCTGGTCGTCGCTCACAGGTGCTCCGTTCGTTCGGAAAGGATGATCAGTCAGAAGGTCTCGCCGCGAGCGGCCTTTTCGCGCAGGAGTGTGTTCGGCATGAAGCGCTCGCCGTGCGCCGCGGCGAGCAGGTCGGCGCGGGTGACGAAGGCAGACAGGCCGCCGGGGAAGCAGTTGGCGTACTGCAGGACGCCTCCCGTCCAGGAGGGGAATCCGATTCCCAAAAGAGAGCCGACGTTGGCGTCCGCCGTACTGGTCAGCACGCCCTCGGCGACGCAGCGCGCCGCCTCGACGGACTCGACGAACAGCAGGCGCTCGATCAGCTCCTGCAGGTCGGCCCGGGCCGGATCGCCGCTCGCGCGGAAGGCGGATGCCAGTTGCGGCCACAGTCCGGTGCGCCCGCCCGAGCTGTCGTAGTCGTAGAAACCCGCGCCACGCGCACGGCCCGGCCTGCCCAGTTGGGCCATCGTTTCAGCGGCCGCCTCGCCCGGGTGGGCGCGGTAGCCGTCGCCGTCCGCTGCGCGTTTCTCGTCGCGGATTCTCAGCAGCAGTTCGAGGTTGAGTTCGTCCGCCAGCTGCAGTGCGCCCACGGGGTATCCGGCCTGCCAGGCGGCCTGCTCGACGGTCGCCGGGGCGTGGCCCTCGCCCAGCATGGCCAGTGCCTCGTAGACGAACGTCCCGATGACGCGTGAGGTGAAGGGCCCGTGGCTGTCGTTGACGGCTATCGGCGTCTTGCCGATCCGCGCCACGAAGTCCAGAGCCCGCGCCAGGGCCGCCTCGCTCGTCCGTTCGCCGCGGACGACCTCCACCAGCGGCATCCTGTCGACGGGTGAGAACAAGTGCAGGCCGATGAAGTCCGCCTGACGGCGCACCCCTTCGGCCAGGCGGGTGATGGGCAGGGTGGAGGTGTTCGAGCTGGGCAGCGCGTCGGGGGCGACCGCCGTCGGCAACCGCCCTGGCCGCCCGGGCGTGGGACTCGGCGGCGAACGCGTCGACGTCTGCGCGGCTGAACCCCTCCAGCGTCGCGATGAGGTCGGCACTGATGCCCTGCGGCACGAAGGAGGTGTCGTACGCGGTCTCGGGATCCATCAGCGCCGGACCCCCGTCCGAGCCCATCGGCACCCGCGACATCGACTCCACCCCGCCCGCAAGGACGAGGTCCTCCCACCCGGAACGGACCTTCTGAGCAGCGGTGTTCACAGCCTCCAACCCTGAACCGCAAAACCGTTTCAGCTGAAAGCCCGGGCCTGACGACTCGTAACCGGCGGCCAGCGCGGCAGTCCGCGCGAGGTTCGCGCCCTGGTCGCCGATGGGCGAGACCACGCCCTGGATCACGTCGTCGACCCGCAGCGGGTCGAAGCCCGGATGACGCGCGCTCACCTCGTCGAGAAGACCGGCGACGAGAAAGACCGGTTTGACGCCGTGCAAGGAGCCGTCGGCCCGGCCACGTCCGCGCGGGGTGCGCAGCGCGTCGTAGACGAACGCTTCGCTGGTATCGCGCATGAGGGCCGCCTTCCTGCCTGTGGAAACGTTCGAGCACGTAGGTCCGGGCCGAGCTCCACGTCCGTTTCGGACACCGCGTCCTCGTCATCGGGAGACCGGGTGGCGCCGCCAGGACGCGCCCGGCATGGCGGAGTTCACGAACCGCCGGGTCAAGTCAGCAGCGGCCGTACGATTTGAGCCCAGCGCTCCAGCAGTGCCTCGCGGTGCGAGTCCTCCCGGTGGAGCACGTCGGAGATTGCCATGCCACGCAGCAGGTGCACAGTCAGTTCAGCCACCATCGGATGGGCGGCCGAGGCGGTCAGCTCAGGACCCATCACCTCGTCGACCACCCGGTACAGGTCCCGGCGGGCCGCCCCTTCGGCGTGGCGCAGAACCTCCCGCAGTCGCGGGTTGGTGCGTGCCACCGCCCACAGCTCCATCTCGGCGGCAAATGACGGACTGCACATCACCGTGCGGAGCACGCGCAGCGAGCGCAACAGCGGATCGCCCTCCGGTGCCGCCTCGGTCAGTTCACGGCGCACGGCCAGCTCATTGCGCGCGACGAGCTGGCTGACGGCGGCCCCGAACAGTTCTTCCCTGGTCGGGAAGTGGTGCAGCAGCGCGCCCCGGCTGACGCCGGCGCGCCGCTGCACCGCCAAGGTCGTCGTCTCCGCGGCACCCGTCTCGACCAGCGACTCCACCGCCGCATCCACGATTCGGGCGCGCGTGGCGTCGCGTTGTTCGTCTCGCTTGCTCACAGCAGCTCCATTTCACAGTCAGCCCTGACTGTGAAATGGAGCTTCTCACAGTCAGGGCTGACTGTGAAGGGGTATGCGGAAGCGCGCTGGCGCTCAGGAGGCGGCGCGAACCCGCTGGGTAGCGTGCCCAGCGGAACACGGGCGCGGCATGCCGTGATCCTCTCAGCGATCCGACCATCAGGTCCGCTGCCGTGTGGCGCCCCGCACGGCCCCGAAGCCGCCTACGCGGCCACGAGCCGTTCGTTCGACGACGGTCAGGCAGCGAACAGCACGGGGAGTGGCAAATGTAGAGAGCCTGTCGTGCACATGGCGACCGCTCTACCGCCTCCGAGACAGGGAACCGTGAGCACCCCGTTTCAGATAGCTTCGTATGCCGGGGTTGAGGGTCAGGCCGGTTTCGGTGAGGCAGCCGTCGATGAGTTCCGGGTGGCGCTGGATGTGGGCGAGGCCACGGCGGAGGGTGCGGGTGAGGTGGTCAGGATCGGTGAACGCGGTGTTGGCCACCGGGCCTCGCCGTAACAGGGACCAGAGCCCTTCCACCGGGTTCAAGTCCGGGCTGTAGGAGGGGAGCTGGACGATCGTGAGCCAGTCGTGGCCTGCGGTGCAGTCACGCAGTCCCGCGGCGCGATAGGTGTTGAGATTGTCCCAGACGACGATGATCGCTCTGCAGATCACCCTGGTCTACGTCACCAGTGGCCTGCATAAAGTCCAGGGACGTCTATGGTAAGACGGAACAGCACTTTTCTACATCATGAGGGTTCCGGAGTTCACTTATCCCGGAGTGTCAAACCTCGTCTACGAGAACGATTTCATCGTCGTGGCAGGCACCTATGCGACAACGCTGTTCATGGTCTACTTTCCTCTAGGTATCCTAGTTCCCGCTCTTCGCCTATGGACAGCTTTAGTGTCCATCGTTTTCCACCTGTCGATCTCCATTTTTATGGGCCTCACCAGTTTTGCTCTGAATTATGGTTGCCTGCGACCTTATATTTTTGAGCGGCGCTATGCATAGAGGGCTCTCCTTCCTGACCCGCTCACGGGGCTATCTACTTCCAGTAATCCAGGAGCGACTGGGGTGGCCGAAAAGTGCTCCTCGTCCTGGGGCAGCGCCTGTTTCTGCGGAGAATGTAGAGTCTGATTGCTCATCTGCGCACGAGGAATGGAGATTCGATGGCAGGCCCGACAGACTTGACGAAGAACGCACTGTTGGTCGGGCTGTTCTCCATAACGCCGGCCCAGGTGTATCTGGGAGCGCCCCCCGGCGAGACAGCCACGGGACTTGAGCTCACCCCCGCCGGCGTGCAGCGAGTCGGTTCCGATGTGGATACGAGCCTCTGGTCATGGCGGGATGTGAGCGCGGTACGTGTGGTCGGCGCACCTGTGAAGTCGGGCTTCGGGCGAGGGCTGGCAGCAGTCGGTGTGGCGGCGTCGATCGTGCTGACGTGGTGGTCAGTGAGTGCTCCTGACCCCATGACGGTCGCAGTGGAGACAGCTGACAGCTGCGGCGAGTTGCCGGTGGATTCCGCTGCGGCGATCGCCTACACGCCGCGGGAGGCTGAACTCTCGCAGCTTTTGCTCAACCGTTTCGCCGACGGTTCGCTGTCCCCATCATTGATGACGGAGTGGCGACGGAATGAGCCGGAGCCGCGTCGCCTCTCAGCCAGGGCCCGGGAAGGGCTGCTGCTGCGTTGGGTACAGAGCTGAACGTCATGCTGCAGCAGCCTCACGGCTACTCGCCCGTTCTTGCCCTCGACCGGGGACTGCCGCTTCTGCCAGATGGCCGTCCCGTGGATCCCTGCCGGGGCACGGCCCGCCATCGGCGCTCACCCGGGATGGTTGCAGCTTCTGGAGATGGCATGGCTGCGGGTGGAACGACTCGATCTGAGACGCCATCCGCCTTCCAAACGTGTTGCGTTGGTCCGGGATGGGTGGGCATGAACTCCGGTTGGTAGCGGGAGAGGTGAGCGTGGTTCGTCCGCTCGTCTGGCTCGTGGAGGTGGTGGCTGGTGCCGTCGGTGCTCGGTCTGCTGGAAGCCCGGGAGAAGAGAGTTCGGGAAAAGATCGCGCGGTTGCGGGACGAGGCCGAGCGGGTGCAGGCCGCGCTCGGGCGCTGTCACGTTGTTGGGTGGGTAGGTGTCTGATGGTGCGTCGTGGTGTGGTGGAGCCCGGTTCCGGGCTGTGGTCAGGCCGTGGTGGAGAGGCCAGCGGCTCCGGTGATGTGCTCCCAGATTGAGAAGCGGACGGTCATCTCGGCTCGGTAGTCGTGTGCGGACAACCGATGGCGGTGGGGCCGGAAGTGGGGTGAGATGCCGTTGAACGCGGACAGGAACCGCTGTGCCCCTCCAGCGGAGCGGAAGCCCTTCATCGCCCGTTCGCGCTGTCTGGTGGGCTGGTGGCTGTTCTCCGCCCGGTTGTTCAGGCCCGTGTGAGCGGTGCTCGACGGGAGGGCATGACCTCGCGGTGGGCCGCGCTGTAGGAGCGGAGCTTGTCGGTGATGATCCCCCTGGGCACCGTGCGGGTCTTCTTCATCAGCCTGCAGAAGAAGCGTCTGGCCGCCGTCTTGTCCCGCTGGTTCTGCACCGGGATGTCCAGCACCATGCCGTCCTGATCGACGGCCCGCCAGAGGTACTTCTGCTCGCCGTTGATTTGGATGAAGACCTCATCCAGATGCCACTTGTCCCTAGGCCGGGGCCGGCGGCGACGCAACTCGCGGGCGTAGGCCGGGCTGAGGTGTCCCCCGGAATGTGGACACAGGGGTTCATGCTGCCAGTGGGAGTTTACGTCCTCCCTGGTGCTGCTGTTCGAACTCGGCTGGCGAGAGAGGGCGCTGTGGCGCCGTCGAGCGTTGTAGTAGGTCAGCCACTGGAAGATCTCCAGCCTCGCCTGACGCACCGTCGAGAACAGTCTCTGGTGCATCGTCTCTCTCTTGAGCCCCTGCCAGAACGACTCGGCGAGGGCGTTGACGCTCCTATAGTTGTCAACTCCCCGCAGAGACCGTCTTCGGGGCAGGTCGGATGAGGTGGTAGACCTCGCGGATCACGTAGCGTTTGATGCATCGGATGATCTCGCGTTTCGTCTTGCCCTCTGCGGTTCGGCGAGCGACGTAGTCGATCGTGGGCTGATGGAATCGCATGCGGACGATGACGGTGCGGTAGATCGCGGCGTTGAGCTGGCGATGGCCGCCGTGGTTGATGCGGTGCCTGCCGCTGGTCATTCCGGAGCCGGTGGGCACGGGCGCGATGCCCGCGAGTTTGGCGAGTGCGGCTTCGGACTTGATGCGCTCGGGGTTGTCCCCGACCACGACGAGGATTTCCGCGGCTGTGTCCACGCCGATACCGAACGGCTCGAGTAACTGCGGGGCGGCTCGGTGCACCAGGTCATCGATCATCTTCGTCAGCTCTTTGGCCTCGGCGTCGAGGTACTGCCACCGCTTGGCCAGCGTGCGCAGGGCGTGACGTAGTGCGTCCTCAGGGCCCTCCAGCTGTCGAGGACGCAGGCCCGCCAGGTGCCGGGCCAGAGCGACCTGCGTTTTGCCGGCGGTCTCGTGGCGCAGGCCATCGGGGGCGTGGACGAGCATCGCCTTCATGGTGACCATCGCGGCCGCGCGCTGTTCGACAACCTGGTCGTGGGCGATCTTTAGCCGGCGGATCATCCCGGCCTCGCCGTCCGCCGTCTTGGGGGTGGCGGTGGCGAAGCCGGCGAGAACCGCGCGGGCGGCGTTCTCGGCATCCAGCGTGTCGGACTTGCCGTTCATCCGCCGCAGCCGTCGGTCCGGCCGACCGGCCTCGACCACCTTGTGACCGGCCCGGCGAAGGAACGAGGCCAGGGTGGCGCCGTAGGAGCCGGTGCCCTCGACCCCGAATGCGAGCACCTTGCCGAACGAGGTTGCCCAGTACAGGAGTTGCTGGAATCCGCCGGTGTCCGTGGGGATCGTCAATGTCGCCAGGATTCCGCCGATGGTGTCCATGACTGCCGCGACGTGCGCGTGCTTGTGTGTGTCGACGCCGATCACGACGTGCCCGGACATGTGCTGCGCGTTGGTGTTCACCGCGTTCCTTCCGGCCGGTAGCGTGAGGTGCACGCTGTCGCCGGTCGGACGGACAGGACTGTCACGGGGACGCTTTTGACGAGGTGGCTCCAGGCTCTTATCAGGTCACGTCCGGCCGGCGGCAGCGCTTGCTGCGTGCCCGGCCGGACGGTCGACAGATCAACGCCAGGACACCCGTGGGGTCGGTCGTAGCAAGAGTCAGACCGTCACGGCCGGGGCTACCGAATCCTTGCGGGATCCGGTACCAAGAGACTGACAGTCGTAGCTCGAGCCGACCCGGCCCATGCTCCTGCGGATCCCGAAACCGTCACAGACCTGCGCGAACGCGGCCGATGTGTATTGCGAGCCCCTGTCCGCGTGGAAAATCACTCCGGTGGCGTTGCCGCCGCAGGTCGCCACCGCCATGGTCAGGGCGTCGATGACCAGTTCGGCGCGCATGTGGGAGGCCATCGAGTAGCCGAGTACCCGACGCGAGCAGATGTCGATGACGCAGGCGAGATACAGCCACGTCCCGCCGACCTGCACGTATGTGATGTCGCCGCACCACCTCTCGTCCAGGCGGGCGGCGGTGAACTGGCGCTGGACGAGGTCCGGGGCGGGCGGTGCGAGCCGGTCCGGGACGGTGGTGCGCTCGCGGCGCCGCAGGTGCCGGCCCTCGATGCCGTTGAGGCGCATCAGCCGCTCGATGCGCTTGCGGTTGATGGTGTGCCCGAAGCCCCGCAGTTCGGCGTGGACGCGGCGGACCCCGTAGGTTCCCTTGCGCGGTGTGTATCTCGCGGATCTCCGCGAGAAGCTCGTCCTCGGCGGCCTGCCGCTCTTCGCGGTCCTTCGCGCCGGCGAGCCACCAGTAGTACCCGGAGCGCGAGACCTGAAGGGCTCGGCATATCCGCTGAACGCCGAAGGCCTTGGCGTAGGCGGAGACGTCCCAGCGGCGGGTCTTCACTTCATCTCCTTTGCGAAATAGGCTGCCGCCCGGCGCAGGATCTCCCGCTCGAGCTCCCACTCCTTCTCCGCCTTGCGCAGCCGACCGTTCTCGGCTCTCAGCCGGGCCAGTTCCTCGTTCTGGCTCTCCGCGTTCTGCTCGCCGTGGCTGTGACCGCGACCGGCGTGCTCGTCGGCCTGGCGCACCCAGCTCCGCAGCGTCTCGCCGGTCCCCCGATGTCCGCTGCGACCGCCGCATACGTGCGCTTCCCGCCCGCCGCGCGGTACAGCGCGACGGCATCGTTCCTGAACTCCGCCGGATACGGAGACTTCCGTCCCACCAGGACACCCTTCCTCGGATCTGCAAGATCCATTGTCAGTGCGTCCACACCGTCGGGGTCGCCTCACCCCTCGGTGTCTCCCGCCCGTTCACCGCCATGAGCCAGATCGCCGAAGCGATCCACCAGGCCGTATGGGCACTCACCGCCGCACCCCGCGCCCCTGGAACGCCCACCCGCTACGACGACGTCCGCGGCTCCGTCCTCCCCAAAGACAGCGGTGGCGCCACGGAGATCGTGCACACGGTCCTGGGCCCTCCTTGCCGAGGAAGAGCACAACGAACTGCTGCGCACGCTCACCTCGTACCTGGCCAACGACCGCAGGCGGCAGACCACCGCCGACGAACTCGGCATCCACCGCCAGACCCTCGGCTACCGGCTGCGCCAGATCGAGGCGCACACCGACCGCAGCCTGAAGAGTTCGCGCGACATCGCCGAACTGTGGATCGCTGTGACCGCCCACGACCTCTTCCGTCCGTAGACGCCTGCACGGTCGTCGGCCGAGACGGGCCTCGTCGGCCAGGACACCGCGGTGCTCATGAGTTCAGAGGTAGAGCTTTTTGTTGATGGGGATGCCGTTCTCCCGGCAGTAGGTCTCGTAGTGGTTGATGTACCACCACACGTCCAGTGTCTCGATGAAGCCGCCCTGGTCGTTGAAGAAGTCGATCGGTCCTTGCAGCCACCCGAAGAGCTTCACACCGTCGGGGTGATCACTGACCAGGGTGTGCGACAGCCCGGGTGTCTCGAAGATGAAGCTGCCCGGCCCGGCCACCCAGTCGTACTCGAGGTAGCGGCA
>NZ_JAQYWT010000174.1:0-347 GCF_036322545.1 Streptomyces sp. SP18BB07
CCCCACCCCCCCCTGCCCCCCCCCCGCCACCCCCCACACCCCGCCCACCCCCCCCCCCCCCCCCCCCACCCCCCGCCACCCCCCCCCCCCACCCCCCCCGCCCCCCCCCCCCCGCCGAGGGCCACGCCCTCACCGGCAACTCGGCAGACGAGAGCGCGTCGGGGTCCGGGAGGGCTGTCGGGTGGTGCTACGATCTCGCCACCGTCGCGGCGGTCACCGAGAGATCGGAAGAGCGTCGAGAAGGGAAAGAGTGTCCGCGGTTGTGTAGATCTCGGTGGGCGCCGTTTCAATAAAATGGGGGGGGGGGGGGGGGGGGGGGGGGGGGGGGGGGGGGGGGGGGGGGGGGG
>NZ_JAQYWT010000175.1:0-288 GCF_036322545.1 Streptomyces sp. SP18BB07
CCCCCCCCCCCCCCCCCCCCCCCCCCCCCCCCCCCCCCCCCCCCCCCCCCCCCCCCCCCCCCCCCCCCCCCCCCCCCCCCCCCCCCCCCCCCCCTTTTCCGCGGCCCCTCTGTCCCTACACGCCGCTCTTCCGATCTAGCGGAACCGCCCTCGGCCCACCGCGGTGGGCGGGACGAGCCCCCAGCCGGGGGATAGGAAGTGCACACGGCTGAACGCCACTCCCACGCAGATATCTAGTAAGCCGTCGGCAGGAGGTCCAGCGGGGGGGGGGGGGGGGGGGGGGGGGGG
>NZ_JAQYWT010000176.1:0-7903 GCF_036322545.1 Streptomyces sp. SP18BB07
CAGTAGAGCTACGGCGCACAGCCGCAGCACTCAACGAGCACGGCCTGACCGGCAGGGACATCGCACACGTCTTGGGAGTCTCACCCCAGCGCGTCTCGCAGTTGCTCAACGACCAGCAGGCCCGAGGTTAAAAGACAAGCTGAGCGGGGCCAGGGCGAGGTGGTCGGCGATGGCGCGGATCTCTGCCCGGCGCTGTGCTCCGCTCAGGCCGCCGCCGGTGGGGAGGTGGCCGGTGTCCTGTTCGTGCTGGTGGCGGTTGCGCATGTCCTCGTCCCACAGCGACAGCGCGCGGCGCCGTCGCTCGGCCCGGCCGGCGCCGTCCAGGAGCCACAGGCCGGTGGCGAAGTTCTCCAGGGCGCCGCGCAGCAGGGTCCAGGGGCTGGTGGGGTCGACCTCGCCGGCCACCGTCAGGCGGCGCAGCGCGTCGGCGTGGGCCAGGCCCGCGGTGTAGGAGGCGCGGATCAGGTGAGCGGCCGCGTAGGCGCCAAGTGGTGCGTCGTCGGTGGCCAGGCTGCTGGCCGGGGCGGGGGCGGGCAGCTGCCGGTAGGCGCCGTCTGTGCGGGCCTGCTCGACCTCGCCGAAGAGGGGCAGGAGGTAGGCGCCGTTGAAGTCGCGCGTGCTCATGACCGGCCACGGTAGAAGCCAGGGAGCAGAAGAGGTAGCGGGTTTGTGTGCTGCCCAGGCCGGAGAGCATCGGCACCTGTTCTATGGGCGGTCGGGATACCAGGGGGCGAGGCGCAGCAGGAGGTGGAGGGTGCGGCGCGCGGCGGTGCGGTGGGCGAGGGTGGGTGCGTAGGCGGCGCCGAGGGCGAGAACGGCGGTGAGGGCCAGGAGCAGCAGGAGGCCGATGCCGGCGTAGGCGAGTGCGGTGCGGCCGCCGGTGGTGGGGGCCAGGAGGAGCACGGT
Source organism: Streptomyces sp. SP18BB07 (assembly GCF_036322545.1). Lineage (NCBI taxonomy): Bacteria > Bacillati > Actinomycetota > Actinomycetes > Kitasatosporales > Streptomycetaceae > Streptomyces > Streptomyces sp. SP18BB07. The sequence goes on from NZ_JAQYWT010000176.1 coordinate 907, forward strand.
GGCGGCAGCGGGGGCCGTACGGGCGGGCAGGTTGCGGGCCCGGCGGGACGGGGTGGGGCGGGGACGTCGAGGGCGCGCGGGCATGGGCGAGCGGCTCCTTCCAGAGGCGTACGTGCGTACGGCGGTTTTCCGGGCCTTTGCCGGTGCCCGGTGGTTTCCCAGTTCAGCGGGTGCGGGGAGGACCGTTTCCGGGTACCTCGCGGGGTTCTAAAGTGAGTGGGTGGCAAGAGGAGAGCCGAGTCCGGCGGATGTGGAGCTGATCGGGCGTCTGGCGGCGCTCGACGTCGTGGTGTCGGCGGCGCAGCTGGAGCGGTGGCGGGGGCTGGGGCTGCTGCCCCGGCATGCGCGGGCGTGGCTGGGGCGCGGGCGCGGTTCAGTGTCCGTGCTCGCCGAGGAGACCGTCGCGGTGGCCGCGGCGCTCGGGCGGCACGCGCGCTCGGGGCGGGATGTGCGCTGGACGGTGATCGCCTGGTACGCCGAGGCCGGACGCCCCGTCCCGCCCGGGCAGTTGGCGGTACCCGAGCCGCCGTGGCCGGCCGTGCGCGAGGCCCTGGTGTGGGCGATGCGGCGCTCCACGGCGCAGCGCCTGGTCATGGCGGCGCGTGCGGCGGCCCGTGGGGGCGAGGAGGAGCAGGACGCCTTCTACGCGCAGGCCGGGCGGGTGGTGGGGCGCGGGCACGCCGGGCCCGCGCACCCCGACACGGTGCGGCGGGTGCTGGAGGATCCGGACGCCGAGCTCGACCGGGGTGAGGACCGCCGGCGGCGGCGCGGGGCGGTGAGCATGGTCGCGGCCGCCGCCATGGGCGCGGGCGAAGTCGGCGGCGAGCGGCTCGTCGACGCGCTCACCACCCTCACGCCCGGCCTCGACTGGACCGGCTTCGCCGCAGATGCGCGGCAGGCCGAGGAGACGGGCGAGTTCGAGGGGTGGATCCGGGCCGGGGCCGTCGACCCGCTCGGTCTGCTCCAGGCGGCCGGTCCCGAGGAGATGGCCGTCGCACGCCACGCCGCGGTGGTGCTCGCGGGGATCGGCGGCCTGTACCTGATGCACGGGCTCGGCATGCCCGACAACCCCGCCCTCGCCCGCCTGCGGGCCGTGCTGGAGGAGTCCGGCTTCGCCCTGATCGTGGCCCAGATGGTGCCGATGATGATCAACCCGTCGGGCGTCGTGCACGCCCTGACCATGTGCCTCGCCCCCGAGATCGCCGCTCTCGCCGCCTGGCTGGAGTCGGTGCTGGCCGAACAGTCCGACACCGGACAGGGGCTGCTGCGGCTGCCCGGCGCCGAACAGGAGGGACCGGAGGCGTTCATGAAGGCCTGGATCGGCCACCTCCACCAGCTCACCGACCGCGCACGCGCCCGCCGCACCGCCACCGCCGAGGACTCCGACGGGGCGCGGCCGTCCGCAGGAGCGCCGACGGACACCGGGCCGACCGCAAGCAGCACGGAGCAGGGCCAGTGACCAGGCACGACCCCTATCAGCCTTCTCCTTGCCGAGCACATACAGAGTCGCCCAGGTCTCCCCCATCTGACCGGGCCACTCCTCGGGGGGACTCCTCTGGACCCGGGCTCCAGTCCCTGGGGTGGGCGAGGATGGCCCTGGCCCACCATGCTTGGGCGGTCTGCCGTTGACGCCGTGCGTCATCGGTGGCTTCGGCAGTCGCATCTTCGCAGTCGGAGCGGACCCGGCCCGCCAGCTCGACCGACGGGTCACGCACCCTTGCGACTGCCGCGTGCGTCTATCGAAGTCACCCATATGATCGTCTGGCTGATCGCTTGCCACGAGGGGGAAGATTGTTGCGGCTCAAGAGGACAGTTCAGGGTCTATGCCTGATCGCGGCTGTCATGTCCCTGTTAGCGTGCGGATCCGGGACCGGAGCTGGGAAGCACCGCCCGCCCCCGGACGACGCGCCTTCGGCTCAAAGCGCCGGAGTCCTGAACAAGGATCAAATACAGGCGGTGCTCCCGGACTTGGACGACGTGCCTCCGGGCTGGGAGAAATCCGGGACACTCCGTCTCCACGGTGCCAACCCGAAAGACGGCGGCATTCTGGCCTCCGGCACCCGAGGTTACGCTGCGACCGATCTCGAAGGCGATGTCGGGTTCGGTATTTACTCATTCCACACTCGTGCTCAGGCCATCACGAGGTACACGGAAAAGAAGTCCCAGATGGCGAACGCCCAACTGGGACCTGCACAGATCCCAGACACCGACGCAGCGTTCACGGCTTCCTTCTGCGTCGGCACGAACCCCTGCAGCACGTCGATCAACCTCCGCGTGGACTCCGTATACGCCTACGTGAACATCAACACAGATGGTCCAGCTGCGGCCGATGCCAAGATCCTCAACTCTGTTACCCGCATGTTCGTCCAGCGCATCCGGCAGGCACAGCATGGGTTGTCGCCATCGGCAAAGGCAGCGTGAATCCGCAAGCATCTGACTTTTTGCGATCGCCATGAAAGTTTGAGCCAGAACCGAAACCCGTCAACAAAACCACGCCGGGGTGCACGGCCGCGCGTTCGGCGGCGGTGCCTGGGGCGCGCGGCGGGGTGTGCTCAGCGCCGGCCGGGTCAGGGGCAGCCAGAACGCGTCGTTGAGGGCGACGGGCCAGCCGGCGTCTGGGGATCAAGCCGGGCGATGAGGGTACGACTGACCCGCTGGAGTTCCTCGTCGTGGTCGATGCTCTGGAACCTTCCGCCACGCCGGGGCAGGGCGAGTTGCTCGCGGAGCAGGGACAGGGCCGGTGCCGCGAGGGGGCCCATGCGGTCCAGGCAGGCCACGACATGGTTGGCTGTCGCGGGGTTCTGGGCCATGGCCTGCAGCAGGGCGTCCAGGACGGCCGGTGCCTCGGCCTCGCCGCCGATCTCCCAGAGCGCGGCCGCGCAATGCACCCGAACCCATTCGTACTCGTGCGTCAGGAGGCCTCGCAGGCGCGGCAGTGCGACGGAGGCGGGCGGGCCTATCTCGCCGAGCAGATCAGCCGCGTCACCGATGCGGAAGGTGATCGAGTCGTCGAGGAGGCCGAGCAGGAGGGGCATGACCTCGGCCGGATCACGGCCGACGGCCCACAGCGCGGCGACGGCGGCAGGTTGTACGTGCGCGTCGGTTGCGGTGGTCAGCGACCGGATCGTGTCCCGTGCGACGGCTGCCGCCGGGCCGAACGTCTCCAGTGTCTTCAGGGCTGATCGCGTGACGCCGTGCTGCTCATGGCGTACCGCGGCGCCTAGGGTGTCCACCACCGCGGGAACCGCTGCGGGGTCGCCGAGCACGGCCAGGGCGGTCAGGATCGCGTTGGCACTCATCTCGGTCCACTGCTGGGAGAGGTCAATCCCGCGCAGATGCTTGCAGAGACGGGGCACCAGCTGGTCCGCGGCCTGCGGCAGATGTCCTGCGACCTGGATCGCGCGCCAGGCGTCGACGTCGCTGTCCAGCGCGGCCAGCAGACTCGGCAGCGCGCGCGTGTCGCCGAGGCGCGCCAGGGCCCGGACAGACTCCTGGTGACTTCTGCGCAGGTGCCCCCTCGGTGCGGCCCATACGTCGGAGCCGTGGGCCGCGCATTGGGCGTCGATGTGCGCGGCGAGTGCCTCCCGGGCCGGGGCGGCGATCGGGTGGCAGGCTTCCAGGACGGCCGCGGCCTCGGCGGCGACCTCCTCGTCGGCCGTGGTGAGCTGGTCGGCGACCAGCAGCAGGAGGCGGGTGTGGTCCCCGCGCCAGGTGCGCATCAGCTCGCCGCTCATACGGACCGCGTCCAGGCGCGAGCCGGGGTCGGGGCTGCTCAGCTGCTCGGCCAGCACCGCGGTGCGCTCGGGTAGCCGGGCGCCCAGGACTTCGTGGAACGTACGCAGCAGGACCGCGGTCGGTGCGAACACACGCGTGTGCCGGTCGAGGTCCTCAAAGGCGGCGACGATCTGGGGCGCAACGGTGTCAGTGGAGGCCGCTGGGCGGATCGGAGCCGGCGCGATGGGTCGCACGGGTAGGGCGCCGGCGGTCTCGCGCAGCAGGACCACGGCCGCCGGCACGACGTCCCCGCCGATCTCGTCCGGGGCGCAGCGGGCCCGCTGGACCAGGGCCGCGAGCCGGGTCACCGGGCCCTGGGCCGGGTCGGCCGCCAGCCCGGCAAGCCAGTCCATCACCGGGTGCGAGGCCGCCGGAAGGCGCAGGGCCAGGGCGGCCGCCGCCTGAACGACCTGCAGCCGCGCGGCAATACCTTGCTCGGCGGCCAGCCGCTCGCGCAGCACTGTGGCGGCCCGGTCGGCGTCGTCGAGGAAGAGCCCGAGCCCGCCAATCGCGGCCAGGCGCACGTCCGGGTCGCTGTCGCGGGCGAGTCCGGCGAACTCCCCACCCCGCTCGCGCAGGAAAGCGACGGCCTGCGCGTAGCCCGACGGGGGGTAATACTCGATCTCGGTGCCGTCGTCCTCGAAACCCCTCTCGAGGGACTCCCGGCCGATGCTGACCAGCAGCGCGACGACAGCGGCCCGGTCGGGCGTGGCGCCGTCGGCGGCCAGCTCGAACAAAAAGGGCAGACTGGCCGCCGTGCACGGGTACACGTCGCCCTGATGGTGGACGGCGCCGTAGAAGCGGTCGAGAGCCGTGCGGCGCTCCTCCGTGTCCGGGGAGCGCAGTGCCCACAGCAGGGCCGGTATCTCCTCGGCCGAGCCGTACGCGTGCTCCATCGACGCCCAGTCGATGTCATCAAGTCCCTCGAACATAATCCGAACCATGCCAGCAGGCACTGACAACAAAGGCCATTCGCCGTGCGGGCTGCAGCACGCCCGAGACTCCGGGGTGTCGTAGCTGCGCAGAGTGGTGAGGTGGAGCGACAGCCGCGGTGCTGGCAGCAGCTACCCCGCGCGCCTGCTTGACCGTGGCCGCACCCGGCGGCTTCCATGGGGCCGGGCTCGTGAGCGCCCGGCCGCGCGACGGACCAAGCCCCCAAGCCTTCCGTCGCCGAGGACCGGCCAGAAGCCTCACCGCTCCGTCCGCACGACCGTCTGCTTCTTCACACAGCGCGCACCGCCGGGGGCCGGTTACGCGCGGAAGAGACGCCTCATGCATCCTCCAGCCGCCCTGCAACTGACCGCCGACCGGCGGCGCAGCACCGGTGAATCCCACCAGGCTCTGTGCGCCCTGCTGCCTGGGTCCGGCCGGCCGTTGTCGATTCCGGCCGCGCGCCATGTCGAGCAGGCCCGGCTGGAGGCCGCGGTCTTTCAACGGGTGTGCGCGATGGGGGGCTTGAGCGAGCATCCGCTGGGCATCGTCCGTGTCCGTCCGGAGGCGGACCGGCTCACCCTCCGCCTCGTCGACGAGCCGGGGGTCATCAGCCACTGGGTCGACTTCGTGTATCCCGCAGTCAGCGGGGACTCAGGTGATGATCCACGCGACCGGGTCGCCGGCGTGCCGGGTCTGCGCAGTTCCCGCAAGGCGCGCGGCATCCGCCTGTACCGGCCCGGCATGGCAGCCGTCATTCTCCTGTCCGGGTTCAACCCGTACTGGTGGGAGCGGATCGCCGACCGGCACGAGGATGCCTACGGTCCCTTGCTGCGGCACACCGACTGGACGGACGTCGAGCGGGCGGCCTACGACGCCCAGGCGGCCTGCCCGCGTGACGCTTCCGCGCGCCTGTCGCCGCTGCTGCGCCGTATCCGTGCGACCGCCGGCCCCGGCACGGTCAACAGCACCGACACCTGGACCAGCGGCAACGGTGTCCGCCTGGAGACGACGGACGGACCGCCCTGCCCCGACCTCATCCGGCTCCTGACCGACGGGCCCTGCGGACTGGGCTGGGAGGTCGAGTACAAGGTGTGCACCTGCGCGTGCGATCACAGCCACGCCTCGGTCGGCTGCACCGTCGACTTCCGGGACCCGGCCACCGGACGGCGGGTGTGGTACTCCAACCTGAAATGGGGCCGCACCCTCGACAACGACCGCGGGGAGACCGTCGCCCGGCTGACCAGCGCCGTGTTCGGCTGAAAAAGTGATCGGCAACGAGCATTCGGACGTGCCGGCGGTTCTGCCCGCGGCGGCCATCGAACTTGATGCGTTCCGGCGGCCCGCTGGCCCGGTCGGCGCGCTCCCCTGCCCGGACCCGCCGGGCTACTTGGAGAAGTACAGGTACTTCCAGGCCCCGTAGGTGGTCGAGTTGACGTTGTCGCCGGACGAACCCTTGATGTAGACGGACCTCATCCGCGCCCGAATTCCGGACTGTCCGGGCGCTTCCAGGGCGACGGCCGATTTTCCGTTCGTGCCGAGCGCGAAGTATTCCGAGCCGCTGGAGCGCCAGGCGCCGTTGTAGTAGACCTGCAGGTCGAAGCGCTGCTTGCGGCCCGGGTAGTAGGTCATGGTCGTCGTGAGCAGCGGGTCGGTGTTCTTGTGGAACCAGGAGTACGACGTCGAGCCGATCTTGGCCGTCTTGTAGTGCTTGGAGACGACGGTGGCGACCTTCACCCGGGCGTAGGCGGTGGAGGTGACCGTCTTTGGCTTGTAGCGGGCGTCGCCCTTGAAGACCGCGGAGACGACGGTGTTCCGGGTCATGTCGACGGTTGCGGAGATGTTGCCGCTGGAGTTGGCCTTCGCGCTCTTGAGCAGCTTGTTGGGCTTGTCGGCGCCGTAGGGGTTGGCCCAGATCTCGACGGTGCGGTTCTTGTACGTGGTGCCGAGGTGCGCGGTGAAGGAGACGTCGGTGCCGTAGTTGTAGCGGTTGCCGTGCTTGTTCAGGGTCAGTGAGGTGGCCGCGCGGGAGACCGTGACCTGGTCGGTGGCGGTGGCCGGGGTGTGGTCGGTGTCGCCGGCGTAGGCGACCTTGTAGGTGACCGTGCCTCCGGCCGGCGGGGTGTCGGTGAAGGAGTAGGTGCCGTCCGGTTTCACCGCGGCGGCCGGCAGCGCCTTGCCGCCGGGGCTCTCCATGTCGGTACGGGTGACCTGCAGTTCGGCGCCGGGGGGAAGAGGGAGCGTGGCGGAGGCCTTGCCGGTGACGGTGAGCTTCTTGGCGCGGGTGGCGGTC
>NZ_JAQYWT010000177.1:0-310 GCF_036322545.1 Streptomyces sp. SP18BB07
GGGTGAAAAACCAACCCCAAAACCCAAAAAAACAAACCAAACCCCCCCCCCCCCATCAAAAAAAAAAATCACCTATAAAAACACCAACACAAGGGCAACGCAAAAAAAAAAAAAACCAAAAAAACCAAAAAAAAAAAAACACACACAAAAAACAAAAAAAAAAAAAAACAACAAAAAAAAAAAAAAAAAAACACAAAAAAAAAAAAAAAAAAAAACAAACCAAAAACAAAAAAAACCAAACCGAACAGAAAAACACCCCCCCCCCACCCAAACCACCAACAACAAAAGCACACAACCCAAACAAAAAAAA
>NZ_JAQYWT010000178.1:0-368 GCF_036322545.1 Streptomyces sp. SP18BB07
GCCTGAAAAGCGGTGGGGTTGGGGGGTGAGGGCGACGGGGCTGCGGGATGAAAAGCATGGGGCGCAGCCCCTGCTTTTCAGGGGCGCGGGGAACTGCGCGAGAAGCCCCACGCACCCGCAGCCGACAACGCACCCGGCCCCCCCCCCCCCCCCACCCCCCAGGGGCCCCCCCGAACCCCCCCCCACCCCCCCGGAAAACCCCCCCCCCCGCCCCCCCCCCCCCCCCCCACCCCACCCACCCAGGCCTCAGGACCCCAGCGGTTCCCTCGCACGGTCGGCCCGGCCCGGCAGCGGTTCCGGCACCCCCCGCACCACCGTGTCCCGCCACAGCTCCAACCCCCCGAGAAGCGTCGCCACGACGAGCAGGC
>NZ_JAQYWT010000179.1:0-407 GCF_036322545.1 Streptomyces sp. SP18BB07
GGGGGGGGGGGGGGCGGGGGCGGGGGGGGGGGGGGGGGCGGCGGGGGGGGGGGGGGGGGGGGTTTGGTGGGGTGTGGGGGGGGGGTGTGGGGTGGTGGTGGTTGTTGTTTTTTGTTTTTTTTTTTTTTTTTTTTTGGTGTTTTGGGTGTGGTGTTTGTTTGTGGGTGGGGGGGTGGGGGGGGGGGGGGGGGGGTTTTTTTTGTTTTGGTGGGGGGGGTGCGTGGGGGGGGGGGGGTGGGGGGGTTTTTGGGTTTTTTGGGGTTGGTGGGTGTTGTGTTTCTTCTCTGTGTCTCTGCCGGTGTTTGAGAGCATACTCGGTGCGCGCCGGAGCTCGTTCGCCTTCCGCCAGGCCCGGCTGAGCTTCCGCCCGCCCGTCCCCCCCCCCGCCCCCGCCCCCCCCCCCCCCC
>NZ_JAQYWT010000180.1:0-7315 GCF_036322545.1 Streptomyces sp. SP18BB07
GCACCAGCCGTTGTTGCACTTGGCCCGCGAGTAGACGTTGGCCCTGCCCAGGTGGTTGTCGCGGCACTGGCCGGTGATGGCTCCGCTGTCGTCGAGGCCGCCGTTGAGGTTGCCCCACTGGTCGATGGCGGCGACCGGGAGACAGCTGTCCGTGTCGTAGTCGAAGACCGGCTGGAAGGTCTTCTGGAACGTGGTGGTGCTCTCGGGCAGGGGGGTCAGTACGCCGGCGTGGGCGCTGCTGGTCAGGCCGATGGTCAGCGCGGCGGCGCTGGCCGCGACGAGCGCGAAACGCCCGAGGCGGCCGAGGCGGGACTTCCTGCTCTTCAGTGCTTGGGACATCAGCGGTTCTCTCCACTTGCTCTGCGCGGGGGACGCCGGCTGATCCGGCTTGACGGGACAGAGACTGACAAGCGGAGAGTTGATCGACACCTACTCTCACCAGGGCAATCAAATCCGGCTAACGGTTCCGGATTGTTCGGCGGCACGTACCGCCACTGTCATCAACGCCACACTTTGCGGCCGCAGGGTTTCGGCTGGTCAGCGGGATACGTATGTTGATGCCTCCGACCCGGCCCACTTGACGTATCAAAAATGCCGTGAATTTCAGAAATCTCGTAATGGTTCGAAAATAGGTAGGTCTATGGGGCGCCCGGAAAGAGCCATTGACCCGACGGCCGGCCCCGTCCAGCTGCTCGCCCACCGGCTGAGGGAGTTGCGCGGGGCCGCCGGCGGCCCCTCGTACCGGGCGATGGCCGAGGACGCCGGATTCTCGGCGACGACCCTGTCCCAGGCGGCGGCCGGGGAGCGGCTGCCCTCGCTGGCGGTCGTCCAGGGGTATGTGAAGGCGTGCGGCGGGGACCCCGGCGAGTGGGAGGTGTACTGGAAGGAGGCCGAGGCGGCGGCCGCGGCGGTTCCCGTGGACGACGAGAAGGACGCGCCGGCGCCGTACCGGGGCCTCGCCCGCTTCGAACCGGACGACCACGAGCTGTTCTTCGGCCGCGACCGGATGGCGGCGGAGCTGTGCGAGCTGATGACCGCGCACCGCTTCGCCGCCGTGTTCGGCGCCTCCGGCAGCGGCAAGTCCTCGCTGCTGCGCGCCGGGGTCGTTCCCCGGGTGCGCGCGAGCATCGCGCGGCGGGAGTGCGGGGCGGTGCTGCGGGTGTTCACGCCGGGCGCCCGACCGGCGGAGACGTATGGACACCTGCTGACCCCCGCAGCGGACGAGCCGGAGAGCTGGGTGGCGGTCGACCAGTTCGAGGAGGTCTTCACCCTCTGCCGGGACAAGGCGGAGCGGGGCCGCTTCATCGACCTGCTGCTCACCGCCAGGGAACCCGGCTCGCGGCTGCGGGTGCTCATCGCCGTACGCGCCGACTTCTACGCCCGCTGCGGCGAACACCCGGAACTGGCGAACGCGCTGAGCCGCGCCGGGCTGCTGGTCGGCCCGATGAACGCGGACGAACTGCGCGAGGCGGTGGTGCGGCCCGCGCAGGCGGTCGGTCTCCTGGTGGAACGGTCGCTGGCCGCAGCGGTCGTCGAGGAGGTCCTCGACCGGCCCGGCGCGCTGCCGATGCTCTCGCACGCGCTGCTGGAGACCTGGCGGCGCCGCAAGGGCCGCATGCTGACGACGGCCGCGTACGAGGCGGCCGGCGGGCTCAACGGCGCGATCGCGGCGAGCGCCGAGGAGGTGTACGGGCAGCTGTCCGCCTCACAGGCCGCCGCCGCCCGGCAGTTGCTGCTGCGGCTGGTCGAGCCGGGCCGGGGCACCGTCGACACCGGGCGCCCCCTGTCCCGGGCCGAACTCCTGGAGTGGGCCCACCCCGATGTGCACGTGGCGGTGGAACGGCTTGCCTGCGCCCGGCTGCTGACCGTCGACGAGGAGGGCGTACGTCTCGCCCACGAGGCGCTGATCGGCTGCTGGCCCCGGCTGCACGGCTGGATCGAACAGGACAGGGAACGGCTGCGGCACCACCGCCGGCTCACCGAGGCGGCCCGCGCCTGGCTGGAGCACGCCCGCGACCCCGGCACCCTCTACCGCGGCACCCGCCTCGCCCGTACGGAGGAGGTCTTCCCCGGCCACCGCCGCGACCTCGCGCTCACGGAGGTCGAACGGGACTTCCTCACCGCCGCGTTCGACGCCCGTGAGGCCGAGCGCCGGGCCGCCGCGCGCTCCACGCGCCGCTCCCGCATCCTGGTCGGCGCGCTCTCCGCCGTCCTCGCGATGGCGCTCGTCGCGGGCCTCACGGCCTGGCGGCAGCACGACGACAACCGGCACCAGCAGACCCAGAACACCGCCCGCCGTATCGCCGCCGTCGCCGACGGCCTGCGCACCACCGACCCGCGCGCCGCCCTTCTCCTCAGCGGCGCCGCCTGGCGCATCGCCCACCTCCCCGAGACCCGCCGTGCCCTGCTCGGCTCCCTCGCCCAGCCCGAGTCCGCCTCCTTCAGCGACCCCGCCTCCGGATTCCACTCCCGGCGCTTCCTCGCCGACTCCGGCCGCACCCTCCTCAGCGTCGACGACCGCTCCTGGCAGACCTGGAACCTCGGCACCCGCCGCAGCACCGGCTCGGGCCGCCTCCCCGAGGGCGACGTCCTGGCAGCCAGCCCCGACGCCCGCGTCCTGGCGATCGCGGGCGCGGACGGGGACGGGGACAGGCACGTACGGCTGTGGGACACGAGGGCGGGACGGTGGACGGGAGATGCGCCGCTGACGCCCGGCCGGGAGGGGATCGCCTTCGGGGCGAGTGGGCGCAGCTTCGTCGTGGACGAACCCGGTGCGGGCGACGCCGGGTCGGGCGCCGGCTCCGGCTCCGGCGCGGACGTCGTACGCGTTCGGGCCGTCGCCGATGGTGCCGTGCTGTTCGAGACGCGGGGGGCGACCCCGGCGAACGTGGCGCCGAGCGGTGACGACCGGCTGGTGGCCGTCTGCCCGGCGGGGGAGGCGCCGCAGGTCCTGGAGGCAGGCGCAGGGCGGTCGCGGCAGGGGGAGTGGGAGCGGGAACAGGGGGCCTGCGGTGCCGACTCGGCGGTGGTGTTCGGGAACGACGGACGGTTCGCCGTCGTCGCCGGGGAACGGGTCCTGGTGTGGGACGTCCGTACCGGTGTCCGCGTCGCCGAGATCAGCGACCCGGGTGTGCGATACGCGTCGTTCAGCAGGGGAGGGGCTTTCCTGGCGACGGCGGGCTCCGCCGACGAGATCCGGGTCTGGCGGCTGTCCGCCCCGGCCGCCCCCGTCCTACGGCATCCCCTCAACAACCAGCACCCGCACGGCGGCCTCGCCTGGGACCCCGGCGCACCCGCCCTGCGTTACCTGGAGGGCGGCACCGTCCACACCCTCGACGTGACGACGGCCGTCACCGCCGCGTGGCGCGACCGCCCCCTGGACGGCGTACTGCTCAGCCCCGACGGCCGCCGCTTCGCCACCGCCCGACGCGCGACCCACGGCTACGTCTTCGAACTGCGCGACACCGACAACGGCCGGCTCGTCCGCACACTCCCCCGCCCCGCCTCGCCGGTCGCCGCCGGCGGACAGAACGGGACACCGCTCGCGCCCGCGGACACCGCCCCCCAGATGGCGTTCAGCCCCGACAGCGGCTGGTTCGTCTACGGCGTCACGGCGCCGGGCGGACCGGCCGCGTCACAGCGGTTCACCGTCTGGGACCTGACCCGCGACCGTGCACTGAGCACGCTGGACGTGGGGCCGGCCCAGTCCGGGGCGCCGGTGACCGCGCTCGCGCTGACCCCCGACGGCCGCACTCTCTTCACCACCCGCACCCCGCCCGGCGGCGAACCCGCCAACGAGATGTGGGACACCACCACCGGCCGGCGGACGGAGCTGCTGACCGATTCCGGCCTGGTCAGCGCGCGCCTCGCCCTCAGCCCGCGCACCGAACTGGTCGTCGGCGACAACCGGGTGGCCCGCGAGACCGTCGAAAGCATCGTCGCGCTGGATCTGGTCCAGGGCGATCACATCAGTGCCCTCGCCTTCAGCCCTGACGGCAGCCGCTTGGCGGCGGGCGACCGGACCGGCCGCGTCGCCCTGTGGGACGGCGACCTGCGCCGCCGCGCCGGTGTCCTGCGCAACGTCTTCCCGGCCCCGCTCGGCGACACCCCCGAGGCGGTCAGCGCCCTCGCCCTCAGCCCCGACGGCCAGACCCTCGCCGTCGGCGGCGACGCCGGCACGATCCAGCTCTGGGACACCACCACCCAACAGCCCCTCGGCGGCCCGCTCCCCACCCCCGGCGAGCCCATCGACTCCCTCGTCTTCAGCCCCGACAACGCCACCCTCTACGCCGGCGGCGGCCACGTCCCCCTCCACCGCCACCCCGTCGACCCCACCCGCGCCATCGCCCACGTCTGCGCCCGCGCCGGGAACGAGGACCTGACGAGAAGCGAGTGGGACACGTACGTACCGGACGCGCCGTACAGAAGGGTGTGCGACTAAGTGCCCTACCTGCTCAGCCGGTCCGCACGGTGGAGTCCGGCGCCGCGCGCCCGGACGACATAGACCAGGGCATGGAACTCGGCTGCGCCCACCCCATGGGCCCGCTCCGCCTGCTCGACCTCGACACCGCCCAGGCGGTGGCCGAGTCCATGTACGAGGAGTTCAAGGAGCCCCTGTACGCACCACCCGCCCTGCTGCGCCGCATGGTCGCCGCTGGCCACCTCGGCCGCAAGAACGGACGCGGCTTCTACACCTACGACGCCTGAAACTGGTGCTCAGACGCTCTTGCCGGCTCGGCTGAGCACTAACGGCTACCCAGCGGTTTCGATACCTGTAGGAGGCGTCGTGGCATTGTCCCTCGCTCTGTTTGTAGTGAGGAGCGTCAGACCTCGCTCATTCTGCTGTTGGGGCGACCCGGGCAAGCAAACCAGGAGTCCAGTGATGGCAACCGAACCATGAAAGAGGTGGACCACCCGTGCCCCGATCCCAGGCAGCTGCGGCAGAACTCGAGCCCGTCGACCTCACGCACGGCCAGGTCGATGAAGCCGTAGAGATGGAAAACTTCTTGAAGCTCAATATCTCGGGCAAAGACAAAGCGGCCTACGTCTTGTCCTATGACAAGATTTCCGACTACTTGCTGTGTGCCGACTCGCTTCCGCAGCCCGAGGTGCCGACCGGGCAGTTCTACCACTTCCGCTGGACCAGCCACACTGTTTACCCCGGCGTATCACGCAGTGTGTGGCTCTACCTCCCGGCGGGTGCCGAGCAAGCCGGCAGCGTCAACCTGTTGGTGTGCCAGGACGGACCGGACTATTTCGGCCCGTTGGTAAACGCGACGACCGTGCTCGACAACCTCGTGCACCGAGGGGAGATCCCGATGACGGTGGGTCTGTTCGTTGCGCCGGGCGAGCAGGGTCCCGGGTACCCGCACTTCGGGGGTGACCATAACCGGAGCATTGAGTACGACTCGGTGAACGCCGACTATGCACGGTTCCTGGACGAGGAGCTGTTCCCGGTGGTGCGGGCACGGGTGGCGTTGGCCAGTGATCCCCGAGGACGCGTGATCTGCGGTATGAGTTCAGGTGGCGCATGTGCCGTAACCGCCGCGTTTCACCGGCCCGACGTGTTCGGCAACGTCATCTCTCACTGCGGAAGCTTCATCAACATTCGCGGCGCACACAATCTGCCATCCATGATCCGCCAGTCGCCGCGCAAGGCGATCAGGGTCTGGCACCAGAGCGGCAGTCGCGACTTGGATGTGATCTTCGGGAGTATCCCGATCGCCAACCACGACATGGCTGCGGCGCTCAAATACCGTCGCTACGATTCGGTCTTCGAGTTCGGTACCGGAGGGCACACCCTCCGTCACGCCGGGGCCGTTTTCCCTGAGACGCTGCGTTGGATATTTCGCGATCAGGTCGAGGATCGCTAGGTCGGCACCCTTCGTCATTTATTTTCTCCATGCTTCTGCCGTATTCATCTGAAATAGAGACGAGGCGTCTGTGCCATGAGTCACGATTTCGACCTGTACCGCCCGTCCGAGGAGCACGACATGCTCCGTGACGCGATCCGTTCCCTCGCCGAGGCGAAGATCGCGCCCTACGCCGCCGCCGTGGACGAGGAGGCCCGCTTCCCGCAGGAGGCGCTGGACGCGCTGGTCGCCAATGATCTGCACGCCGTGCACGTGCCCGAGGAGTACGGCGGCGCCGGCGCCGACGCGCTCGCCACGGTCATCGTGATCGAGGAGGTGGCCCGCGCCTGTGTGTCGTCCTCCCTCATCCCGGCCGTCAACAAGCTCGGCTCGCTGCCCGTGATCCTCTCCGGCTCCGAGGAGCTGAAGAAGAAGTACCTGGGCCCGCTCGCCAAGGGCGACGCGATGTTCTCGTACTGCCTCTCCGAGCCGGACGCGGGCTCGGACGCGGCCGGGATGAAGACCCGTGCGGTCCGCGACGGCGACCACTGGATCCTGAGCGGCGTGAAGCGCTGGATCACCAACGCGGGCGTCTCCGAGTACTACACGGTCATGGCCGTGACGGACCCGGAGAAGCGCTCCAAGGGCATCTCCGCGTTCGTCGTCGAGAAGTCCGACGAGGGCGTCTCCTTCGGTGCCCCGGAGAAGAAGCTCGGCATCAAGGGCTCCCCGACCCGCGAGGTCTACCTCGACAACGTCCGCATCCCCGCCGACCGCATCATCGGCGAGGAGGGCACCGGCTTCGCCACGGCGATGAAGACCCTGGACCACACCCGCATCACCATCGCGGCCCAGGCGCTCGGTGTCGCCCAGGGCGCCCTCGACTACGCCAAGGGCTACGTCCAGGAGCGCAAGCAGTTCGGCAAGCCGATCGCCGACTTCCAGGGCATCCAGTTCATGCTCGCCGACATGGCCATGAAGATCGAGGCCGCCCGGGCCCTGACCTACCAGGCGGCGGCCAAGTCCGAGCGCGGCGACAAGGACCTCACCTTCCAGGGCGCCGCCGCCAAGTGCTTCGCCTCCGACGTCGCCATGGAGGTCACCACCGACGCCGTCCAGCTCCTCGGCGGCTACGGCTACACCCGCGACTACCCGGTCGAGCGCATGATGCGCGACGCCAAGATCACGCAGATATACGAGGGCACGAACCAAGTTCAGCGCATCGTCATGGCGCGCAACCTCCCGTAGTTCCCGGAGTACTTGGCCCGCGTTTGTAGCGCGGCGTGAATCGCATGGAAATGAAAGAGGACGTGTGGTGAGTCTGAGGATCGTTGTCACTGTGAAGTACGTGCCCGACGCCACTGGCGACCGGCACTTCGCCGATGACCTGACCGTCGACCGTGACGACGTGGACGGTCTGCTCTCCGAGCTGGACGAGTACGCCGTCGAGCAGGCGCTGCAGA
>NZ_JAQYWT010000181.1:0-935 GCF_036322545.1 Streptomyces sp. SP18BB07
CTCTTCGCCCTGGCCCAGCCCGGCGACACCATCCTCGGCCTGGACCTGGCGCACGGCGGTCACCTCACCCACGGGATGCGGCTGAACTTCTCGGGCAAGCAGTTCGAGGTCGTCGCCTACCACGTGGACACCGCGACCGGTCTGGTCGACATGGCGGAGCTGGAGAGCCTCGCCAAGGAGCACCGGCCCAAGGTGATCATCGCGGGCTGGTCGGCGTACCCGCGTCAGCTGGACTTCGCGGAGTTCCGCCGGATCGCCGACGAGGTCGGCGCCCACCTGTGGGTCGACATGGCGCACTTCGCGGGTCTGGTCGCGGCCGGGCTGCACCCCAACCCCGTGCCCTACGCCGACGTGGTCACCTCCACGACGCACAAGACGCTCGGCGGGCCGCGCGGCGGCATCATCCTGGCGAAGAAGGAGTTCGCCAAGAAGCTCAACTCGTCCGTCTTCCCGGGCTTCCAGGGCGGTCCGCTGGAGCACGTCATCGCGGCCAAGGCGGTCTCCTTCAAGGTCGCGGCGAGCGAGGAGTTCAAGGAGCGCCAGCGGCGCACCGTCGAGGGCGCGCGGATCCTGGCGGAGCGGCTGACGGCCCCGGACGCCCGCGAGGCCGGAGTCGACGTCCTGTCCGGCGGCACCGACGTCCACCTGATCCTGGTCGACCTGCGCAACTCCGAACTGGACGGGCAGCAGGCCGAGGACCGCCTCCACGAGGTCGGCATCACCGTCAACCGCAACGCCGTCCCCAACGACCCCCGCCCGCCGATGGTCACCTCCGGCCTGCGCATCGGCACGCCCGCCCTGGCCACCCGCGGCTTCACCGCCGAGGACTTCACCGAGGTCGCCGACGTCATCGCCGAGGCCCTCAAGCCGGCCTACGACGCCGAGGCCCTCAAGACCCGGGTCAAGGCACTCGCCGACAAGCACCCGCTGTACCC
>NZ_JAQYWT010000182.1:0-371 GCF_036322545.1 Streptomyces sp. SP18BB07
GGGGGGGGGGGGGGCCCGGCCCGCCCCCCCCCACCCCCCCCCCCCCCCCCCCGGCCCCCCCCCCCCCGCGCCCGCCCCTCGCGGCGCGCCTCCCCCCGCCCCCCCCCGCCCCCCCCCCACACCCCCCACACCCCCCCCACCCACACCACCGCCCAGCCCGCCCCCACCCCACCCCCCCCACCCCCGCCAAACGCCCCCCCGCCCCCCCACACCCACCCCCCCCCCCCCCCCCCCCGGCCCCCCCCCCCCGCCCCCCGGGCCGCCCCCCCCCCCCCCCCCGCCGCCCCCACCCCCCCCCCCGCCCCCCCCCCCCCCCCCCCCCCCCCCCCCCCCCCCCCCCCCCCCCCCCCCCCCCCCCCCCCCCCCCCCCC
>NZ_JAQYWT010000183.1:0-200 GCF_036322545.1 Streptomyces sp. SP18BB07
GGCGTCCTCCGGACCCACGGTCAGCACGGTGATCTCGGCGTCGTCGGCCTCGTCGGCGATCTGCAGCGCCTGCTCGACGGCGTACTCGTCCAGCTCGGAGAGCAGACCGTCCACGTCGTCACGGTCGACGGTCAGGTCATCGGCGAAGTGCCGGTCGCCAGTGGCGTCGGGCACGTACTTCACAGTGACAACGATCCTCA
>NZ_JAQYWT010000184.1:0-340 GCF_036322545.1 Streptomyces sp. SP18BB07
CACCGCGCCGCCGGCCACGCCCCCCCCCGCAGCGCCCGCCCACACCCCCGCGCCGCCCCCCCCCCCCCCCCACGCCCCGGCGCCCCCCCCCGCCCCCCCCCCCACCCCCCCCACCCACCCCCCCCCCCCCCCCCCCCCCCCCCCCCGCACACAAAACAAAAAAACCACACAACAAGGAAACGCCACCCCCAACACCAAAAAAAAAAAACACCCCCCCCCCCCAAACAAAACACAACAAAAAAAACACCCCACCACCCCCCCCCCAACCCACCCCCCCCCCCCCCCCCCCCCCCCCCCCCCCCCCCCCACCACCAAAAAAAAAACAAAAAACACAAAAAAA
>NZ_JAQYWT010000185.1:0-321 GCF_036322545.1 Streptomyces sp. SP18BB07
CAGCCGTCCCTCGGCACCGACCTCATTGGCCACCCGGGTCACTTCGGCCCCGAAATAGGAGAGCTGGTCGACCATCGGGTTGTCGCTGAAGTTCACAAGTATCAACTCCAGACACACTTCCACTTGGACCTTCGGGGAGTGTTCTCGGTCTCGGTGAGGTCGTTCCACACGCCGGCCCCCCGCGGCGCCTCGGCCTGACCCCCCAGCAGACCCTCGGCTCCGACCTCGTTGGCCACGCGCGTGACATCGTCGGAGAAGATCCTCAGCTTCTCGCACATCTGGATGATCGTCTCGGAGAGCTTGGCGACATCGCCGCGCTCA
>NZ_JAQYWT010000186.1:0-319 GCF_036322545.1 Streptomyces sp. SP18BB07
CCCCCGATCCCGGCCCACCACCCCCACGACAGACCCCCCAGCCACCCGTTGGTTACGGCGCGCCCCCGAAAAACACCGGGGGCAACCCCCCCCCTTAAGGGGCGCGGGGAACAGCGCGAGAACCCCCCCCCCCCCCCCCCCCCCAACCCCCCCCGGCCCCCCGGCCCGGGGGGCCCCCCACCCCCCCCCCGCCCCAAACCGGCCCTCCCCCCACCGCCGCCGGGTCCCCCCCCCCCCCCCCAACACCCCCAACAACCCACACCCCCCCCCAACAACACCAACCCCCGCCCGCCCGCCCCCCCCCCCCCCCCCCCCCCCC
>NZ_JAQYWT010000187.1:0-303 GCF_036322545.1 Streptomyces sp. SP18BB07
GGGGGGGGGGCTGGCCACACGCCCCACCACAAACAAAAACAAAAAAAAAGGCAAAAATAAAATAATAATACAAAAAAACAACACCAAAAACAACCAAAACCAAAAAGAAAATAAAAAAAAAAAACCCCAACCAAAAAACAAAAAAAAAAAACACAAAAAAAAAAAAAAAAAAAAAAAAAAAAAAAAAAAACAAAAAACCACAAAAAAAAAAACAAACACCCACAACAAACACCAAAAAAAAACCAAAACAAACACAAACAACAAACAAAACAAAAAAAAAACCCAAAACACCCCACAAAAAAC
>NZ_JAQYWT010000188.1:0-340 GCF_036322545.1 Streptomyces sp. SP18BB07
CGCCGCCCTCGTCCTCGCCCTGACCGCCCCCGCGTGCGGCGGCGACGACAGCACCGGCAACGACGGCGGCTCCGGCTCCGGCGCCGGTGGCGGCGACAAGATCCAGATCGGCATCAAGTCCGACCAGCCCGGTCTCGGCCTGAAAGAACGGAAGACCGTCGGGTAGGGGCGCAAGGGCCGCGGAGGTGTAGATCTCGGGGGGGGCCGCACCCCGAAACAACAAACAAAACACCACCCGCCCCAAACAAAACCCCCCCACACAAACCCCCGCAACCCACCACCACCCCCCCACCACACCCACACAACCCCCCCCCCAAACCCCCACACAACACCAAAAAAC
>NZ_JAQYWT010000189.1:0-332 GCF_036322545.1 Streptomyces sp. SP18BB07
GCCCAGGTGACCACGGCCGTGGCCAACGGCGACCTCTCCAAGAAGATCGACGTGGACGCGCGCGGCGAGATCCTGGAGCTGAAGACCGCCATCAACACGATGGTCGACACCCTCTCCTCCTTCTCCTCCGAGGTCACCCGAGATCGGCCGAGCGTCGGGTCGGGGCCGAGGGTCCGCGGGGGGGGAGATCTCGGTGGGCGCCGGAGCCTTAAAAACGGGGTGCGGGGGGGGGGCGGGGGGGGGGGGGGGGTTGGGGGGGGGGGGTGGGGTGGTGTGGGGTTGTCTTTTTTTTTTTGTGGGGGTGTGTTGCCCCCCCCCCCCCCCCCCCCCCC
>NZ_JAQYWT010000190.1:0-319 GCF_036322545.1 Streptomyces sp. SP18BB07
GGGGGGGGGGGGGGGGCCCGCCCCCCCCCCCCACGCGCCCCCCCCCCCCCCACCCCCCCCCCCCCAACCACCCGACCCACCCCCCCCCCCCCCCCACCCCCCCCCCACACACCACCACCCCCCCCCCCACCACACACCAAAACACAAAAAAACTATAAAAAAAACAAAACAACAAAAAACAACACACAACAAAAAACAAAAAAAAAACCCAAACAAAAAAAAAAAAAAAAAAAAAATAAAAAAAAACCCAAACAAAAAAAAAAAACCCCCCCCCCACCCCCCCCCAAAAAACCCCCCCCAAACACACAACAACAAAAAA
>NZ_JAQYWT010000191.1:0-335 GCF_036322545.1 Streptomyces sp. SP18BB07
ACACGACGCTCGTCCGATCTCTCTCCGTCCAGCAGAGCGGGACTGGGGACCGGCAGGCAGCGCTCGCCTCCATCACCGAAGCCGTCGACCTCCGCCGGACCCTCGCCCAGGCGATCACAGCCGCCCAGCTCACCGACCTCGCCTTCTCCCTGATCTTCCTCTCATTCCAGCAGAGCGTGACTGGGGACTGGCAGGCTGCGCTCGGCTCCATCACCGAAGCCGTCGACCACTACCGCTCCCTCACCCGGGCCAACCCGGCCGCCCACCTCTCCGACCTCGCCGGCTCCCTGAACAACCTCTCCAACCAGCAGAGCGGGACTGGGGACTGGCAGGCA
>NZ_JAQYWT010000192.1:0-407 GCF_036322545.1 Streptomyces sp. SP18BB07
GGGGGGGCCGGGGCGGCCAAAAACAACAACCCCCCCCCCCCCCCCAACCAAACCCACCCCCACCCCCCCCACAAACACACGCCCCCCCCCCCCCCCCCCCCCCCCCACCCCCAGACAAACACAAAACACACACACAAAACAAACCCAACCACCAACCAACGAAACAAAACCACGCCCCCCCCCCCCAAAAAAACCCCAAAACCCCCGGCCCCCCCCCCCACCCCCCCCCCCCCCCCCCCCCAACAAAACCAACAAAAACCACCAACAAAAAAAAAAAAAACAAAACAACACAAAAAACAAAACAAACAAAAAAAAAAAAAAACAAAAAACAAAAACAAAACCCAAACCACCACCCCAACCCCACCACAACCACACAAAACAAAAAAAAAACACAAAAAACCAAAAAC
>NZ_JAQYWT010000193.1:0-484 GCF_036322545.1 Streptomyces sp. SP18BB07
CCCCCCCCCCCCCCCCCCCCCCCCCCCCCCCCCCCCCCCCCCCCCCCCCCCCCCCGCGTTTCCCGCCGAAGACGGCATCCGCGCGCTCGGTGTGTGTCTGGAGTTCTGTCGTGTGCTCTTCCTATCTCGCGCCGAGGCCGAGCGGATCCGCAGATCGGAAGAGCGTCAGGTAGTGAACGAGTGGCCGCGCTTGTGTACATCTCGGTGGGCGCCGAAGCATTAAAAACAGGGGGGGGGGGGGGGGGGGGTGGGGGGGGGGGGGGGGGGGGGGGGGGTGGGGGGGCGGGGGGGGGGGCCGCCCCCCCCCCCACCACCAACATATCCGCTTCACCCGGCGCCACGAACAGGGCCCCCCCCCCGCCCCCCCCCAGCACCCCCCCCCCCCCCACCCCCCCCCCCCCCCCACCACCAACCACCCCAAAGACGCTACCAACCACCCACCAAAACAAAAAACATAAAAAAACAAAAAAAACACACGAAAAAA
>NZ_JAQYWT010000194.1:0-351 GCF_036322545.1 Streptomyces sp. SP18BB07
GGGGGGGCCGGGAATCACCCCCCAAAAAAAAAAAAAAAAAAACAAAAAACCAAACAACAAACCCACCAAAGAACAAAACAAAAAAAAAAAAAAAAAAACCCACAAAAAAAAACAACAAAAAAACAACAAAAAAAAAAAAAAAAAAAAACAAAAAAACAAAAAAAACAAAAAAAACAAAAAACACCACCCCCCCCCCCCCCCCCCCCCACCCCCCCCAAACAACAAAAAAAAAAAAAAAAAAAAAAAACAAAAAAACAAAAAAAAAAAAAAAAAAAAAAAACACACAAAACATATAAAAAAAAAATACCAAAAATCTTAGAGACAAAAAACACACCACCACAAAAACAAAAA
>NZ_JAQYWT010000195.1:0-1272 GCF_036322545.1 Streptomyces sp. SP18BB07
GTGGCTGCGAGTGCGTCTGACTTATCGGGTCTTGGTCTTCTGACCTGGGTGTATCCGCCGGGGTTGGTGGACCGGGTGGTGGCCGCATGCGGACGTTCAGAGCAACGTAGGCGGCTGCTTCCTGCGCGGTTGGTCGTGTACTTCGTCCTGGGGCTGGCGCTGTTCTCGCCTGCCCCGTATCTCGAGGTCATGCGACGTCTGGTCGCGGGTCTGCGAGGGCTGGGACTGCTGGGCAACTGGCACGTTCCGGCGAAGTCTTCGCTGTTCAGAGCCCGGCAACGGCTCGGGGCCGAACCACTTCAGGTGCTGTTCGCAGCGACCGCGAAGCCGATGGCCGACGAGTCGACGCCTGGTGCATTCTGGCGGGGGCTGCGGCTGCTGGCAGTCGACGGGACCTGCTGGGACGTCGCCGATACCGAAGCCAACCAGGCCGCGTTCGGCCGTCCCGGCAACGGCCGCGGAACGAAGCGCAGTGCTTTCGTCCAGGTGCGGATGGCGGCTCTGGTGGAAGTGGGCAGCCATGCGGTGCTGGACGCGGAACTCGCCGGCTGCCGGACCGGTGAGGTCACCCTCGTCGGCCGCCTGCCCCGGTCCTGCGCGGCGGGCCAGCTGGTGTTGGCCGATCGCGAGTTCCTGGGCGTCCCGCTGTGGCGAGCCTTCACCGCCAGCGGGGCTGACCTGTTGTGGCGGGTGCCGGCCAACCGCGTCCTGCCCGTCCGCAAGCTACTGCGTGACGGATCATGGCTCTCCGCCATTCACGCCGGCACCGACCCGGCGAAACGAGACCCGGTGCAGGTCCGCGTCCTCACCTACCAGCTCAAAGGCACCGGCAGGGACGCTGCGGCGGACAATTACCGCCTGGTCACCACTCTTTTGGACTCCCGCCGCTATCCAGCCCGGCAGCTGGCCGCGCTCTACCGTGAGCGCTGGGAGATCGAATCCGTGTTCGCCGAGATCAAGACCGGCCAGCGCGGCGCGAAGGTGGTCCTCAGCAGCAAAACACCTGACGGTGTCCTCCAACAGATCTGGGCCCACCTCCTGGTCCACCACGCGCTGCGGGAACTGATGCTGAGAACCGCAGCCACCCGTCAACTTGACCCGGACCGCATCTCTTTCACCGAAACTCTGCGTTCCGCCCGCCGCAGTGTGACCGTCACCCCGGGCGGTTTTTCCCCCTGAGCTCCTGGTCCGAGCACTGCAAGTACTCCAAGAGGACCTGCTGGAAAGGCTCTTGCCCGCCAGACGGCTCCGGAGCCAGCCCCGTGTCGTCAA
>NZ_JAQYWT010000196.1:0-303 GCF_036322545.1 Streptomyces sp. SP18BB07
CGATGCGGTGCGGTGCGGTGCGGTGCGTTGTCGGGCGCGGGCCCGGCGGGGCTTCTCGCGCAGTTCCCCGCGCCCCGAAAAACCCAGTCCCTACCCGCCCGCGCCAGCTACGGAGCAGCAGCCCCGAAACCCCAAGGTCCTGCGTGCCAGCAAAGCGCCGCGGCGGCCTGCCGCACAGACCCCGGACCAGCGCGTCAGGAAAGCCACCGCGCTGCTGGCCGGAAAGCCCAAGGGCCTGAGGTCTTGGAAAGCGGCGGGGCGGCTGTCCGGAAAGACCACGGTCCTGCGGGTCTGGAAATCCAC
>NZ_JAQYWT010000197.1:0-357 GCF_036322545.1 Streptomyces sp. SP18BB07
GAAGATGATCCCGGGATAGGATCTGAACGATCTGAACGAGTTCGGTGCTGCCGGGGTCGGACACAAAGTGCCGCTCGCCCCGAGGCAGGTCTAAGACTCTACATCGGGCCGCGGAGCCCGTGCAAATCGCTTCGAGGGGTCGTCTAGACCTCTAATGCGGAGCTATCGTGCGGAACGGGTACTTCAACCGACCTACCCTGCTGCTCAGCGCGCCGTCCCGGGACCCACGGGGGCGGCGTCCTCAGAGATCTCCACCTGGGAGGCTTCCCATGACCACCGTGATGTCACCTCTCGCAGGACGCGCCATCGGACTGGCCGCCGTACCGGATCCCGTGTTCTCGGGGGCGATGGTCGGCC
>NZ_JAQYWT010000198.1:0-59206 GCF_036322545.1 Streptomyces sp. SP18BB07
GGCCCCACTGAGGGCGTCAACACCAAGACCAAACGGATCGCGCGCCAGATGCACGGACGAGCAGGCTTCACCCTGCTCCGGCACCGCATCCTCCTCGGATAACAGCACGCTCCGTCACCACCGAATGTGAGACAGGGCCAAACGAGCGGTGTAACTGGGGTAGTTGGTTACTGGCGGGCTGCGGAGAGGTGGCCGTCGAAGGTGATGTCGAAGGCGTTCAGTGTGGTCTTCCAGCGCATGGTCCAGCGGGCCTGGCCTTTGCCCGTGGGGTCGAGCGACGTGATCGCCATGTAGACGCACTTCAACGCGGCCTGCCACTCGGCCCCTGGCACGGAGCAGAGGGCCGCCACAGCAGCCGGCCCACAACGCCAGCCATGGAGGTCAGGCCCGCGCAGCGACCTTGGCGTGGGCAGCGCGCAGCGCGACCTTGTCGATCTTGCCGACCGCGTTCTTCGCGATGGCTTCCACCACGAAGAACGCGGTCGGGCGCTTGAAGCCGGTGAGGCTGCGTGCGCAGAGGGACTGCAGAGCCGACGGATCGACGGTCGAACCCGGTCGGGGCTGGACGTAGGCGACGACGACCTCTCCCCACTTCTCGTCGGGGACACCGATCACGGCGGCCTCGAGCACCGCCGGGTCACCGACGAGGACGTCCTCGATCTCCTTGGGGTAGATGTTCTCCCCACCCCGGATGATCATGTCTTTCGAGCGTCCGACCAGGGTCAGGTAGCCGTCGGCGTCGAGCCGGCCCACGTCGCCGGTGTGCAGCCAGCCGTCGACGAGGACTTTGGCCGTTTCCTCCGGGCGGCCGAGATAGCCCCGCATGACGTTGGGGCCCCGCACGACGACCTCTCCGTCCGCGCCCGGCGGCACCTCGCTTCCGCCGGGGTCGACGATCCGGATCTCCTGGCCGGGGAAGGGCAGTCCCACGGTTCCGGCGCGTCGGGGGCCCGCGACAGGATTGATGGTGGATCCGCAGGTTCCCTCGGACAGCCCGTACCCCTCGACGAGCGGAAACCCGTAACGGGCCTCGAACCGGGTCAGCAGCTCGGCGGAGGCGGGTGCCGCGCCGCAGACCCCGAAGCGCAGGGACGAGGTGTCGGGGCGGACCTGTTCCGGGAGCGCGGCGAGCATGCTGTAGATCGTCGGGACGGCGCTGAAGAAGGTGGGGCGCTCGCGCTCGACGACGTCGAAGAAGGTGTCGGGATGGAACCGGTCGGCGATGGTGACGCTCGCGCCCGCCAGTAGCGGTACGAGGGTGCTGACCACGATGCCGTTGACGTGGAAGAGCGGCAGGATCAGCAGGCACCGGTCGGTCGGCCCGACCTCCAGCGCGCGACGCCCCATGTCCGCCATGGCGTCGATGTTGGCGTGGTCGAGCATCACCCCTTTGGGCACCCCGGTCGTGCCGCTGGTGTAGATGAGCAGGGCCAGCGCGGACGGGTCCGGAACGGGGGCCTCATCCGGCTCCGCCGCTGCGTCCTCGTGCAGTTCGCCGACGGCGAGGACGGCGGTCCCGTCCGCCACGGGGGCCGCACCGTCTTCGCTCACCAGGAGGCGTGCGCCGGAGTCCGTGAGCTGTCGGGCCACTTCGACGTCGGTCATGCTCGGGTTGACCGGCGTGATGGTGGCGCCGAGCCGCCAGGCGGCGAACAGCAGGAGCACGAACTCGACGCGGTTGGTCAGCTTGAGGGCCACGACGTCGCCGGGGCCGATCCCGAGGTCCCGGAGGTGACGTGCCGCCGCCTGGACGCGACGCAGCAACTGGACGTTGGTGAGGGTCTGGCGGCCGTCCGAGACCGCGGCCCCGTCGGGGTCGAGGGCCGCGCGGCGGTCGGGCAGAGATGCGAAGTTCATGGCGGGGGCGTCCCTGTCTCGGTGTGATGCGGTGTCTCGGTGTGATGCGATCCGGTCACGCAGCCGGCGCGGCGGCGGCCGGGTTCAGCTGGCGGGTGAGGAACTCGATCTGGTCGCGCACCAGCACCTCGAAGGTCTCGCCGGTGTAGAAGTCGAAGTGGCCGGCGTCGTACCTCTTGATCTCCCCTCTGGGTGCGGTGTGCGCGTAGCGGAGGGTCTGGGCGGGAGGCGTGACGGAGTCGGTGTCGCTGACACAGAAGAGGATCGGGAAAGCGATCTTCTTGGCCGCGCGCCCGGGCCGGTAGGTGAGGATGGTCGGGATGACCCTCGCCGCCACCTCGTTGCGGAACGTCGTTCCCGGGGGCTGGAGCGCCTGGTATCCGGGCAGGGCGTCCGGGGCGTTCATGAGCGCCGACGAGCCGGGGGCGGCGGCGATCGGAACCATCACCGGCGGCTTTCCGCGACCTCGGGCCGCCAGGTCGCGGGCTACCACGGGGAGCACCTTGAGCGAGGCGGCGGGGCCCAGCGCGAGCGCCGAGGCGAGACCGTCGGTGAAGGGGCACTGCGCCACGGCCGCGCGCAGTTCGGGATGGCGCGAGGCGACGGTGATGGCATGGCCGCCGCCGAACGAGCTGCCCCAGACGGCGATGCGGGTGCGGTCGACGTCCGTGCGTGTCTTGACGTAGCCGAGGGCGGCGTCCCAGTCGGCGAGCTGACGCTTGATCGACAGGAGTTGGCGCGGGTGGCCGCCGCTGTCGCCGAAGTGCCGGTAGGTGAAGGCCACCGCGGCGATGCCGGCCTGTGCGAAGCGCTCGGCGAAGGCGTCCAGGCGCATCTCGCGGACGGCGCCGAGGCCGTGCCCGAGGACGACGACGGGCGGCGACGTGACGCCCGTGGGGAGGTAGAGCCATCCGGCGCATCTGCTGTCGCCGGAAGGGAACGTGATGTCGTGACGGGTGAAGGACTGCTGCGTGGTCATCGTCGGTTCACCGCCCGCTCGTCGGGCGACGGCCCGGCACGCTGCCCGACGCGAGGGCCCGAGCGTAGGTACCCGGTGTGTAGAGCGGGAGTTCACCGGTGGCCTCGGTGGTGGCCTTGTAGTCGAGCATCAGCCTCTGGCCCTCCTCCGACATGACCTGGGCGAAGAACTCGGCGCGCTCGACGTGCAGCCCGTCCTCCAGGGACATCGAGCCGCCGAAGTACACCGACCTCTTGGCGGCCGCGACCGCCCCCTTCGCCCGCTTCCCGAAGTGCTCGGCGAGCTCGACCGCCTGCGCGACCACCTTGTCCTGCGCGACGACCTTGTCCACCGCCCCGTTGGCGAGAGCCTCCTCAGGCGTGAACGGCTTGCCCTCGAGGATCGCGGCCAGGGACCGGTGGGTACCGATCAGGCGGGTCAGCCGCTGAGTGCCGCCGCCGCCCGGGATGATGCCGAGGAGGATCTCCGGCTGGCCGATGAAGAAGTCGCCGTCGGCCATGACCCGCAGATCGCACGCCCAGGCGAACTCGGCGCCGAGGCCGAGGGCGGAACCGTTGAGGGCGGCGACGTAGAGCACACCGCTGGCGTTCATCCGCAGGAACGTGCTGTGCAGACGCTCCAGCTGAAGCGCCCCGCGCATCGGGGTTCTGCGCATCACGGGCCCCAGGAGGCGGGAGCGGTCCACGCGCTTCGCGATGCGTACGACGGCCGCGGCACCGCGCCGGCCGACCGTGGGGCTCGCGGCGCCTCCTTCCTGCAGCCACCGGACCGCGGCATGGCTGACGAACCGCTCGGGGTGCGCCCCGGTGAACACGACGGCACGGATCTTCGGATCGCGGTCGGCCCGGGCTACCAGCCTGTCCAGCTGATGGGAGATGTCGAGGCCGAACTCCTGGTGAGGGCCGCCGTCCACCCGGACGATCAGGACGGCTCCGCGATCTTCGATCGTCAGACGGCCCTTGTCTTTGTATGGCATGAGTTCTGCTCCCGTGCTGCGTTCATGGGGTGGGAAACTGCGTGGAGACGGCCGCGGATGCGTGTCGCAGCGATGAGGTCGGGTTCGCCCCGACACGCTGTGTCCGCTCGGGCGGCAGGAGACCGGACCGGCGCGTGATGACGTATCCGACGCGGCACGTCACATGCGATGTGTACTATTGCCGTGAAGAATTAGATAACCAAGTTATTTCTGGTGTGTCAACGGTGGAGGCGTGCGGGAGATGGCAGGGCGGGCGAGGGTCGAAGACGCACCGGAACGACTTGTGCGGGCGGCCATCGGCTTGCTGGCCGAACAGGGTCCGTCGGCCTTGAAGGCGCGCGCGGTGGCGTCCGCGAGCGGGCTGTCGACGATGGTGGTCTACAGCCACTTCGGCGGGATCCCCGAGCTGATGAGCGCTGTCGCCGACCACGGGTTCAAGGAACTCGGTGCAGCGTTTGCCCGCGTACCGGTGACGGAGGACCCGATCGCGGATCTCTTCGCCATGGCCCTGACCTGCCGTCGGCAGGCCCGTGAGAACCCTCACCTCTACGATCTGATGTTCGGCCTGTCCACTCGGGCGACCTACCGGCCTCTGCCGGACACGGACCGCCGCCTGAGCGGCCATTCCCCGGCCTTCCGGGAAGCCCACGCCCATGTCACCGCGGCATGCGAACGGCTCGTGCACTCCGGCAGGGTCGAGCGCCATGAACCCGAACTCATCGCCGCCCAGCTGTGGAGCTTCGTGCACGGGTACATCACGCTCGAACTGGCAGAGCACTTCGTAGAGTTCGACGACGCCGTGGCGCAGGTGCTCCTGCCGATGGGCGTGAACTTCGCTGTCGGACTCGGTGACGAGCGGGAACGTGCCGAGGCCTCCCATGAGGCGGGCGCCCGCCTGTACGACTCGATCGTCCAAGGCCGCTGAGGAATCGGATGGTTGGGCCCTGCCCCGGGCGAGGCTAGGGCGACTTGGTCTCCGTGGCAGGGGTGTCTGTGCCCGGCGTGAGCTGGTCATGCCTCCCGAGTGCCGCCACCTCCCGTTCGAGGGACGGAACCGCCCGGGCCGCGAAGCGCCTCGCCCAGGGCCAGGCGAGCGGTGAATTCAGTACCGCCTTGGCCCAGTTGGCCACGACGACCGCACGCGGGACGTACACGCGGGCGCGCCGGCGTACGAGCCCGTCGACTATCGCGGCGGCCGCCCGGTCGGCGCTCGTGGTGACGTTGCCCGGATAGGGCAGCCGCGCGCGCAGGTCCTGGAACGAGGGGAGGTCCGACTCGGCGCCTCGCACGAGGTCCGTGTCGATCCAGGAGGGGTGCACCACGCCGACCGTGACCCCGAGGTGTGCCACCTCCTGCCGGTAGGTCAGGGCGAGCAACTCGGCCCCGGCCTTGCTCGCGCCGTAGGAGGCCATCGCGGCCAGCGGCATGAACGACAGCGCGGACGCGACGACCAGCACGTGGCCCCGGCTGCGCTCCAGATGCGGCGTCGCGTACTTGAGGGTGCGGAACACACCGTTCAGGTTGATGTCCAGGACCCGCTCGAACGACGCCTCGTCCGTCTGCCGCACCGTCCCGTACGCCACGACGCCGGCGTTGGCGACCACGAGGTCGATGCCGCCCATGACCTCGGCGGCCTCGTCGATCGCCGACCGCAGAGCGGCCCCGTCGCGCACATCGGCCTCACGCCACGAAGCGGCGGGACCCAGCTCGTCGGCAAGGGCCCGCAACCGATCGGCTTCGAGGCCGATCACGGTCACCCGGGCCCCTCGGGCGGCGGCCAGGCGGGCCACCTTCTCTCCGATGCCGCGTGCCGCTCCGGTGACAACCAGCTTTCTGCCCAGCAAGTCATGTTTCATGGCGGCAACATAACTTCGTTATTGATGGAGCACAAGAGACCGCACCTGGCTGCTGCTCGGTTGCCTACGCCCGGACCGATCGCGGTCATCGGCCGCGACACCCTCAGGCTCGGTGCCGCCGAGGCCGGAGCAGTGCAGGAAGTCGCCGGTCCGACGGCCCGCGGTCGGTGAGGGCCGCACGGGCGTACGCGGTGGCAACGGCGTGCCCAGGCGGATGTCCCGGGCCACCGCCGAGGTGGCACCCTCTTGCCTGTGAGGTCGCCATCGTCGTGACGACCTGTAAGCGGGCAGACCGCCTCCGGCCGCAGCTGTGGAAATCTCCTCCTGCGGTTAAGCCCTCTTGGTGCCGCTCTGTTCGCGGACGGCGTCGAACATTGAGGTGAGGGCGGGACTCTCGGCGAGGCTGACCAGCAGGGTGTGGAGCGAGTGCCGTTCAGTGGAGTCCAGGTCGGTGAGGGTTTCGGTGTCGAGGTCGGCGAGTGTGTTGTTGAGGTCGGCCAGGACCTTGCGCCCGTTGTCGGTGATGTCGACGGCGTAGCGGCGCCGGTCCTGCGGATCGCGTGTCCGCTCGGCGTATCCGGCTCGCTCCAGGTCGTCGAGGCTCGTCACCATCGTCGCCGGGTCGATGCGCAGGAACGAGCCGAGCGTCAGCTGCGGCATGGCGCCGTTGTCGGCCAGGGCCTGCAGGACGCTGTAGTGGCGCACGCGCAGGCCGGTGCCGCTGATGCCGTCCTCGGCGATCCTGAAGGCCACCTGCCCGAGCTTGACCAGTAGGCAGATGGTGTGTTCGGCCACGGTCCCCGGTACCAGCGGAGCCTCGGACATCGTTTATCCCGCCCATGGTTGGTCCTGCGTACGGTCCGGGGCCATCGTACGAGAAGGCCTGAGGTGGCCGGACCCGTGAGGCGACCGGACCGGGGCAGCGATCTCGATGCGCGGAAGCGGGGCTCGCGGGGCAGGGATGCGCGGGACGCTCAACCGGTGATGGTTGGGATGCGCGGGGCCGTCAGCCGGTGATGGTCCGGCCGAAGATCTGCCGGGCGATGACCCATTTCTGGATCTCGTTGGTGCCCTCGTAGATCTCGCCGATCTTGCTGTCCCGGTAGATCGCCTCGACGGGTCCGGGGCTGCCGTCGGCGCCCAGTTCGCGGGCGAAGCCGAGGCCTCCGAAGGCCTGGACGGCGTCGCGCGCCATGTCCACCGACA
Organism: Streptomyces sp. SP18BB07; assembly: GCF_036322545.1. NCBI lineage: Bacteria > Bacillati > Actinomycetota > Actinomycetes > Kitasatosporales > Streptomycetaceae > Streptomyces > Streptomyces sp. SP18BB07. Next base: position 6,875 of record NZ_JAQYWT010000198.1, read on the forward strand.
GCCTGGTGGCGTAGTGCTTCGCCATCGCGGCCTCGGGTTCCGGGGACGGGTTGCCGGCGTCCAGACGCAGTGCGGCCTTGGTGACGAGGGTGCGGGCGTTGTCGATCTCGGTGGCCCGCTCGGCGAGCAGGAACTGCCAGTGCTGGTTGGCGGCCACCGGCCTGCCGAAGGCGTGTCGTGTCGACAGGTGGGCCACGGTGTGGTCGAAGGCGGCCTGCGCCATGCCGACCCCGGCGGCCGCGATGCCGATCCGGCCGTAGGTCAGTGTGGACAGCGCGTGGCGCAGTCCGTGTCCCTCGGCGCCGCCGAGGAGGTCGTCGTCGGACAGGTGTACGTCCGTGAAGCGGATGTCCGCGGTGAGCTGGCCGCGGTTGCCCATCTTGCGGTCGGCGAGGCCGACTTGAACGCCCGGAAGCGCGGTGTCGACGATGAACATGCTCAGCCGCTCGCCGGTGCGGGCGAGAACCACCACGAACCCGGCGACGGGCGAGTTGGAGATCCACCGCTTGTGGCCGTTCAGCGTCCAGCCGACCTCGGTACGCACGGCCTCGGTCTGAACGGCCTGCGGAGACAGGTCGCTGGAGGCGTCCGGCTCGGTGGTGGCGAACGCGCCGACCACCGAGCCCTGTGCGACCTTGGGCAGCCAGCGCTGCTGCTGCTCCTCGGTGCCCTGCCGCAGGGCGTTGCCCGCCAGGATGCAGTGCACGTCGAAGACGGCCGCGATGCTGCTGGAGTAGTAGGCCAGTTCCTCGATTGCTGCGGCGGTGGCGGTCGCCGGATGGATCAGGCCGTCACCGCCGACCTCGCCGGGGAAGGGGATCCGGAAGACCCCCGCCGCTGCGAGCGAGTCGAACACCTGCCGGGGGAAGCCGTCCGTGCGCTCGTCGCCGTTCGCGATCGCCGCGGCGTGCGGAGCCACTTCTTGCTCCGCGATCAGGCGCACGGCAGCACGTACGGACTGGGTCTCTTTGGGGGCGAGGAGCTCGTGGTAGAGCCGGTCGCTCTGGCGTGCGGGAGTGGAAGTCATGCGCGGACCATATCATTCGGACTGCATATCATTAGCTCACCAATCGACCTTGGAGGTTCGACCATGACACGGACGCTGACAGGCAAGACCGTCCTGATGTCGGGAGGCAGCCGCGGCATCGGACTCGCCATCGCCCTGCGTGCGGCCCGCGACGGCGCGAACGTCGTGATGCTCGCCAAGACCGCCGTACCGCACCCCAAGCTCGAAGGCACCGTCCACACCGCCATCGAGGAGGTCGAGCGCGCGGGCGGCAAGGGGCTGGCCGTCGTCGGCGACGTCCGCAACGAGGACGACGTGCACACCGCCGTCAATGCCGCGGTTCGCGCCTTCGGTGGCATCGACATCGTGGTGAACAACGCCAGCGCGATCGATCTGTCGTCGTCGGAGCAGCTGGAGATGAAGCGCTACGACCTGATGCAGGACATCAACACGCGGGGCACGTTCCTGCTGAGCAGGGCCGCGATCCCGCACCTGCGGGGAGCGGACAACCCGCACATCCTCACCCTCTCGCCGCCGCTGAACCTCGCGCCGCACTGGGTGGGCAGGCATCTCGGCTACACGCTGTCGAAGTACGGCATGAGCCTGTGCACCATCGGCCTCGCCGAGGAACTCGCCGCCGACGGCATCGCCGCCAACTCGCTGTGGCCCCGGACCCTGATCGACACAGCCGCCGTGCGCAACGTGGTCGGCGGCGCCGGACAGGCCCGCAGCCCGCAGATCATGGCTGACGCCGCGTACGCCGTCCTCACGCGTGACGCGCGCGAGTGCACCGCCAACCTGTTCATCGACGACGAGGTCCTGCTCGACGACGGCATCACCGACCTGTCCGTCTACAGCCCTGCCGGCTTCGAGGGCGACCTCGCGCTCGACATCTTCGTCGACCCGGCCTGATCCGCTCGGTTTCGAGGCGCGGGCGGGCCTCACCCTGCTCGCTCAGCGACGATCCGTGCTGCCGGTGCGCAAGGCGGAGCACCGGGAGGCACACGACGACGGATCATCAAGACCGCCGGCCGCCGATTCAGGTCAGCACCGGGGCAACCGCAGGACGGTCTCTTCGGCCCTGTCGTGGACGTCGGGTTGCTTGTCCGCAGGCACCCTCCGGGCTGCAGTTGCCCGCGGGCAACTGCAGCGTTCGGGCATCACGGCCGCCGCGGGCGTGCTGTGGCTTTAGCCGGTGGAGAAGCCCCACGACCTCTCCGTCGTCAAGCAGCCCGTGCTCGTCGCCAATGGCGAGAGCGACAGAATGGTCCCGACGAAGAACTCGCACGACCTGGCCCGGCGACTGCCGAAGAGCGAGTTGGTGGTCTATCCCGACGCCGGCCACGGCGGCATCTTCCAGTTCCACGACCAGTTCGTGCAGACGGCGCTCGAGTTCCTCGAACGATAGTGGGCGCGGTGGGCGGTCGACCCCGGCCCGAGGAGGCTGCCTCAGGGCCGCGATGCGCCTGGGCGAGCGGCTCGGGCGGCCCGTCGGAGTTGCCGACCTGCTTGCTGCCCGCTAGGCGGGCGATGACCAGGCCGGTGTCCGGGGCTGCCGTGCGCGGCGTGTGTTTCTGGCTCGCGATGCCCTGGCCGGCGCATCTCAGCGCAAGAAGGCTAGGCCGTTCTCGATGCCCTGCTCGAGGACCTCGTCGGCGAACTTCCGGTCGGAGAGGGCGCGGGACAGCTGCAGCGTTCCGACCATCATGGTGTAGAGCCCGATGGCCTTACCTCGAGCGGACTGCGGGTTTTCAGGTGACAGGCGGGCGGCGATCTCGTCGAGGATGTTCCGCGCGCCGTCCGTGTAGGCCGTCTTCGTCTGGTCCTCGCAGCGGCCGATCTCGTCGAGCAGGGCGGCGGAGGGGCATCCGGTGCCCGGGTGGTCCCGGTGCGCAGGCGACAGGTACTCGCGGATGAGGTCCTCCAGTCCAGCGCGGCCGGGCCGCAGCGTGCCGTACGCGGCGATCTGCGTGCGCAGTTGGTCGGCCACGACGTGGGCGACGAGGTCGTCCTTGGAGGTGAAGTGCGCGTAGAAGGCTCCGTTGGTGAGCCCGGCGTCAGACATCAACGTGGAGATGCCCGAGCCGTCTATGCCGTCCTGCTTGAACCGCTGGCCGGACTTCTCGATGATCCGTTGCCGGGTGACTTCTTTGTGCTCCTTGGTGTAGCGCACCACGAGCTTCCTCCATTCGCTCCGCGGAAACATTTGCCCACACCAAGCCTAAGTCATGGCATGACGCACGTAATATCATGACCGCAGGCCATTTCACCGGCCCGCGAGTCCTGACCGATGGTTCAGAACCGGCGCCGGGCGCCGGGTCCCAGCCGGGCGGTGAGCGCGACCCCGCGGTCCACGTGTTCGTGCACGTCCAGCTGCAGATCGTCCGGATCCACACCCGCGCCCACGAGCAACTTGCGCGCCCAGAAGCCGTGTACCGTCCCGGTCCCAGCCCCTGTCCCCGGCGTCATGCTCGCAGGCTGCAGCTGAGGGACGATGCGAGATCACCATGGGTCGCGTCCGCGGGGTCGGTTCGCCCGCCGACGCCACTGGCGGAGGCCCAGGAAGCGGGCTGCCGGAGCGGCACACGCGCCGAGAAGGTTCCGGGTGATCAGCGCAGTCCGGCGAAGAGGTCGTTCTCGGGTACGGCCGCGCCAGTGGGGTCCTGGACGCGTACGAAGGTCTCCATGCCCATCAGCTCGCCGAACCTCTCCTTGCCCATCTTGAGGAAGAAGATGTTCTCGCCCTGACTGGCGTGCGCCGCCAACGCGTCGAACTTCTGACCGCTGAACGCGGTGGTGTCCACCCACGTGGTGATCTCGTCGTCGGGGAGGCCGATCTCGGCCAGCGCGGCGGCCTCGGCAGGGTCCGGCTCCGGCATGTCCTCGTGGAACTCGCGCATGATCTCGCCGAACCGTTGCATCATCGAGCGGGGCGCCGTGGTCCAGTACACCTTGGGCGTCAGCGCGGTCATCTCCAGCGCCGCCATCGTGATGCGGTGGGCCTGGATGTGGTCGGGGTGGCCGTAGAAGCCGTTCTCGTCATAGGTGACCACCACGTCAGGCCGGTAGTGCCGCATGAGTTCCGCGAGTCGGGCCGCACCTTCCTGCACGGGTGTCTGCCAGAAGGAGTCGGGGGCGTCGTTGCTCGGCCAGCCCGCCATTCCGGAGTCGGCGTAGTCCAGCGTCACCAGGTCGCTGATCTTCAGCACGTCACAGCTCGCCCGGAGTTCTTGACGGCGCATCGCGGCGACGGCAGAGGGATCGTGCCCGGGGTCGCCGGGCTTGACGCCTCCCGGCCCGTCGCCGCAACCGCCGTCGGTACACGTCACGAGTACCGTACGGATGCCCTCCGCCGCGTACCGCGCGAGGACCCCTCCGGTTCCCGTGGCCTCGTCGTCGGGGTGGGCGTGCACTGCCATGAGCGTCAGCGGCCGGTCAGCCATGAACAAGTCCTCCTGCGGAAATGCGTCCGGGTCTGCTTGCGTAACCATGCCGACCGGACCGGCTGTTCCCAGCATGGCCGCTTGTTTCGATCACTTTCTTGCCATGGGCAAGGGAGGCCGTCGCATCGTCGAACGAGGTGGGCAAGGGCGAGGACCCCGCCGGTGCTGGGCCCTCCTGGCACGTCGGTCCGCTCGCGACAGGCAGACAGCCCGCCCCGCTCGCTCTACGAGTGCGGCGTGACCGTGGAGGGCCGCGGCACTGCGGCGAACACCGACAGCGCGAACCACCCCGGCACCGCGCGGCGCAGTGGCTCCGGGCCCTCCACCTTGACCGCGCCCACCCGCAGGGCCTCCGACCAGGTGACGTCACCGCGCCACACCTCGATCATGCCGCGCAGGCCGGCGGTCACCGTGACGGTTCACCGCGTAACCGGGGTCCACGTCGCAGACGTCGGTGTCGTCCGGCGTGATCACCAGCCACCAGTTCCGGGTGTTCGCAGGCACGTCCGGGAACTGAACCGGACCACCGTCCGCCCGTCAGGGACGGCGTCACGGACGACGTTCCGGGGCAGGTCCAGCAGCAGCTTCGGGTTGAGATCCTCGTTCCCGATCTGTCCGATCCGGCGCGTGCCCCAGACACCGAGCGCCTCGATCACCGGACGCAGCTCGATCCCCGCCGGGGTCAGGACGTACTGCACGTCCTTGCCCTCGGCCCGCTTCTCCACGACGCCGGCGCGCACCAACTGGTGCAACCGCTTGGACAGCAGCGTGGGCGGCATGCCTGACCGGATGAGGACCTGACCGTTGCCCGGCGGTGGGACTGCCTGACGGTGCACGGGGAAGCCGCGGCCGGCCGTGGGCCGTCGCGGCGTCCACCGTGAGGGACGGCAATGCCTCTCACACCTACCTCCCGGCGCCACCTCCCGGCGCCACCGCCCGGCGCCGGCTACCGGCCCGCTGTGCCCGGCAGCCCCAGCGCGTCCTCCGGCGCGGGATCGGGGTTGAAGGAGCGGTGGTAACTCTCCGGCGGCGCGAGATAGGTGACGGGCAGCCCGCCGGTGTCGATGACGATCTGATCCACGGCGATCGCGGGGTCGACCATGAAGAGCCGCAGGACGTGTTCGCCGGGTTCGGTGACGGTCACGGTGGTGGTCAGTTTCTCGATGCCGTCCTCGACGTTGCGGGCCCAGGCGTCACCACGGTTGCCGGTGGCGACGGCCTGTCCCGTCAGGACGGTGACCGGCTGGTCGTCGAGGGCGAGGGCGACCCGGCGACGGCCCCGCTCGTCGAGGGAGGGGAGCCGGAAGACGGTGACCCGGAAGTCCCCGGTGCCCGCGAAGCGGACACGGTAGCGCAACTCCGGTGCCCGCGTGGTGATTTCCTCGGTGATCGGCGCCGCCGTCGAAGGTGTCGTCTCCATGGCGGCCGTACGGCGGCCGAGCCCACGTACCGTCCGCCAACGCGCCCCGCCGCGCGCCACGCGATGCTCGTGGTGCGCGGCGTCGATCGAGACGTACCCGTGGGCCTCGACGAAGCCGCGCGCCCGCTGGCGCGCCCGCCTTCCGTCGTTGAGCACCCGCAGGGGCACGTCGAAGCTGTTCCCCGCACCGGTGACGGTCACCGTGGCGTCGTGTGCGCCCTCGGGCACCCGCTCCCAGTCGATCTCCACCGACACCCGGGTCTGCTCGGTCATCGTGCCGCCGGAGGTGCTCAGCCGTACCCAGGGGTGGCTCGCCTCGGCGGCCCAGTCCACGGGGAGGAAGCCCGTGTTGAACACGTCGACGAAGCGCCGGTCACGGGTGTAGGAGGAGAAGGACAACGGCCGCGCGGTGCCGGTCTCGTTGCCCTCGGCCGCCACACCCAGACCTGAGGTCTCCTTCCGGGCGACCCTGGTGACGCTCGGACGGCCCGGCGCCTTGGGGATCTCCGTGGGGTACGGGTTGACGATCCCGTTCCATTTTCCGCCGGCCACCTCGGTGTTGTAGCGCCGGGTGAGCGCCGTCTCCTCGGCGTGGGCGGCGTCGGACAGATCCGCGAAACGGTTCGCGCCGGCCCCGCGCCCCTGGCGGACCGCGAGTGCGTTGCGCTCCGCCCAGTAGAACTTCAGATTCATCAAGTAGGCGCCGTGGACCGGGTATTCGACGAGTTCGAAGAAGGCGTCCCGGTAGGCCTCCGGCAGCTTGGCGCCGAGCGCGCGGACCCGTTGCAGGAGACGGTCGTACGCGGCCATCCGGCGGCCCGTCTCGTCACCGTGATGGACCACGGAGAGCAGACCGCGGGCGACGAACTCCGGGCGCAGCTCGGCCGCGAGACGGTAGTACTCGGTGCGGATCGCGGCGATCTCCGCGCCGTGGCGGCGTCCGAACTGCCGCCCGGCCCACTCGACGAGGAATCCCTCCACATCGCCGGCGCCCCACCGGTCCACGTCCCAGGCCATGTCCATGCAGAAGGACAGCCCGGTCTCGATCGACTTGATGTCTCCCACGTTGAAGATCCACATACGGTCGGCGCCGTGCTCGTACACCCGACGCAACTCCTGCCAGATCTTGGCGAGTTGGGTGGTGTCCAGCCACAGATAGCTCTTGGGGCGACCCCAGTAGGAGAGGTGGTAGTAGATGCCGTTGCCGCCCGGCCGCCGCCGCTCCGCCTCGTCGGGCAGTTGGCGCATGTTGCCGTGGTTGTCGTCCGGCCAGATCAGCGTGACGTCGTCGGGCACCTGGACACCCGCGTTGTACAGGTCCAGGACCTCCTTGTACGGGATGAAGATCTGAGGTTCGGCCGCGGTGCCCACCTCCTCGGCCAGCAGGCGACGCTGGTCCGCGATGATGTCGTTCATCACCACGACCTTCTCCGCGAGGGTGGTGGCGTGCTTCGTCTCCAGCGCGCTGTCGTGCAGACCGCGCATTCCCAGGGTCCAGCTGCTCTCGTAGCCGGCGTTCTGCCGCGCTCTCGCCCGCCAGTACTCGGAGATGACGGCGGGGTTCACGGTGTAGTCGTACACCGGCAGGCTGCCGTCGGCGGCCGGGTGCTCCTTGGCCCAGGGGTCCCACTCGTGGACGCCGTTGCGCAGCATGGCCTCGGGGTGGCTGGATCCGACGACGATGCCGTAGTGGTCGGCCAGTTCGGGGTTGGCGCGGTGCTTGTTGAAGAAGTCGGAGTACGGATGCATGGCGGGCCACAGGTAGTTGGCCTTGAGGCGGAGCAGCAGCTCGAAGACGCGTCGGTAGGTCTCCGGGCCGATGCTCTTGTCCGGCTCCTGCGTCCGGCGGGACCAGGTGGTGAGGTTCTGTTCGTCGTTGATGAAGATGCCCCGGTAGCGGACGGACGGCTCGTACCGCTTCCGCGTGCCCGACGGGACCGTCACCGTGTCGCGGCGTTCGACCGGAACGTCGGCCCACCAGTGCCACGGCGACACCCCGATGCGCTCCGAGGTGTCGTAGACGCCGTAGACGGTGCCGCGCCTGTCGCTGCCCGCGATCACGAGGGCGCGTTCCACGCCGGGCAGCGGGCGGTCCACGACCTGCGTCACGGACGCCTCCCAGCGGCCCTTCACCCGGGAGACGTCCAGCCGCCGGTCCGCGACGAGCCGGTCGATGGCCGGACTCGCGCCGATGGTGCCCACCAGGACCAGGAGCGAGGCCTCCTGTGGCAGGGCGCGCAGCAGTCGCGGACGCACCCCTCCGACCCGCTCCAAGTCCGCCTGGAGATCCCCGGCCGCGCGGGCCACGGCGGGATCGTCGGCCGCGTCGACGAACAGGTCGACGGCCACGCCGTCCCGCAGCAGCGGGAAGCCTCCGGCACCGTCCGACGAGGCGGCCCGGGCCGGCGAGGGCAGCACCCCGGGGAGCAGCGGGGCCACACCGACGGCTGCCATTCCCCGGAGGAACGACTTACGGGTCCACGCGGGCGACGGGCTCTGTGGTTGGTCGTGCGGCACGGGGCGCTGCCTTTCCGCGTCGGGCCGCACCGATGCCCCGTCCGGGCCGTCGGGCAGGGCTGACGCATGACTCGCTGGCGGAGGCGGGGGAGCGGTGCTGTCGGCGGGGAAGCGGTGCTTTTGGCGCGGGGCGTGGGGCACTGCCCGGACCCAGGTTGGCATGACCAGGCCAGAAAGCGCTTACTGCGTACCTTAGGGTCAGGCATGCGGACGCGTCCAGACACGGGCGACCCTTCTCGCGCGGCCGCCGTCGTACGCCGCGCACGGGGGCGAGCGCGCGGACCGCCTGTCGCCGAACTCGGGCGTGCCGCGCGGCACTTCCCCGAACGCGGGTTGCCGGCGCGCGGCGGCTCGGGTCCGCCTGGAAGGCGGCGGCGGGCGGACCGGCGTACACCTGGGCGCGCGGGCGGGGCCCCTGACGGCCGGCCGGCTTGCTGGCCATGCCGAGACCTGCGGTCAGTTGACCGACGCCGAGGAGCGATCTGCCGCAACGGACCCGCCCATTCCCGCTGTTCAGACCACAGCGAGGTAGGGGATCGGGGACGATGATGCGATGAATGGCGACATCGGAGGTGCCGGCCCGGGCCCTGCGGAGAGTCCGATGCGGGCAGCGACAGCGACAGCGGCCGCTGAAGCGGCTGCGCGCAGGGTGGCCGGTGGTGCTGCGGAGGCGGTTGCGCCTGCGGACTCGCGGAGCCGCTGTTTGTGCCCGCTCCACTCGCCACCTCGTCCACCCATCGGCCGTCGGTCTTCCGGCAGACACGCCAGTCTGTCGATCCGTCACTCCCTGTCGGCCTGTTCCAGGCCGCTCCCCAGTGCAAGGAAGTACGCGTGAGCGCAATCGGCTCCGGCGCAAGAGTCCAACCGGCGCGTCCCGGCGATCCCTCCCGTATAGGCCCCTACCGCATCGTCGGACGTCTCGGCGCGGGAGGCATGGGCACAGTCCATGCCGGAGTCACCTCGGACGGGACACGCGTGGCGGTCAAGGTGATCCATCCCGAGCAGGCGCAGGAACCGGAGTTCAGGGCCCGTTTCACACGTGAGGTGGCACTGTCCTCCCGTGTCACAGGCCCCTATCTGATTCCGTTGCTCGCCGCCGACACCGATGCGGCGACCCCGTGGCTGGCCACCGCCTACGTCCCCGGCCCGACCCTGGACCAGCATGTGCGCGAGCGTGGGCCGCTCGCCGAAGGAAGCTCGCACGCTTTCGCGGCGGCCACCGCGCAGGCCCTGGCCGCGATCCATGCCGCAGGTGTGGTGCACCGCGATGTGAAACCTCAGAACGTCATTCTCACGCCCGCCGGCCCCCGCATTCTGGACTTCGGTATCGCGCACACCTTCGACGGCACCAGTGTCACCCGTACCGGCGTCATGACCGGGACGCCGGGCTGGATCAGCCCCGAACAGTACCGGCAGGGCACCGCGGGCCCGGCGGGCGACATGTTCGCTTGGGGAGCTCTCGTGGCCTACGCGGCGACCGGAAGACTGCCCTTCGGCGTCGGCACACCCGACGTGGTCGCCTTCCGCGTGATGTCGGAGGAACCGGACCTGGACGGCGTAGGCCCGTCCCTGCGCGGGATCCTGGAGAAGGCGCTGGCGAAGGAACCGGGGGACCGACCCGCGGCCGCCGAAGTGGCCCAGCTGTGCGGGGCGTTGCCGGCCTCGCAGGCCACCCAGATCGTGGGCGTCCACGCGCTGCCGACCCAGGCCGGTGACATGGTCGCCCAACTCTGGGATGTGCCGGCCGGGGACGACCCGGCATGGCAGGCGCCGCCGGGCCGGTCGGCGAAGCGCCGGGCGGGCGCCGTGCTCGTGGCGGCGGCGGCGATCGGCGGCCTGATCGGCGGGGTGACGGCTCTGATGCCCGACACCACCGCCGGCGGGAAGCGCGAGGCCTCGACCTCGTCCTCCGCGCCCGCCGGGCCTGGCCCGCGGGCCGTGAACACCGACGAGGAGGGCACGGCGGCGGAGCGGGGCACAACCGTGAGCGACGGCGCGGCGAGCGCCGTGAGCTGGGCGGAAGCCCGCACGGCCCAGGGGCAGGCCGAACACGACGTGGCCCGGTCCGTCCTGCATGACCAAAGCGTTCTGTCCGGGGAGATGAGCGACGTCCGGCTCGCTCCGGGGAGCGTGACGTTCCACGAGGCACGCCGTGAGGTCTATTTCTCGTACGGCCTGGACACCGACGCCCACGGAACGCTGATCGCGGAGACAGAGATCGCCAGAGCGATGTGTCTCGCGTTGCGCGATTCGGTCCTCAACGTCCACCCGGATCTGCCGTATCGCACCTACGTCACGGTGCGCGAGGAGGCGGGCCGCGACCCGCAGGTGACATGGCAGGAGGACTTCGTCGCCGACGAAGGGTGTCGGTCGGCGGCCGAGGACGGCACGGCGCAGCCCCGCGGCACCGAAGCGGAGCCGGAACCGGATTGGGAGCCGGACGAGAACGGCCTCGGGGCGGCGATGGTTCCCAGTACCGACAGCGACGAGATCCGGGTCGCGGACCGTGCCGCCAAGAAAGTCATCGAGCGGAGCAACGAGATGCGCCCGACGCTCGGCACCGGTCAGGTCCTCGGCCACGACGAGATCAAGGTGGGCTTCGACCCGGCGAACTCGGCCATGTACGTGTGGTCGGACTACCTGATGTGGAACCAGGGTCAGGTCGAGACCTGGGCCGGCATGGCCGCGGGGGAGGCGTGCCGTGCCCTGGTGAAACAGCGTCAGAACGCGGGCTTCGGCTGGCCGTACACGCGCTACGCCGTGGCGGAGATCGGCGGGTCGGGCTATCTCATGATCCGTTGGGGCACGGCCACCACGCTCGCCGACTGCCCCGCCTGATCGAGAAAGGCCGATTGTCCCGCCTGATCGAGAGAGGGGGAGGGGCTCAGGTTGACCCTCGACATGGTCGAGGCACCAGAGTCCCGGGTGTGGAGAGCGAGATGCACAGCATTGGAGAGATGTCCCGGGACAGCGGGCTCGGGGTGAGCGCTTTGCGGTTCTACGACCGTGCCGGAGTGCTGGTTCCGGCCTGGGTGGACCCGGTGAGCGGTTATCGCTGGTACGAACCCGAGCAGCTCGAAGAGGCCCGGCTGCTGGCCCGGTTGCGTCGGGCGGGCATGCCGCTGGCCGACATCCGGCTCGTCCTGGCCGGCTGGGGCGGCGCGGACATGGAACTGGTGCGCGGTCTGCTTCAGGCGCACCTGCGCCGTCTCGAGCTGGGGCTGTCCGATGCCCGCAGTGAGTTCTCCACGCTCCGAGCCCTACTCGATCACAGGGAGACAGCCTCCATGACCTCGCTACACACCGCCACCGCCCGGTTCTCCGTGCCCGCGCCGGAGTTGGCCGCCGCGTTGGACGCGGTCCGTTTCGCCGCCGGTACCGACGCGGAGCTGCCGATGCTCGGCGGGATCCTGTTCGACATCGAGGGCGAACTGCTGCGTCTCGTGGCCACCGATCGCTACCGCATGGCGGTCGCGGGGGCACGTACGACCGGGCATGGCGAGCCTCGAACGCAGGTGGTCGTGCCTCTTCCGCTCGCTGACGCGATGCGGGCCCTGCTGACCGGCCATGAGCCCGCCGGACTCATCGTGGACGGTGACCGCGTGACGCTCGAGACCGGGGACCGGCAGGCGGCCGGGCAGAGCCTCGGTGGCGAGTTCCCCGACTACCGTCGCCTCGTCCACCTCCCGGCCGGACGACGGGCCCGCGTCGAGACGGCGGCCTTCCGCCAGGCCCTGGAGACCGGCCCGGTCCGGGAGGGTGAGACACGTGAGCAGGACGGCGAGCCGTACGACCTGAGCGTGCTCCGGGTGGCGGAGGACGGGACCGTGATCGTCTGCGACGACGGTGCCGACGACCAGAACAACGTGGCCGTCAACCGCGAGTTCCTGCTGCACGCGCTCACCGCCGCAGCCCGGCACGAACTGATCCTGGAGGTGGGCGCGCCCACGGCACCGCTCGCGATCCGCCGCCCCGACGACGAGCACGCCTTCTCGCTTCTGATGCCGGTCCGATTGGAGGGCTAGGACGGGAGGAGTAGTTCCGATCGCGGGGTTCACGAACGGAGGGAGGGTTTCCGACATCGGGTTGCGACGACCGATTCAGACACCCTCTTGACGGCACTGTACGTACACGTCGATGACCGTCTGAAGACCCCGCGGTGGCGTGGACGTCCGCCGCGGCCGACCGGTGCCGAACTCGTGACCCTGGCGGTGGCCCAGGCCGTCCTGGGCTTCCACCGCGAGGCCCGATGGTGCCCGCCTTGAGCCCGAGTGCCGCGGCGAAAGCCCGTGGCGGTGCGGCAGTGGTTCCGGCATCATCGCCGTGTGATCGTGATGCAACCCGTCCTGGAGATCGTCGCCGCCGACGGCTTCGCGCTCTGGCCGATCGGTGAGCACGAGTCCTACGGCTATCTCGCGCTGCACGGGCAGCTGACACCGGAGCAGGTCGGGAGGGCGATCATGCGGATCGCCGAGTGCAACGACTTCGAGCCGGAGGAGGAGCACGGGCCGTGCCCGAGCGACCCGATCGGCGTGTTCCTGCACGGGATGCTCACCATGCCCGACCTGTTGGCCGCCGGCGGATTCCGAGTGACCGACGACGCCACCGGCACCGTCTTCATCGACCCGGGCTGCTGCAACGGCCTGGAGACGTGGCGGGAATGGGCGGAGGTGCTCGACGGCACCGGTTGCGCCTCCTTCGGCCACGACCCGTCCTCGATGGCCGAACGCGTCGGCGACACCGTCCGGTTGACGCTCGACGTCTACGCGGTGGACGGCAGCCCGGTGATCGAGCTGCCGGTGGACGAGGTGCGCGCCCTGGTCACCGGAGCTCAGCAGGACTTGCGGGACTTCCACGACCGCGCCGGAAGCTGGGCCGAGGACCACCTGCCCCCGTACGCCACCGCCGTCACCGCCGCCCTGGCCCGGGCCTTGGACCTGGAACTCACACAGTGACCAGTTTCCTGACCCACCGGGCGCGCGTGCACGACGCCCGGCTCCCCCTGCACCGCCGGCACAGCGCGCTGCGGACCTGTCTCACCGTCTTCGCGCCCTACGGCCTGCGGGCCACGTACCACCACCTCACGCTCAGCGCCGCGGTTCCCCGGCGGCTGGAAGCCGATCCGGACGCGCTCGTGCGGGCGGTGGAGGAACTGTACGAGGCGCGGGAGCTGTGGCTCGCGCGGGCCAGGGAGTACGCAGGGCAGCGCCGGGCGGAGAAGCGCGCCGGGCGGCGGGCTGTGCCGGACCCTCGGCCGTGGTGGCTACGGGGCTGGTGGGAGGGATCGGAGCGTGCCTGGTACGACGACCCGTTCCGCCACCCGCCTCTGCGGCTGCCCGCGTACGTCCGGCGGCAGAACGCGCTTCTCGACGGCGCTGAGCTGCCGGGCTGCCCGGCGTGCGGGGATGAGGGACCGCTGGAGCCGCATTCGACCGGGCACGGATGGGTGGAGCTGTGCGGCCGCTGCGCGTGGGCGCCGACGCCGTGTCCGTGCGGGCGGCGCCACCAGCTCGTGCCGGAGACTGCGTACAGCTGGAAGGAAATGTGGCGGCGGGCGCACATGAACGATGACGGCACTCCGAACCCCCATTGGCCCGCGGGTCAACCAGCCGAATAGGCGCGGCGGGCACGCGGGAAGCACAGGTGCCCGACGCCTCGGACCCGGCACGGCAGCGACCCCGTTCGTGTATCAGTGGGCGTGCCCACGGCACCCCGGGCAAGGGGGAAGCGGTGTCCTGAGTGCTTGTCGCTCGGGAGTAGTTCGCGCTGACGGCGTCGGTCCGATGGGTGCTCGGAGAGGGCCTCGCCAGCGCTCGCGTCCTCTTTTTGCTCAAGGCCGGCCACCGCTGCCGTGAACCGTGTCACGAGTGCCGCGACCGCCGCACGCAGTTCTTCGCCGCCCTCGACCCGGAACGCGAACGGCAGCCTCGCGAGCCATTCCTGCGCGTACATGTCCGGGTTGCGCGTGCTGCCCACCAGCACGCACCCGTTCCCCAAGGGTTCGAGCCGTCCCATGGGCGGCTGGATCCAGGGCGCCACCTCGGTCAACGGGAGGTCGAACACCACCCGCGTGGAGAACTCCCATCCGAGGCCCAGGTTCTCCTCCAACACCGCCACCGGATCGAGACCTTCCGGCGGTTCGAACCCGCGCCCCGTCCGCCGGACGGCGTGGACCCGGTCGACCCGGTACGTGCGTATCGCGTTCGCGCGGTGGGAGTGGCACAGTAGGTACCAGCGCCCGTAACGGACGACGAGGGACCAGGGATCGACCTCCGCCTCCCACTCGTCGCCCGCCCCGCTGCGGTACGTGACCGACACACGTTCCCGGGCGGCGACGGCGTCGACGAGCGCGCCGGTGACGGCCGGATCCGGGCGGGCCGAGTACGGGTCCGGTGCGGCCGACGCGTGCTCCCGCAGCATCGCCGCGTGGTGGCCGACGCTCTCCGGCAGCGCCTTGACGACCTTGCCCAGGGCGGTGCTGACCAGGTCGTCGGCGTCGGCCGTGCCCGGCTGGCCGCTGAGTACGGCCATCACGAGGCCGAGGGCCTCCGCCTGCGTGAAATGCACTGGGGGCAGCCTCGTCCCGCGCCCCAGCCGGTAACCGCCGTGCGGCCCCCGTGTCGACTCCACCGGGATGTCGGCCTCCCGGAGTATCCCGACGTAGCGGCGCGCGGCCCGCTCCGTGACGCCCAGTCGCTCGGCGAGTTCACCGGCTGTCGTCCCGGGCCGGGTCTGGATGATCTCCAGGGCGCGCAGGGCCCGCGCGGTGGGGCTGAGATCGTTCGACACGCGAGCAGGCTAGTCCGCCCCGCCGGGCCCCGGGCAGAAGAGTCCGTGGGAATTCCCGACCCCGTGGGGCGAGGGCGCGCGCCCGGGACGGTTCGTTCCCCCTTGCCCCTACGGGACTTCGCCGGGTGCTCGGGTGATCGCCGCACAAACCGGCAGTGGATCGTCCGGAACTCCTCCTACGGTGACCTTCGTGCGGCACAGGAGTGCGGCGGAAGAGGGGGAACTGACCATGAACATCCTGCTCATCGGCGGCCTGTGGCTGGACGGCTCCGTGTGGGGCCGTGTCGCCTCCGCGCTGGAGGCGCTCGGCCATCACCCCGTGCCCCTCACCCTGCCGGGTCAGGGGACCGGCTCCGCGTCCGCCACGCTCGACGACCAGCTGGAGGCGGTGCTCGCCGCAGTGGACGCCGCGCCCGGCAAGCTCATGGTGGTGGGGCATTCCGCCGCCTGTTCGCTGAGCTGGCTGGCCGCCGACCGACGGCCGGGGCGGCTGGCCAAGGTCGCCCTGATCGGCGGCTTCCCGTCCTCCCACGGTCAGTTGTACGCCGACTTCTTCGAGGTGAAAGATGGCGTCATGCCCTTCCCGGGCTGGGGCCCGTTCGAGGGGCCGGACGCCGCCGACCTCGACGATGAGGCCCGGCAGGAGTTGGCGGCTGCCGCGATCCCCGTACCCCGGGGTGTGGCCCAGGGCGTGGTGCGGCTGGCGGACGACCGGCGGTTCGACGTCCCGGTCGTCGTCGTATGCCCGGAGTTCACGCCCGCGCAGGCTCAGGAGTGGATCGACGCCGGCGACATCCCGGAACTCGCCCGGGCCAAGCACGTCGACCTCGCCGACATCGACTCGGGCCACTGGCCCATGATCACCAAGCCTGCCGAGCTGGCCCGGATCCTGGCCACGGCAGCCGACACGGCCGACGGCTGATGCTTTCCGGAATCCCCGCCTTGCAGGACGGTTCCTTGCCGGACCTCGCTCATCCCGTAGCGCATGGCAGACAACTCGCCTGGCGGCATGCCGGGTTGTCACGTGCACCCGCACGCGCAGCGGAGGACGGGGGCGGCCCCCCGTCCTCCGCCGGCGTGTCCGTCAAGGCGTCACGGCATCATCTCGTACGCCGCCGACAGAGCCTCCACGCGCTGCCAGACCCGCTCCGAACGCGCCCCGTCGACGACCGGGCGCCGGACCGCGCCGAGCGCCCAGCGCTGCTGCGCCTCGGTCGCGGAGTCCTTGCCGTGCAGTTCGACGGCATGGGCGGAGAAGTCCCGCACCAGGACGGCGAACAGCTCGTCGAGCACGTCCTCGTCGAGATCCGCCAGGGCCGATTGCTCCAGGACCAACTGCCCGTGCACTACGAGCGCGAAGAGCTGCCCTACGGAGAGGAGCAGGTCGAGGTCCCGGCTCTGCTTCTCGTCGGGCGCGGCCGTGAGAACGAACTCGCAGAGCGCGTCGGCCTGTTCACGAAACCGGGCGACGTTGGGCAGGTGGGCGTACGTGTCGAAGGCCGGCCGCCAGTCGTGGAAGCGCACCGAGCCGAGACCACGGGCCGGGCCCTGCCGGAAGAGGAAGGCATCGTCGGCCGCGTCGAGGCGCGTCGGGACGGGCTCGTACGCCACCGGGTCGAGGAGGTGGTTGCGCATGAACTTCAGGATCAGCGCCAGGTTGACGTGGACGGTTCCCTCCAGCTTCGGCAGGCCGCGGATCTCGACGGCGGCCTGGGCGAAGTAGTTGTCCTTCTCGAAACCCTTGGCGGCGATGACGTCCCACATCAGGTCGATGACCTTCTCGCCCTCGGTGGTCACCTTCATCTTCGTCATAGGGTTGAAGAGGAGGTAGCGTCGGTCGTCGGGGCCGGCGGTGCGGAAGTAGTCGACGGCGCGGTCACTGAACAGCTTCATCCCGACGAGCCGGACGTACGCGTCGGCCAACTCCCGCCGCACGTGCGGGAAGGCGGTCACGGGGCGGCCGTAGAGGATGCGGTTCTGCGCGTGGGTGACGGCCTCGTACATGGCGTGCTCGCAGATACCGATCGAGGCGGTGCACAGATTGAACTTGCCCACGTTGACGGTGTTGAGGGCGGCGTCGAAGGCGGCGCGGCCGGTGTGCAGGACGTCGTCCGGGGCTACGGGGTAGTCCTCCAGGCGGAACTCGCTGACGAACTTCGACGAGTCGACGACGTTCTTGACCAGGTGGTACGCCGGGTGACGGCTGTCGGCGGCGAAGAAGACATAACCGTCGGGGCCCTCGATGTCGGTTCGGCGGCCGAAGACCGAGACGAGCCCGGCGGCGTTGCCGTTGCCGATGTAGTACTTGGAGCCGGTGGCCCGGAAACCGCCCGTGCCGTCGGGCTCCAGGAGCATGTCGGTGGAGTAGATGTCGGCACCGTGCGCCTTCTCGGACAGGCCGAAGGCGAACACCTCCCCCTGGGAGAGCAGTTCGGCGGCGCGGGCACGGGCGGCGAGGTTGTCGCTCTGCCAGACCGGGCCGAGTCCGAGGATGGTGACCTGCCAGACGTACCAGTAGTCGAGGCCGTAGAAGCCGAGTATCTCGTTGAGCGCGGCGATGCGGGCGGTGTCCCAGCGCTTGTCGTCCTCGCCCTCCGCGGCGGCGGTGGCGGGCGTGAGGAACGTCGCGAAGAGCCCTTCCTTGGCGGCGAAGGCGAGGAAGTCGCCGAGCCAGGCACGGGTCCGGTAGTCCTCGATCAGTCGGCGCTTACCCCGTTCCTCGAACCAGTCCACGGTGGCGCGCAGCAGCCTGCGGGTCTCCGGGTCGAAGTGCGCGGGGTCGTAGGTCCGCGGGTTGAAGAGCAGCGCGTCGGCCATGGATGCCGCCTTTCGGCTGAGGGGTGAGGGTGGGTGCGGACGGACACGGGTTCCGGCTCACGCCCCTGGTGATGTCCGGGGGCGTCTGCTCGGGTCGTTGTCCTGGAGTCGAGTCGTTGGTCACGCCCTGGCGTCCGGCTCGGGCCGGCCGGTCAGTGACCGGGGGCGAAGCCGGCGAGTGTGGCGAGTACGTCGTCGAGCCAGGCGATCATCATGCGCTCGTACGCGATGCCGCCGCGCAACACGACGTGCTGGAGTTCCCGTTCGGCGTCGAGCGGGCCGTCCGCCGGGGGGTCTCCGAAGTCGCGGGCCGCGCCCGCGAGGTAGTGGTCCAAGCGGTCCGTGTGCGCCTGCCGGTGCCGTTCGACCTCGCTGATCAGGGCGGCCGGGTCGTCGAAGGCGGCGCCGCGGATCTTCACCGCGAGGTCGTGGCGGACGCTGTCGGGCTCGGTCGGTTCGTGGAGCCACCCGGAGAGCGCGTCCCGTCCGGGCCCCGCGACGGAGTACTCCTTCTTGTCCGGACGGCCGTACTGAGGGACCTCCCGGACGTCGACCCAGCCGTCGCCCTCCATCCGCTTGAGTACGCGGTAGATCTGCTGGTGGGTGGCGGTCCAGAAGTACCCGATGGACCGCTCGAACCGCCGGGCCAGCTCATAGCCGGAGCCCGGCTTCTCCAGCAAGGAGACGAGGATCGCGTGCTCGAGCGCCATGTGCACGATCATGCTATGCACCTCGTTGCATAGCAACGCCGTGGCGGTGAGACACCGCTCACCCGGTGGCGGAGGCCCCGGCAAGTACCTCTGCGGTGCGGTGAAGAACAGGACCGGCAAGCCGATGCACTACACGATGAGGCTGGGTAGCACCCCTTGCCCGCCTGCGCCCTCACGGCGCTGAACTCGTCGGCGAGATCGCCCGGTTCGAGGACAGCTATCTGCTCTGCTACGTCCGCGGCCCGGCGGGCATCATCGTCGGACTGGCCGAGCAACTGGGCCATCAGCAAGGAGAAGCCGCAGATGTCCATTGACGACCAGCGCACGTGGGCACTGCTGAGGCGACTCGACGACCCGGACCATCTGGCCACGGCGAACTCGAAGCACTCGGCTACGTCCCTGTCTCCGAGCACCTGCTGTGGACTCGATACGACGGCGTCAGCAACCTCGGATCCCACTCGCAAGGGATGGCCCCGGGCCTCGCATTCGACAACGATGACGACAGGAGCTGCACCTCACCAGATTGCGCACCCTTTCCGTGGGGCTCATGATGGAGACAGGGCGAGTGTGTCGGAAAGCAGCGCACACCCCAGAGCCGTGCACCTTCCTGGCAGGCTCACCCATTGACGGCCTCCAACGTTCCAAGGGACCAAGGCCGTTCAGAAGGCGCTGATAGCAGCCGGAATGAAAACCACTGAGTTGACGGTAGTTCGGGACTGCCCGTTGGCGAGGCCGCGGCCCGGCGCGCTTGCCCAGCAGGCGTGCGACGCGACCCATTCACCGACCCGGTCCCTCACTGAAAGGAGGGGGCGCTATGTCCGCGTTGGCGCCCTTCCCAGGAGCGGCATTCTTCCACACGGGACAACGCAGTCCCGTGATCAGCGCGATGGGTAAACGCCTGGTAGCGGAAGGGTGCGGGAAGTACCGGGAGGGCCCTGGCCCCGTGTGGACCGAGGCCGATCAACAGTCGTACGCCGCCTGGCAACGCAAGCTCAAATTCGCGGGAGCCGACGCCAACGGCATTCCAGGAAAGACCTCCTGGGACCGGCTCCGCGTCCCGAAGGGCACCCCGCCCCCAACTCCTGGTGGCCGCGTCGCATCCCCCGTACCGGGAAAGGGAGTCACCACCCCCTACCGAAAGAAAGGGTCCCATTGGAGCCTCGGCTACCACACCGGCGCGGACTACGCCGCTCCGAAGGGCGCGCCATGCGTCGCGGTGCGCAGCGGTTCCATAGTCCGCAGCGGGGACGACGACAGTTTCGGCCTCTTCCTCGTGCTACGCGTCGGCGGATTCGACTTCTGGTACTGCCACCTCTCCAAAAAGACGGTGACCCGGGGTTCCGTGAAAGCCGGCGACAAGATCGGAGAGGTCGGGTCCACCGGAAATTCCACCGGCCCTCATCTGCACTTCGAGAAGCGCCCGGCTGGTGGCGGCTTCGGATCCGACGTGGCCCCCACCTGGTAGAGGTCGGCCTGCGGAGGTCCGGTCAACGTGGTGGCCCGCAGCATGGGCGGCACGGTGCTGACGGTGCGGCCCGGCAGGCGCCGGAGCTGATCGGCCACATGTGTACCTGACGGCGTTCATGCCGGCGTCGCAGGTCCCGGCTTTCCCGGTGCATGCGGACGTGCGTGACCCCTGCGAACGACACCGCGTCCCCGGACTTCCGGCCCCCCTCGGTCGTACGGTCTCCGGCTGGCTGCTTACCCACCCCGACGCTCTCGGGGAGGACAACCGGGTGCGGCTGAAGGCGGCGCTCGACGACTGCCGCGTACTCGAAGCCCCCGCCGGTCACGTCCGTTCCTTCGCCCGAATGCTCACCCAGTGGGAAGGCGAGCGAATCGCGGAGTGGATCGCGGCCGTCCGGGTGCCGACGACCTTCCCAGCCTCCATACCTTCGCCTGCGGCCTCGAGCGGGACCTGGACGCAGTCACCGCCGGTCTCTCCACCTCCTGAAATTCCGGCGTCGTCGATGGCCACGTGAATCGCATCAAGATGCTCAAGCGCCAGATGTTCGGCCGCGCCGGATTTCAACTGCTCCGCAAGCGGGTTCTCCTCGCTCTGCAATCCCGTCGAGTTGCTGGTCAACATCGGCCGGGAGTCCCTCGAGAGGGGTTTCGAGGACGACGGCACCGAGATCGAGTATTGCCCCCCGTCGGGCTGCACGCAGGCCGTTGCCTTCCTGCGCGAGCGGGGTGGGGAATTCGCCGAACTCGCCCGCGACAGCGACCCGGACGTGCGCCTGGCCGCGATTGGCGGGCTCGGGCTCTTCCTCGACGACGCCGACCTGGCCGCCGCAGTGCTGCGCGAGCTGCTGGCCGCCGAGCAAGGTATCGCGGCGCGGCTGCGGACCGTTGAGACGGCGGCCACCCTGGCACTGCGCCTTCCGGCGGCCTCGCACCAGATGATGGACTGGCTCACCGGGCTGGCCGCCGACCCGGCGCAGGGCCCGGTGACCCGGCTCGCGGCCCTTGTCCAGCGGGCCCGCTGCGTCCCGGATGAGATCGGCGAGGACGTCGTCCCGGCCGCTGTGGGCCTGCTGCGCGAGACCGTCCGCGCCCTACCCGTGCGGCCGATCGCACCGGCCCCGAGCCACCCGGCGGCCACGGACACGGTTGCACCTCAGATCGTCGCCGCCTTCGCCGATCTCGACCGGCACACGCGCGTGTACGCGCCGACCACGGCCTTGCTGCGTACGTTCCACGAAGCCCTGGGCGCCCGGTTGCCCGAGCGCACCGCGGTGCTGACCGAGCAGCTGAGCAGCCCTGACCCCGGCTCGCGCCTGGACGCGGTCCGGATGAGTGGGGAGCTGATGCGGACCTGGCGCGGGGACCACACCCGCCTTCTGCTGCTGGTCGCCGCCCAGCTCACCACGGCCGACGAGGAGGTCTCCGCCGAGGCCGCGGCTGTCCTGGAGTCCTGCCACCCGATCGCCGCCCCGGCCCGGGAGGCACTCGCCGCGCACATCGACGCCCAACGCGCGGCGCACGGCCCCGACGTATGGGCCGCACCGAAGGGGCACCTGCGCAGTAGTCACCAGGAGGGCGTCCGGGCCCTGGCGCGCCTCGGCGACACACGCGCGGTGCCGAGTCTGCTGGCCGCGCTGGACAGCGACGCCGACGCCTGGCGCGCGATCCAGGTCGCAGGGCATCTGCCGCAGGCGGCGGAGGAGTTGGTGCCCCGGCTCGGCGATCACCTGCGCCGGGTCGACCTCTCCCAGCAGTGGACCGAGATGAGCGCCAACGCGATCCTGGCCGCCCTGGCCGCCCTCGGCGACCCCGCAGCGGTTCCCAGGGTGGTGGACACGCTCGACGCCGCGGTGCGCCATGAGCAGCACGGCGTCACGCAATCAGCCCTGCAGGCACTGGGTGCGTTCGGCCCTGCGGGAGTCGTCGCACTGGACACGATCCGGTCGCTGACCACCGCCACCGACGCCCACGTACGGCCCGCCGCCGTGGCCGCGCTGTGGGCCGTCGGCGAAGACCTGGCCGAGGTCATGCCGCTCCTGCTCGGCCTCCTCGACGACCCGATCACCTTCCGCATCAGTGACGCGGCTGATCTGCTCGGCGAGATAGGCCCGCCCGCCTCCGTTGCACTGCCGCGCCTGCGAGGCCTTCTGGCGCACGACTACGAGTGGGTTCGGGTGCATTGCGCGGCCGCGCTGTGGGAGATCGGCGGCGAGAGCGAGGTACCGGCGGTCCTGGAGGCCCTGCTGCAGGCCATGATCCAGAACCCTGCGACGGCCAATCACGTTGTGGCCTGTCTGGATCGCATGGGCCCCCTCGCGGCACCGGCCCTGCCCCTGCTCCGGGAGCAACTGGCCCTGCCCCGGCGCGGCGGCAGATTCCAGAGCATCGGCCACGACGAAGAACTCCAGCGGATGGTCCGCACCCTCATCGCCCGGCTCGATCCCCCAGCGCCGTCAGCCCCCGCTCCTCGGACAACATGAGGCTGCGTCACTCCTCTGTGGGCTGCTGGTCTTTTCGGATTTGTTGTCGGGGGTGGTGAGGTGTGGTGTTTCCTGCGGTAGGCCGGTGGTCTGCGGTACGCGCAGGGTGGAGGACAGACACCGGAGCGGCGGCGGTTTCGTGAGCGGATCCGGTACGAGGCAGGCGGGCGGCGGGGGATGCTTGGCGCGGGCATCCAGAGCCGCGTGCCGCGCTGTGCTGGGGGCATACGTCGTACCGGATGGCACCGCACCCCTGCGACTGCGGCTCTCCGCGAGCGTGGTGCCCTTCGGATCGCGGCGGTGTCGTGACCCCTCCGGTCACTGTGCCGACGGAGGGGCTGTTGCCGGCCGCGTCTCAGTTGCTGTCGGGCTCCATCGAGACCACGACCTTGCCGGCCTTGGTGCGGCCCTGCTCGACGTGGGCCATCGCCTCGAGGGTCTGGTCGAAGGGGAAGACGCTGTCGATGATCGGGCGGAGCTTGCCGCTGTCGTAGAGGGCGGCGAGTTTGCGCAGTTGGGAGCCGTTGGCCTGCATGAAGAGGAACTCGTAGCGCACGCCCAGTGCTTTGGCCTGCTTGCGGATCTTGCGGCTGAGGGTGTTCATGACCAGGCCCATGACGGCAGGGGCGCCGAGCTGCTTGGCGAAGGCGGCGTCGGGCGGGCCGACGACGCTGACGGCCAGGCCGCCGGGCTTGAGTACGGTCAGGGACTTCTCGAGGTTCGCTCCGCCCAGCGAGTCCAGCACCAGGTCGTAGTCCGAGAGCACCTGGGAGAAGTCTTCCTTGGTGTAGTCGAGGACGATGTCGGCGCCGAGGCTCCTGACCAGTTCCTCGGACCTGGTGTTCGCGGTCGTCGCCACCGTGGCGCCGAGGTGCTTGGCGAGCTGGATGACCGTGGATCCGAGGCCGCCGGCTCCGGCGTGGACGAGCACTTTCTGCCCTGGCTGCACGTGTGCGCGCTCGACGAGGATCTGCCAGGCGGTCAGGGCCACCAGCGGCACCGCGGCTGCCTCTTGGAGGGTGAGGGAGGCGGGCTTGAGCGCGACATCGTCCATGTCGATTGCGATGTACTCCGCGAAGCCGCCGACCCGCAGGTCGCGCGGGCGGGCGTAGACCTCGTCGCCGGCCTCGAAGCCGTGCACGGCGGATCCGACCCGTGTGACGACGCCGGCCACGTCGTGGCCGAGCACGAAGGGGCGCTTGTACTTCAGGAGCTGCTTGAACTCCCCGTTGCGGACCATCTTGTCCAGCGGATTGACACTGGCGGCGCTCACTCTGACCAGGACGTCGCGGTCTCCGACGGTGGGCTCGGGTACGTCTGCGGCGCGGACGCCGTCCTTGCCGTACTTCTCGACGACGAAGGCCTTCATGTCGGCCGCCTTTCTGCGCGGGTGTGTCCGGTGGCTGATGCGATGGTTCGGGCGGGTCCCGCTGCGCGCCCGTTGCTCGCGTGCGGCCGGGTTGGTGTGCCGGCCACGACGCTACTAGCTGAGTATGGAAAAGTAAACTCAGAGGGGTTAGAATCCCCTCATGGATGCAACGACCGAAGCTCTGCAGGACGCGGGTGCGGACCCCCGGCTCGACCGGGACGCGTCGAACTGCTCGATCGCCCGGACCCTGGAGGTCGTGGGGGAGAAGTGGACGATCCTGATCCTGCGCGAGGTCTATTACGGCTCGTCCCGTTTCGGCGAGTTCGAACGCGTCCTGGGCTGTCCCCGCAACCTTCTCGCGGCGCGGCTCAAGATGCTCGTGGAGGAAGGGATCCTGGCCACCGAGACCTACAAGGAGCCGGGCTCGCGGAGTCGGCCGAAGTACGTGATCACGCGCAAGGGCGTGGATCTGGTCCCGGCGGTGATGGGGCTGCTGCAGTGGGGCGACCGCTACCGCGCCGACCCGGAGGGCCCGGCCATGCTGTCGCGGCACCGCGGCTGCGGCGCGCCCGTCGACGCCCGGATCCGCTGCGAGCGGGGCCACGCCGTGCAGCCGCAGGACATCGAGAGCGTCCCCGGCCCCGCCTTCCGTCTGAGGCCCGCCGAGTGAACGGAGCGCGGCGGCGCTAGGAGCTGGTGAGGGGTTTCAGTCTGCCGGGGTGTGCTCACTGCGTCTGGCCCGGGCCTGGTGGAGGCGGGCTTTCTGTGCGGTTGCCGCAGCGGGACATGGAGCACCAGCGGCGGTTGCGGGCGGGGGAGCGGTCCACGAAGCGCAGGGCGCATGCGTGCGCGCCGCAGGCGCGTACCGGCCGCGTCCGTACCGCTCCCCGCACACTCCTGTCCTCGTCCGGCTGGCGGCTGGTCGCCGCCTTCCGAGCCCACATTGAGCGTACGATCATAATTTGATTTCCCCCAGCCTATTGCTCCTCGCCCCCCTCGCCCTATGGTCGTATGGGCGTAATATAAATGACCGGGGGCCGGTGGTGGCAGCGACACGGCCGGTGGCCCTCGTGACGGGTGCGTTGTAGGGCATCAGCGTGCTGCGCCGCATCCGGCCGACCCGGACCTTCGGCAGAAGCGTCCGCACCTGTCGGCCGGCTGCCCGGCTGACGCTCGCCGTCGAGCCGGCGAACACGGCCTTGCCCGCACCTTGTTGCAGCTTCGAACCGTCTGGGCACGACCAGCGTGCCCAGCACAGACAGGAGTGTCATCGTGGGAACCAGTCCGCAGGCGCAGCAGTTCGCGCAGTTCCTGGACAGCGTGCGCGCCAAATCGTCCACGCCGGGCCTCGACCTGGGCATTGTGCGCGACATCGTCGAGACGCACCACCTGGCCTCGACCGAACCGGAAGGCGTCACCTACGCCGAGGTCGACGCCGGCGGCGTCCGAGCCCTCTGGTGCATCCCCGCCGGCGCGGACCCCGACCGGGCGCTGCTGCACTTCCACTTCGGCGGCTCGGTCACCGCGTCCATGCACTCCGACCGCAAGGCCGCCGGCCACATCGCGAAAGCCGCCGGGATCCGCTCCCTGGTCGTGGACTTCCGGCTGGCCCCCGAACACCCCTATCCGGCACAGCTCGACGACGCCGAGACCGCCTACCGGTGGCTGCTGGCGCAGGGCTACGAGCCGCAGAACATCGGCAGCACCGGCCACTCCATCGGCGGCACCCTCGCGATCATGCTGCCGCTGCGGCTGCTCGCCAACGGCGAGGCCACCCCCGGCGCCATCGTCAGCATCTCACCGTGGACCGACCTCACCATCTCCAACCCCAAGGTCGACGAGAACGAGGAAAACGACAGGATGCTCAGCCGCACCACCCTCGAACTCTTCCGCGGAGCCTGGCTGCAGGACCCCGCCCTGGACTTCGCCGACCCGAGGGTCAGCCTCGTCCATGCCGACCTGACCGGCCTGCCGCCCACCGCCGTGCACTACGGCGAGTACGAGACCCTCGCCGGCGACGGCGCCGAACTCGGACACCGGCTCACCGAATTCAAGGTCACCTCCGAGGTCCACCCGATGCCCGAAGGGCAACACTCGTTCATCCTCGCTGCCGGCCGCGTACCCGAAGTCGACCAGGCGATCGCGCAGATGGGCCGGTGGCTGCGCCGGCATCTCGGCGCCTGAACACCGCATGGCACACATCGCCGCTGCGGTGATCTTCCCGGATCCCGCCCGGACAGGCCGTATCCGGCACCTCACCGGGAGGAATCGCTGCCAGCTGAAGGTGGGCGATCATCCCAACCCGCCCAGCCGACGTGACAGCGCCCGGGCAATGCTTCGACCAGCCGCAGCACCGTGCTGCGACTCACGGATACGCCGAACACGCTCGCCATGCGGGCACCGGCCCGACCGGCGAGCGCGAGGCCGACCGTGGCGAGCGTCGACCGCAGGCGCTCGGTCCGCCGGCCGTACCGAGGTGTGAAGCGAGTCCCATCGAGTCGACCGATCGCGTTGTCCGAGCGGTTCCCCACCCGGATGAGCTGGTCTTGGCGCGTCGGCGAATCGCTGCACAGGTCAAGGGCCCAAGCTCAGGTACCGCTCGGCGGGGTAATTTTCCGGCCCGTGGTGCTTCCGCCGTCCACGGTGACCGACGCACCCGTCATATAGGGGAAGTCGTCGGACGCGAGCCCGAGCACTGCGCGCGCGATCTCCTCGGCGTCGGCCATCCGTTCAAGACCGTCGACGTTGAGCGGCCCCCATGCCTGCTTGTACTCGGCCCATTCCGCGTCCGGAATTCCCGGCGGGCGGACGAAGGGGGTGTCGGTGGTACCGGGCAACAGGGCGTTGAGCCTGATTCCCTTGGTTCCGTACGCGAGCGCCGCGGCCTTCACTATGCCCTGCACCGCCCGCTTGCTTGCGGTGTAGGCGGCGCCGTTCGGCCGCGCCTGTTCGGCCGCTGACGACGAGGTACAGATGATGACGCCGCGCTGCGCCCTGAGCATGTGCGGGATCTCGTACTTGATCGCGAGGAACACGCCTCGGGCGTTGGTGGCCTGGACGTCATCCCACTCCTCGACGCTCATCTCATGGGGTAGTTTGCCGCCGCCGATTCCGGCGTTGTTGAAGGCCACGTCGATGCCGCCGTAACGGCTCGCGACTCGGTCCACGAAGCTCTGTACCTGGGCGGCTATCCGGACATCGGCCTGGATGTACGTGGCTTCGCCGCCCGCGTCCCGTATCTCCCGTTCCACCTGGCGCCCCAAGTCGGCTCGCCTGCCACAGAAACCGACATGGGCACCCTCCCCGGCGAACACCTTCGCCGCCGCCCTGCCGATACCCGAGGTGGCACCCGTGATGAGCACCGACTTTCCCTGGAAACGGCCGGCCTTGGTGCGGGACCCGGACTGGGCGCCGACCGCATGGGCAGTGGTGCCGAAGGCCGCGCTCGCCAGGCCCAGGGCGGCAGCACCACCAAGGAGGGACCGTCGCCCCGTGGCCGCGCAATTCGCACTAGTGTTGGTACTCGTGTCCGTGTTCGCGTTCGTATCCATGACGAGCACACTGGCAGCCCGTCCCGGGCACACGACTCCATCCTCGGGCCGGACCTCGCGGCCGGTAGGAGGAGTTGCCCTCCTCCCATGGCAGGACCCAGGAGCACGGGCATCCGCCTATCGTGGGCCGCGTGAACCGATCTTGGATCGAGCTTGCGTTCGACAGAAAATTCGCCGTCATACGGGTCTTTGCGCTCGCCGGCTTACTGATCGGCGATTTCCTGCTGCTACAGCGGCCGTCCGGAGCACAAGACTGGGGTCTTGCCGCAGCCGGACTCATGCTGTGTCTGGCCGCGGGTAAGTGGGCGTTCGGCGCGCTCCTGGCGCAGTCGGTCCTGCTCGTTGTCGCACACGCGCTGGGCGCGAGCACCCTTTCTTCGTTGAAGGTGCTGGCCGCCGTGACTCTCTTCGAGCTGGCGGTTCGGCAGCCCGGGCGCCGCCTGGCCGCCGGGACGACGGCACTGGCGCTTGCCGTCGCCGCGAATCGTCTTGAGGACCTGCCCGGCGAACTTCTTCCGGTGCTCTACAAGATGGGCATCGTCGCAGGCCTGCCACTCCTCCTGGGCGCGTACGTTCGTGTGACCCGCGACGCCGCAGTGCACGCCCGTCAACACGCAGAACAGCAGGAACTCCGCGCCGAACAACAGCTGCTGGCCGCCCGCGCAGCGGAGCGCACCACCATCGCGCGCGAGTTGCATACCTCGTGGCCCACCACGTCTCCTCCATGGTGCTGCGCGTTGGTGTCGCCCGGCATGTCATCGCCGCCACCAGCACCACCGACCCGCGGATCACCGAAGTCCTTGACGACCTGCACTCCAGTGCCGGCGCGGCACTGACCGATCTGCGGCGCCTGGTGGCTGTACTGCGCGCCCCGGACCGTACCCCTCCCGACACCGGTTCCCTGGTCTCGCCTGGGGCACTGCCGGCGGCATTGGAGTCGGTGGTGGACCACAGCCGCCAGACCGGCCTGGCCGTAACCGCTTCCGTGGATCCCGGTGTTGCACGGCTCGACGCGGTACGTGGCCTCGCGGTCCTCCGCCTGGCCCAGGAGGGCTTGGCCAACGCGGCCAAGCACGGCGGACCCGGCGCACACGCCGAGCTGGCCGTGCGGGTGGCCGATGACGCCGTACACGTGACGATCCACGACGACGGGGCCGGAAGGACCCGGCCACCGGCCCCGGGCCCATCCGGACACGGCTTGATCGGCATGCGCGAACGCGTGGACCTGCTCGGTGGCCGGCTGGATGCCGGCCCCGCGGCTCGGGGCTGGCGACTCACGGCCGAACTGCCCGCCGTCGCGCCCGACATGGAGCCCCAGCTGTGATCCGCATCCTCGTCGTCGACGACCAGCAGCTCGTCCGCATGGGGCTGCGCATGCTCTTCGAGCAGGCTCAGGACATCGAGATCCAGGGCGAGGCGGACAACGGAGCGGAGGCGGTACGACTGGCTGAACGCCTCACTCCCGACGTCGTCCTCATGGACCTGAGAATGCCCGGCATGGACGGCATCACGGCCACCCGCCGCATCCTGGCGGCGCGCCCTGCCACCCGGGTCGTCGCCCTCACCACGTTCGACGACGACGACCATCTGTATCCGGTGCTCGCGGCTGGAGCCTGCGGTTTCCTCGTCAAGGACACCCCACCGACCGAACTCCTGGACGCCGTACGCCGGGCCGCCAACGGCGAGGCCCCCTTCAGCCGGGACATCCTTGACCGTCTCGTCGCCCAGGCTCTCCACGCCCGTTCCTCCTCCGACACCCCTACGGACCTCCCGGTACCGGGCATCACTCCGCGCGAGCGGGAGGTACTCGGCCTGCTCGGCGTGGGCCTGTCCAACAAGGAGATCGCCGACCGGCTGCATCTCGGGGTCACCACGGTGAAGACGCACGTGGCGAGCCTGATGGCGAAGACGGGCCGAGACAACCGCATCCGTCTCGCCGTTCTCGCTGTCCTCACCGGCATCACTCCGGACTGACCCGCCCCTGCTCCGAGAGAGCCGCCGCGCTGAGCCGTGGGCAGCAGTCGCTGCTGTCGTGTATGGGAACGTCGACCTCGTGAATCCGCAGGTGCATGACGTCCAGCTCCTCTCGTGTGCTCCGCCTTGACAGCACCTGGCTGATCATTCCGTCAGCTGCTGTTCTCCAAGCCCCGGTCGATGGCGTCGGCGCGTTCCCTTTCCTGTGGCTGCCGACGGGCGATGCCTCGACGGTGGCTCAGGAGTGGGAGCGTCGCGGTCTGCTGGCCCGGTCCTTCCCTTGCAGCGGCCTGCGGGTGACCGTGGGCAGCCCCCGAGGCGAACGACCTGTTGATCTCGGCGGCCGAGGAGACCGCACCACCGGCCCGGCGACCCACCGCGAGCCGGGTCCGCGCCGGTGTCACGCCGGACCGATGACCTTCTTGCGCATGTGCGCGTAGACCACCGACGTCCGTACGTCGGCCAGTTCCGGGCGCTTCGTCAGCTTGTCCAGGACCACTGCGTGCAGATGATCGGTGTCCCGGACGGCGACGTGCACGAGGAAGTCGTCGGTCCCGGTGAGAACGAATATCGAGATGACCTCGGGCATTGCCTCGAGGAAGGCCTGGAAGGCCTCGATCGCCGCACGTGTCGGCGGGCGGATCCGTACAGCGATCACCGCCTGCAGCCCGCGGCCGATCGCCGCGAGGTCTGCCTCCGCGTGAAATCCCGTCAGGATTCCGCTCCTGCGCAGCGACCGGATTCGCTCCAGACACGTGGACGGGGCGATACCGAGTTCCTCGGCCATGTCCCGGTTGGTGCGCCGACCGTCCTCCTGGAGCATCCGCACCAACGCCGAATCTAGTTCGTCCATGATTGCCTCACCCCGCCGAATTTCGAAGGTAATTCGGACTCTTCCCATTGCCTTCGATGATCTTGTTAGCCTCCAGCCTAATCGACTGACGTTCGTTCGGTCACGAGGTGGTCGGCGGCAGTAAGTAGTGGAGAGGGGCGGCCCGATATGCGTGAACGAGGACCCACGGTGTGGGCGGTGTGTGCGGTCATGGCGGCCGCGCTGTTCTGGAGCAGTTCGTACGCGGTGACCAAGCAAGTGCTGGAGGATGTCGGCCCGCTCAGTATCGGCGCCATCAGGTTCACCCTCGCGGTGTTACTCCTGGGCGTGATGGTCCGGCTGAGCCGGCACCGCCCGGCCCGTCCGGACCCGCGGCAGCGGCGGCAGCTCTACCTGAGCGGGTTCCTCGGCATCACCGTGTACTTCATCCTGGAGAACGTCGGCGTCGACCTTTCCACTGCATCCGACGCGTCGCTGATCGTGGCCACGTACCCGCTGATGACGATGCTGGTGGAACTGGTCGTCTTCCGCAGCCGGATGCCGCTGCTGAGGGTGGCGGGCGTGCTGCTGGCCACCGTCGGCGCCTTCCTCGTCGTACGCAACGGGGCCGAGGTCGGCGGCAGTTCGCGCTGGCTGGGGGACATACTGCTGCTGCTCGGCGGGCTGGCCTGGGCCGGCTACAACGTGCTCGGCAAGCGCGCGAGCGCCGGCCAGGACGCCGTGAGCGTCACCTACTACCAGACCCTGGCGGGCGCAGCCGGCTTCCTGCTCGCGTCCCTGCTGGAGGCCGACGACTGGCGGATGCCGGGCCCGACCGCCTCATCGCTGCTGGTCTACTTGGCCGTGGCGTGCTCGGTCGGCGGCTTCCTGCTCTACAACTACGGCCTGCGCAGGATGGCTTCGAGCGTCGCGGTCAACATCCTCAATCTGGTCCCGGTCTTCGGTGTCATCGGCGCCGTCGTGATCAACGGGGAGTCGATCCGGCTCGCCCAGGTGACGGGCGGCGTGATCATCATCGTCGGGGTGGTGCTGGGCATGATCGAGCGGGGACAGGGAGCCACGGCGAATCCGGTCGCGAGGGAGAGCGAGCCTTCCGGGACTGCGGCCACTCGGACTGCGGCCGCGGCCTGAACTGGGCGTCCAGCTCCGGATCGATCTCGATCTCGAAGCCGGACGACGAAGCAGCCGCTGGGGCCTGGGGAGACGGCGGACAACATGCTCACCTCCCGGGCGTATGGCGGGTTGGCGAAGCTCCTGGAGGCGCATGACGCCCGCATCGTGGAGCACAGTTGGCGCAGCAGCAGGCTCCGAGCCGCTACAAGCCCGTCCCCTCCACTTATTTGATCAAGGCACGAGCGAGCTCGTGGAAGCGGGAGGCGGCTGGAGGTTTTTGGTCTGTTTTGTGAGCGGGGGTCAGGTCTAGGCCGGGCGGCAGCCCCACCTCCGGGCAACGAGGACGAGGTCGGCCCACGCACATCCCACGCCCGGGTTCCTCCACGTCCCCGTCGCCGGGAGGGCGCTTGATCACACGGGCGCCCGGACGGCTGTCCGTGACGACTCCGGCTGCCTGGACGGCAAGTACGGCGAGGAACCGTCGGCGCCCGCGCTCCACGCGGCAGCCGTCTTCCGTGCGGCCGGGTCCCGCGATGTCCTCGAACTCGGGGCCGGCCACGGCCGCGACGCCCTGCACTTCGCGCGGAAAGGGTTCACCGTCCAGGCCACCGACTTCTCCGCCACAGGTCTGGAGCAGGTGCGCGGGGCCCGGCTCGCCGCGCTGCAGGCGGCCCTGGTGAAGGCGGCCTCGGAGGAGGGCTTCCGCCGCACGCTCTCATTCCACCACCAGATCCGCGAGGCTGAGGCGTTCGCGGCCGGCCTTCCCGACATCGCCGCGCAGCTGCACGACAGCGAACGGTGGGTGAGCCTTGGGTGGACCCGGCGGGGATCCGACCGCGCGGGCCAGCGGCGTGAGCCTGCCCGAGACCGGTGAGATCGTCGGCGAGGAAGCCGGGGAGAACCGGCCCTGGACGGCCACCCGGCGCCAAGAGTAAACACCGGGCACCCCGCTACGACGTCGGCAAAACCGAGAAGGGGTCGACACCCGGGAATGTGACTCTGTGTACTTCGCGGACGTGCGCGGCTCGATGCCGGACCTGGTCCAGGCCGTGGGCCGGGCGCTGCGGATGCAGCCCGGCGAGGGCAAGATGGCCAGCCTTGTAGGGTAGATCGCCGCCCCACCCATAATCCACGGTTTCGTGAATTCAGGATCCCCTGTACTGTCGTGGTGTGCTGACCGTTGCCTCCGACATCGACGTGCTGGCCCGCTTCGGCCGCGCGCTCGCCGACCCGATCCGCTGCCGGATCCTGCTCGCCCTGCGCCAGGCGCCGGCCTACCCGGCCGACCTCGCCGACGCGCTCGGCGTCTCCCGCACCCGGCTGTCGAACCACCTGGCCTGCCTGCGTGACTGCGGCCTGGCCGTGACCGTCCCGCACGGTCGGCGCACCCGCTACGAACTCGCCGACGAACGCCTCGGCCACGCGCTCGACCACCTCCTCGCCGCGGTCGTCGCGGTGGAGACGGACAAGACCTGCCCCGACGCCGCCACGGAGGGCTGCTGCTGATGGTGTCCATATCCCTGGGGCCCACCCCGGCCCGCCGCGAGCAGCTGGCGAGCCGCATACGGCTGCTGGTGGCCGCGACGATCACCTACAACGCCATCGAGGCCGTCGTCGCGCTGACCGCCGGGACCATTGCCTCCTCCACCGCGCTGATCGGCTTCGGCCTGGACTCCGTCATCGAGGTCTCCTCCGCAGCCGCGGTCGCCTGGCAGTTCTCCGCCCGCGAGCACGCGGTCCGTGAGGCCCGGGAGAAGACCACCCTGCGGATCATCGCCGTCTCCTTCTTCGCCCTGGCCGCCTACGTGAGCGTCGACGCGATCCGCGCGCTGGCCGGCCCCGGCGAGGCCGACCGCTCGATCACCGGCATCGTCCTGGCCGCGCTCTCCCTCGCGGTCATGCCGTTCCTGTCCGCCGCCCAGCGCAGGGCCGGCCGTGAGCTCGGCTCCGCCGCCGCGGTCGCGGACTCCAAGCAGACCCTGCTGTGCACGTACCTCTCCGCGGTTCTCCTGGTCGGCCTGGTTCTCAACGCCACCCTCGGCTGGTCCTGGGCCGACCCGATCGCCGGCCTCGCCATCGCCGCCATCGCCGTCAAGGAAGGCCGCGACGCCTGGCAGGGCAAAGGCTGCTGTGCGCCCGCTGCGGCGAGCAGCGCGGCGCCGGAGGCCGCCGCAGACGAAGACGGGTGCGGCTGCCTTCCTGGATGTTCCTGCTGCTCGTGAACATCACGTTGCCAACTCGCCGTTAGCCCGCTCGCCCCGCTGATACTGGCCGGGCAGCGGCGGGAGGGTGGGGAGCAGGGTGGAGTGGACGGTGTGGGCGGGACTGGCCGCGGGGCTGCTGATCGCGGTGGTGACCACGCCGGTCGGGGTGTCCGGGGCGGTGTTCCTCCTTCCGGTCCACCTGAGCGTCTTCGGTGTGCCGAGTCCGGCGATAACGCCGACGAATCTGCTGTTCAATGTGGTGGCCGGGCCGGGCGCCCTGTGGCGGTACCGCCACGACGGCGCTCTGCGCGGCGGCCTGGCCCGGCGCCTGGTCGTCGGCACCCTGCCCGGCGTCGTCCTCGGAGCCGCGATCCGCATCTTCGCTCTCCCCGGCCCCGGCGTCTTCCGGCTCCTGATCGCCATCCTGCTGCTGCCGCTCGGCATGTGGCTATGCGTCCGTACCCTCGCCCCGGCCCGCCACCGGCCGGACGTCGCCCCAGAACCGTCCCCGGCCGCGCTCACTGCCCTGGCTCTCGGGGTGGGCGTGATCGGTGGCATCTATGGCATCGGCGGCGGATCCCTCCTCGGGCCGGTCCTCGCCGCCCGTGGCCTGCCTGTGACCCGGGTGGCGCCGGCCGCCCTCGCGGCGACGTTCGCCACCTCCGTCGTCGGTGCCACCGCGTATGCGGTCCTGTCCCTGGTCAGCTCCGGGGACGTCGCTCCCGACTGGTGGCTGGGGCTGGCCTGCGGGGTGGGCGGCCTGGTCGGCGGCTACCTCGGGGCCCGGCTTCAGCCCCGCCTGCCCGAGACCGTGCTGCGGCTCCTGCTCGGCATTCTCGCCACCAGCGTCGGCGGGATGTACGCCCTCCAGGCCCTGACGTGAGCCCGTCCGGCCTCGAGCTCGCCGCCTGTCGCATCCAGCGGATCACCCTGGAGAACAGAAGCTGAGGGAACAACTCGAAGCCGCGACGGGGCGTCACACGAGTGACGTCCATCCCCTCCAGGCGGTCAGCGCCCAGCTGAGGAAGTGGTCAATGGTCAACTGCAAACCTTGGCCACAACCTTGACCACGTCTGCTACCGGCCACGGTCAGACCGCGGACAAGGGGGTCACCTGCACGCTGCTCCTTCGCAACGACCGCCCCGGCCGGGGCAGCGAAGGAGACGAGCCGATGACGACCACCCACCCGAGGGCCGGGCAGCGGCACCGCTCGGGCCGACCACACCGGAAGGCCGGCCCGTGGCGGGCAAGCCCAAGGGGACTCCCTGGGTGCCCACTTCGAAAGGCACTCAGGAACCCCCTTTGGTGCCCGGCACCCGAGGCCGCAGGAAAACCCCTTGTCAGAGCGGGAATCGGCGCGAAAACTGCGCCGTCACAACCCGCTTCTCTCCTCTTGTTGTCCGTGGTGGAGGAGAGCATCGGGTTCCGGGGGGCCCGGACGCCCTCCCAGGCCGGGCGCAGCCAGCGGCGGCGGCCGGCCGGCGGCCGGTCGCGAGCAACGAGGGAGCAGAGCTGATGGCGGGGAAGCGGAAGACCAACCCGGGGGGGCGACGAACAGCTACCGCGGCGACGTGCTGCGCGTGCTCGGGGCGCTGAAAGTCGCGACGGCTGATCAGATCCAGCGGATCGGCGCTCCCCACCCGACCTTCCAGCACGCCGACAAGGAGACCCCGTCGAAGCAGAAGCAGGCCCGCACCGCCTCGCACACCGGCGCGCTCTGCGACATGCGCAAGCACGGCCTGTCCGAGAACGGCGGCTCCACCGAGACGGGGGACTCCCTGCGGAACCTCACCCTCAAGGGCCTGCAAGCCGCCTCCTACGAGCTGCGGCGTCCGGTGACGGAGATGGGCTCCACCGCGCGCGGCGCGGGTTCCAGCGGGGCCTCGCACCCGAGGGCAGTCAACGAGACCGTGATCGCGATGCTGCGCCCGAAGCCGAACATGGCCAAGTCGTGGTTGCCGGGGCAGACGAGGGCCCCAGTGAGCGACACCGCCGACACCGTCGAAACCACCGCCCCGCCGCCGAGATGGTGCGACGGATCTGCCTGCCTCCGTTCCGCCACCTCCTCGACCGCCTCCCCGCGCTGCGCGTCACCGACATCTACGAGGACCCCTTCGAGCCCTACCTCCACCAGCAGACCACCGAGAAGACCTGGGACACCGACCACTTCACAGCCATCGCACGAAAGCGAGGCGGACGCGCCTTGGACATCGGCTGCGGCCGGGGCCGGGTAGCCCTGGCCCTGGCCGCAGCGGACCTCCCCACCACTGCCGTGGACATCTCCCATGCCGCCACCACCCGCCTACGCACCCACCTGACCCACCATCCCGAACTTGCCCAGCACATCCGGGTCGTCCACGGCGACGTCCTCGACCCGATGCCCGAGCTCCGCACCGGCTACACCACGGCCACACTCGGCGACACGGCCGTGAACATGTTCACCGACCCCCGGACCCTCACCGCCTTCCTCACCCGCGTCCGCAGCCTCCTCACCCCCGACGGCATCCTCTGCCTCCCCGTCCTCACCGAGCCCGCCCTCGCCGCCTACACCCGCCGCAACGGCGTCCTGGCCACCGCCTTCACCGACGACGACGGCACCCGCCGCCTCCTCTTCGCCGCCATGCGCCACGACCCCGACGGCCCCCACTTCTCCCGCACCCTTTTCCTCCCGGACGCCACCCGCGACAAAGACGAGGAACCGGTGGCCCACCTCGCTGCAGTACGAGAACGCCTGTGGAACCGCGCCTCACTCACCCAGCACCTCCGTGAGGCCGGCTTCGAGATCGTCGACAGCATCCCGGTGGTGCCCCGCCACGACGCGCTGGGGCGAGTGGACGCGGAGATCCTGGTGCTGGCCGCCGAGCAGGAGGCGAGGCACGCGGCAGTCGAGCGTGACCTGGGCGCCGCAACGGTCCTGCTATGCGACTCCAGCATCCCCGGCCGCCACGACGGCCAGCTGGACGACGAGACGATCGGCTGGCTGGAGTCGGAACTCGCCCTCGCCGAAGCGCCGGTGTTCGTCGGCATGCATCACCCACCGATCGCGTTGGGCCTGCCGTCGGTCGACGCGATCAGGTTGAACCACCCGAGCGGCTGGAGCGGGTTCTGCGGCGCCACGACCAGGTGAAGGCCGTATTGGTGGGGCATGCGCACACGGCCGCTTCGTCGGTCTTCGCGGGGTTGCCGCTGGTGGTCGCACCGGGTGTCGTCTCGACGCTGATGATGCCCAGTGAGCTGGTGCTTCCCGAGGGGTGGTCCGAGGACGACGCGCTGGACTTCGAGCGGCCGCCCGCCTTCACCCTGCACGTCTTCGACGGCGAACGGCTCGTCTCCCACACTCGCGTCGTCCTCTGACTGCGCCCGATACACGCCAAGCGCCACCCGTAGACGCTGAGCGCCCCTCAAACGCTGAGCGCCGCCCGCACGGTCTGTTCGGCGCCCGTTCCGCCCTCGCCGGAGGAGGTCACGCGGCCCGCCTCCAGGACGTAGTAGTGCTGGGCGGCCCGCATGGCGAAGCCGACGTGCTGCTCGACGAGGAGGACGGAGAGACCGCCTCGGCGGGTCAGGGCGAGGATCGTCTCCTCGATCTCGGCGACGACGGAGGGCTGGATGCCCTCGGTCGGCTCGTCGAGGAGGAGGAGCCTGGGGCGAGTGATCAGGGCGCGGGCGATGGCGAGTTGCTGGCGCTGGCCGCCGGAGAGCAGACCGGCCCGGCGCGCTGACAGCTCGCGCAGGACGGGGAACAGGTCCAGCGCCTCGGCGATCGCTTCCTTGCCGTCCGCTCGGCCGTCCGCGACGAGTTGGAGGTTCTCGGCGGTGGTGAGGTGCGGGAAGGACTGCTGGCCCTGGGGGACGTAGGCCATGCCCCGGGCAACCCGCTGGTGCGGGGCGAGGCGGGTGATGTCCTCGCCGTCCAGCAGGATCGTCCCGCCGGTCGGCTTGAGCAGGCCCATGGCGGCGCGCAGCAGGGTGCTCTTGCCGGCGCCGTTGTGGCCCAGGACGGCCGCGACACCGTCCTTCCGAACGGAGACGGTCACTCCGTGCAGCACAGTCGTGCGGTCGTAGCCCGCCCGAACGGTGTTGATCTCCAGCATGGGTGTCACGCCTCCTCGGCGACGGGTACGGAAGCGGCGGCCGGTTCGCACTCGGGCTCGGAGGCGCGCCCGAGGTAGACCTCCTGGACCCGGGGGTCGGCCTGGACCTCGGCGACCGAGCCCTCGCTGAGGACCTTGCCCGCGTGCAGGACGCTGACGCTGCGGGCGAAGGAGCGCATGAAGTCCATGTCGTGCTCGATGACGACGACCGTGTGGTCCTCGCTGACACGCTGCAACAGCTCGCCGGTGGCCTCGCGCTCGTCGTGGCTCATACCGGCGACGGGCTCATCGAGCAGCAGCAGCTTCACGTCCTGGACCAGCAGCATGCCGATCTCCAGCCACTGCTTCTGCCCATGCGCCAGCACACCCGCCGGGCGGTCGCGCAGCTCCGTCAGGCCGGTGGTCTCCAGCGCCTTGGTCACCGCCTCCGGTATGCCCTTGCGGCGCCGCAGCATCGTCCACACACCCCGTCCGGCACCGGCCGCGATGTCGAGGTTCTGCAGGACGGTCAGTTCCTCGAAGACCGTCGCTGTCTGGAACGTACGGCCGATACCCATGCGGGCGATGCGGTGCACGGGCTTGCCGATGAGTTCCTCGCCGCCAAAGCGGACCGATCCGGTGGACTTCACCAGTCCAGTGACCGCGTCGACGAGCGTGGTCTTGCCCGCGCCGTTGGGTCCGATGAGGAAGCGCAGATCACCGGGGCGGATGTCGAGGTCCACGCCGTCGACGGCCTTGAAGCCGTCGAACGTCACCCGCAGGTCGCGGACCGTCAGTCCCTCGCCGCTCATGCTGTCCCTCCAGTCGTACGAGTACCGGTACCAGTGCCGGCACGGCGCTTGCGCAGGACGATGCCCAGGGAGGCGAGGCCGCCGGGCAGGAACCCGACCGCTACGACGAACAGCAGGCCCTGGAGGTACGTCCACGCGGCGGGAAAGGCGTCCGAGAGCGTGCTCTGCGCCCAGGCCACAGCGATCGCACCGAGCACCGCGCCCACCAGCGAGGCCCGCCCACCGACCGCAGCGCCGATGACGAAGCCGATCGACGGGACGATACCGATCAGGGCAGGCGAGATGATCCCCACCGCCGGGACGAACAGGGCGCCCGCCAGCCCCGCCATGCCCGCGGCGATGACGTACGCGACGAGCTTGACGTTGGCGGGGTTGTAGCCGAGGAAGCGGACGCGTTCCTCGGAGTCCCGTACGGCGATGAGGAGTTCGCCGTAGCGGCTGACGAACAGCTGGCGGGCGGCGGCCATCAGCAGCAGAAGGACGGCGGCGATGATGAAGTACACCATCCGCTGGTTGACCGGGTCGTCCAGGGAGTAGCCGAAGAAGCCCTGGATGTCGGTGAGGCCGTTGGTGCCGCCGGTGGTGGCCTGCTGGCCGACGAGCCAGATGGCGAGGGCGGCGGCCAGTGCCTGGCTGAGGATCGCGAAGTACGCGCCCTTCACCCGGCGGCGGAAGACGAAGAAGCCGAGCAGCGCGGCGACCGCCATGGGCAGCAGGACGGTCATGGCGAGCGCGAAGGCCGGGTTGGCGAACGGCGCCCACCACCAGGGCAGGGTGTCGCCGGTGCCGTACAGCTGCATGAAGTCGGGCAGCGTCTGGCCCGTGGCGGCGGCGTCGGCGAGCTTGAGGTGCATGGCCATCGCGTAGCCGCCGATGCCGAAGAAGACACCCTGGCCGAGCACCATCAGCCCGCCCCGGCCCCAGGCCAGGCTCACGCCGACCGCCACGATCGCGTAGCACAGGTACTTCGCGAGCAGTGAGAGGCGGAAGTCGGAGAGGGCGAGCGGGGCGACGCCGATGAGCAGGACGGTGCCGAGGGCGAAGCCGACGGGGACGCGGCAGCGTTCCAGCAGGGTCACGGGGGGCGCGGTGGAAGTGGTCGTGGTCGTCGTCATGCCAGGCTCCGGGTGCGCAATGTGTACAGGCCCTGGGGTCGCCACTGCAGGAAGGCGACGATCGCCACGAGGACGATGACCTTGGCGACGCTGACCGTCGTCGAGTATTCGAGGACCGACTGCAGCACGCCGAGCGCGAAGGCGGTGATCACGCTGCCCTTGAGCTGCCCGATGCCCCCCACGACGACGACCAGGAAGGCGTCGACGATGTAGTTGGTGCCCATCGTCGGACCGATCGGGCCGACCAGGGTGAGCGCGACTCCGGCCACGCCCGCGAGGCCCGAGCCGATGAAGAACGTCGTACGGTCCACGCGTTCGGTGGCGATGCCGGACACCTCGGCGAGGTCGCGGTTCTGCACGACGGCCCGGATGCGGCGCCCGAGTGGGGTGAGCTTCAGGATGAGGGTGAGGGCGAGGACACTCAGCAGGGCGAGGCCGAGGATGAATAGCCGGCTGTTGGCCAGGGTGATGCCGCCGCCCAGGGAGATGTTGCCGGTGAGCAGGTCCGGGGCATGGGTCTGCACATTGGGGGCGCCGAAGATGTCACGGGCGAGCTGCTGGAGCATCAGGGAGACACCCCAGGTGACCAGCAGGGTGTCCAGCGGCCGGGTGTACAGGCGCCGGATGAGCAGCCACTCCAGGAGCACGCCCATGGCACCGGCGACGAGGAAGGCGACGGGCAGGGCAACGAGCAGGGAGACACCTGCGCTGCTGATGGACTTCTGCAGGACATACGTGGTGTAGGCACCGGCCATGATGAACTCGCCGTGCGCCATGTTGATCACGCCCATCTGACCGAACGTCAGGGTCAGGCCGAGCGCGATCAGGAGGAGGACGGCGCCGATACTGATGCCGGTGAAGGACTGGTTGAGGATGACCGTCATGAAGCGGCTCCGGGTCGGGGACGGGCGTGCGGGCGCGGGGCGGACCCGGCCTGTGGGGAGGCCGGGTCGCGCTACGAGTGGGGCCGGAGGTCAGGACAGGCCGGAGGCCCAGTCGTAGCCCTTGAGGTACGGGTCCGGCTTGACCGGCTTGCCGGAGTTCCAGACCTCCTCGATCAGGCCGTCCGAGCCGACCTTGCCTATACGGGCGGTCTTGTAGACGTGCTGGGTGGCACCGTCGACGGTGACCTTGCCCTCGGGGGCGTCGAGCTCGATGCCGTCCGAGGCGGCCTTCACCTTCGCCACGTCGAACGAGCCCGCCTTCTCGACCATCTCCTTCCACAGGTAGACGGAGATGTACGCGGCCTCCATCGGGTCGGAGGTCGGCTTGTCCTTGCCGTACTCGGCCTGGTAGGCAGCGACGAACTTGGTGTTGGCCGCTCCGGGCGTGGTCTCGTAGTAGTTCCACGCGGTGAGCTGGTCCTCCAGGTACTGGGTACCGATGCTCTTCACCTCCTCCTCGGCGATGGAGACCGACAGCACCGGCATGCTCTTCGCGGTCAGTCCGGAGGACTTGTACTCCTTGAAGAAGGCCACGTTGCTGTCGCCGTTGAGGGTGTTGAACACGGCGTCCGCGCCGGAGTCCTTGACCTTGTTGACGATGGTGCCGAACTCCGTGGAGCCCAGCGGGGCGTAGTCCTCGCCGACCACCGTCATGCCCTTGGCCTTCGCATACGCCTTGATGATCTTGTTGGCGGTACGCGGGAAGACGTAGTCGCTGCCGACCAGGTAGAGCTTGGTCAGGCCCTGCTTCTTGAGGTAGTCCAGCGCCGGGACGATCTGCTGGTTGGTGGTGGCGCCTATGTAGAAGATGTACGGGGACTGCTCCAGGCCCTCGTACTGCACGGGGTAGAAGAGGAGCGACTTGTAGCGCTCGAAGACCGGCTTGACGGCCTTGCGGCTCGCCGAGGTCCAGCAGCCAAAGGTGGCCGCGACCTTGTCGTCCTTGATGAGGGCCTCGGCCTTCTCCGCGAAGGTCGGCCAGTCTGAGGCGCCGTCCTGGCTGACCGCCTTCAGCTTCTTGCCCAGCACACCGCCGGCGGCGTTGATCTCCTTGATGGCGAGCAGCAGCGCGTTGTGGACGGTGACCTCGCTGATGGCCATCGTGCCCGACAGAGAGTTGAGCAGACCGACTTTGACCGTGCTGCCGGAGGTGTCCGCCTTGGCGGCGGAGTCCGACGACGTGTCGCTGCCGGTCTTCGCGCCACAGGCGCTGAGGGCCGCGGTCGCGCCGACCGCCGAGATGCCGGCCAACAGGCCACGTCTGCTGATGCTGAGCCCGGACATAACAAGACCTCCAAGCCCCGAAGGGGGCGGTACGAAGAGAGCGGAAAAACACTGGGGAGGGAATCGACGGAGCATGCTTCAGAAACGGCGGCGTTGGCGCACGGATCCCCCAGCCGTACCGGGGTGCCGTCCGGGCTGGTTGCTGAAGTGCGTCCACAGCCTGCGGCGGAGCTGTTTCCGCTGCGTTTCGGCGCAATTGAGGAACAGTTTCCAGTGGAAGTAAAAATGCAGTCAAAGAGAAAGAGCAGTCGCTGACGATGCGCAACTGATGCCATCTCGGCGACGACAATTAACGCTTCCTGTAGAAAGGATCCGTTTCCTCATTCCTCTTGTCAGGAGTGAGGTGCTCGACGGTAGGCTCCGCTCAACCCCTCACGTGGGACCAGGGCTTCGAGCGGAGGAGTGCGATGGCAAGTCGGCCCCAGGAACTGCTCCATCTGCTCACACGGGCCGAACGCCTCTCCGTGCGCCGAGTGCAGTCCGTACTGGACGAGTTCGACTGCTCGGTGGAGGCATGGCGGGTCCTCGACCTGCTGTCCGACGGGCAGGGCCACAACATGACGGCGCTGGCCGACCACGCGTTCCTGCCGGCGCCGAGCCTCACCAAGCTGATCGACCAACTCGTCGACCAGAACCTGGTCTTCCGCCGTGTCGACACCGCCGACCGGCGCCGTGTCCTGGCATGCCTCACACCGCGGGGCACACAACGCTGGCAGCAACTGGTCCGCGGAGTACGGACCGACTGGGCGGAGCTGGAGCCCCTGCTCACGGATGAGACCGGGGAGCGGCTGGACACTCTGCTGGACCGGCTTGCCGAAGCGCTGGAGGGCGGCCGGGTCACAACAGGTCGTGGGGAGCGCGCAGTTGGGCGAGGACGTTGAAGTCGAGCCCGTCCGCTTCCGCAAGGTAGATGCGCTGGCGCACATGCCGGCCCTCCAGAGTCAGCAGGCCACGCGGACCCTCATAGGAGACGGCGTCGGCGGCCGCCCCGATGGCGGACACATCCAGGGTGCGCGCCCGTTCGATGAGCGCGGCCAGCAGCAGCACGCCCTCGTAGCAGGACTCGCCGAGACTTCCCGGGGTCGGGGCAGCCACCCCGAAGCGGTCGGCGTACTGGCCGTGGAAGTCCATGGTGTTCTGGTCGGCCAGTGAGGCGAAGAAGCCGGCCGTGCTGTAGAGGTCGGAGGTGGCCTCCGGGCCGCTGCCCACCAGCATGTTCTCGTCCATCAGCGTGCTCAGCCTGAGGCACCGCTGATCCAGTCCGGAGGCGGCGAAGGCCCGGTTGAAGCGGATCGCGTCACTGCCGACCAGCAGCATCAGTACGGCGTCGGCGTCGGCGTGCTCAATCCGGCGCAGCACGTCGTGGAAGTCCTCGGTGCCGAGGGGCAGGTACGCCTCGCCGCAGACCCTGCTGCGGGAGTCGCGTGCGTAGCGGCGGGCGGCCCGGGCGGTGTGCCGGGGCCATACGTAGTTGTTGCCGACTACGAACCAGCGGCGCACACCGCGGGTCTCGGTGAGCAGCCGCATCGCGGGCATCAGCTGCCAGGCGGGGGTCTCGCCGGCCATGTAGACGCCGTCGGTGCGCTCCCCGCCCTCGTACAGAGCCGTGTAGACGTACGGCACCCGGTGCGCGATCCGTGGAGCCACCGCCTGCCGTACCGAGGAAATGTGCCAGCCCGTGACACCCTGCACCGTGCCCGTCGCCACCAGGGCCTCGACATCCTCCGCCACCTGCTGCGGCTCGGCACCGCCGTCGACCTCAAGGAGCCGCAGCTCCTTGCCCAGGACACCGCCCGCCTTGTTGATCTCCTCGGCGGCCAGCCGGGCACACGCCTCGCAGGTGGGACCGAACACCCCGGCAGGCCCCTGCATCGGGTACACGAGCGCGACGTTCAGCGTCGAATCGTCGGCCGTGAACCACTCGGGGGTGTGGAATCGGACGGGGCGGCACATGGCCCCATGATTGCCGCACCGCCCCCGCAGCCCAAGCCGAGGCCCGGATCGAGACCGATTCGTAGAGTTACGGAGCCGCGGGTCGACCGCCACAGCGGAAGGGCTCCCGCGAGCACTGTCCTCGCGGGAGCCCTTACCTGGGTTGCCTGCCGTGAAGGGTGAGAAGACGATCACGAGCGGGACATCTGTGGGGTGTTACGCCATCACGGCGCGAGCAGGAGGCTGTCGCCGCGCTCCTTGGCGGCGGCGTAGCGCTTGGCCACGTCCTGCCAGTTGACGACGGCCCACATGGCGTCGATGAAGTCGACCTTCTGGTTCTTGTACTGCAGGTAGAAAGCGTGCTCCCAGGCGTCGAAGACGAGGACGCTCGACCGTGCCGATGCGGCACCGCCCCTGCTGATCCCCACCGGACCGGCGATCCACCCGATGGTGCTGGACCAGCCCATGCTGCTGCCCGTCCTCGACACCAACGCGCTGCTGACTCACCCCTGCTGGCTGGTCAAGAACGGGCACCAGCACGACAAGGTGACAGCTCTGGCCGGCACCGGCCGCGCAACCCCGTACATCGCAGCACACGTTCCCGGCGAGATCGACAAACACCTGGCCCGGCTGGCAGACCAGTACCAGGTGGCGGAACGCGACGTACGCCGTCTCCTCACCGCCCGGATCCTCCCCGCCCTGCGGGTGGTCGACCTGGAGATCCGCGATCACCTCTCCCGCGGCCCCACGGGCGTCCCACCACCAACCCTAGGATGACCCGCGTGTTCAAGAATCACCCGAAGGGTGGCCGCCAGGCCACCATTGTCCTGCTTCCCCTTCTGCTGGTGACTGCGTGCTCCACCAGAGAGGACACGACGAAGGTCCCGGCAGAGCACATCGTTGGAAATTGGAAGGGACCGGACGGCGAAAGGATCTCCTTCTCCGCCGACCGGGAGTTCACCGCC
Source organism: Streptomyces sp. SP18BB07 (assembly GCF_036322545.1). Lineage (NCBI taxonomy): Bacteria > Bacillati > Actinomycetota > Actinomycetes > Kitasatosporales > Streptomycetaceae > Streptomyces > Streptomyces sp. SP18BB07. Next base: position 51,692 of record NZ_JAQYWT010000198.1, read on the forward strand.
ACGGGCCTCGATTCCAAGAAGCTCGCCACGGCCGACTGCCCCGGCGGGAAATCCAACGGCGCCTGGGGCTTCTTCGTCGACGATGCCAACGGAAGCCACAGGTCCGAGACGGCGAAGTCGGGTTCCTGGATCGGCCTCGGACTGGCCCGCAAGTACTTGGATTGGGGCTGCTTGCTCGACTTCGCGGTCGTGGACGGCGGCAAGACTCTCTGCGCGACCTTGGACCCCGACGACCCCTGCAGCCTCGACGTCCGCTTCACCCGGGAGAAGTGACCCAGGGCCAAGAAAAGTCCCAGCTCGCAGCCCGGCGGCCCAAGCTTGCGCGAGATCGACACCAATTGAGGCTCCCGGCCCACATGGCTTTTGCCAGGGCCGTTGAGCACGTCGTAACTGCCGTGCGGTGCCACACGATGTGACAGGCCCGGGGCACTATTGCCGGGCCGTACTGCGACGTCGCGCGACCGTCCGGTGCCCAGGTGGTTCGTAGACGCCCTGAACGCAGCTCACGCCCTTCACCCGTAGCCCGAGGCGGAACTGGCGGCCGGTGCGCAGGTCGGGGACGAAGGTGTCCAGGACGACGCGGCGGATGATCGGCCTTTTCTTGCAGGTCAGAGCCGTGTGGCGTGGTCTGCATGACAGTGGATATCAGGGTCATCCGAGCCGGTCAGATGTACCGCTACTACCTGCGCGAGACCGTCGTCGGCGACGGCCGCCGCCCGGCCCGCACGCCGCTGCGCGAGGCCCAGGAGCAAGCCGGGGTTCCGGCCGGGCGATGGATGGGCCGTGGCCTGGCCGTGCTCGGACTGACACCCGGCGAGGAAGTCACCGAGAGCCAGCTGCGGAACCTCTTCGGCGAGCGGGGCCGGCACTCGCACGTGGACCGGATCGAGGCCGACCGGCTCGCCAAGGGCGACTCCCCGAAGAAGGCGTTCAAGGCCGGCGTCCTCGGTCGCCGGGTGACGGTGACCGGTGTCGACTTCGTGTTCCGGCCGCAGCCGACGATCTGCCTGTTGTGGGCACTGGGGGATGAGGAGACGCGGCGGGTGATCGAGGCCGCGCACGAGCGGGCGATCGAGCGGGTGCTGGAGTGGATCGAGGACGAGGTGGCGGTGATCCGGTACGGCAAGGACGGCATCTACCGGGTGCGGCCGCCCGGCGGTCTGGTCGCCGCGCGCTTCCGCCACTACGAGGCACGGCCGGGGATGCCCTTGCTCCATGACCATCTGCTTCTGTCCGTGAAGTGGCAGTGTCTGGACGGGAAGTGGGGCTCGATCCACACCCTGGCCCTGCACGAGAACGCCGTGGCCGCCTCCGCGCTCTACAACGAGCTCGTGGCCTCGGAGGTCTGCGAGGCGCTGGGGCTGGCGACCGAGCCGCGCATCGTCACCCCGGGGCGCCGGCCCGTGATGGAGATTGCCGGGGTTCCGCACGAGCTGATCCGCTGGACCGCACGGCGCAGTGACCAGATCGCCGCCTGCCTCGAGGACCTGGAGCACGAGTACGTCACCGCCGTCGACGACGACGGTGAGCTGAAGTTCCTGCCCGTGGTCTCCGAACGGGCCCGCGCCAAGCTGAACCAGGTCGCCGCCCGCAAGACCGCCCGCCCAAGCAGACGGCCCGGTCGCTCGCGCAGCTGCGCGCGTGGTGGAAGGCCAGCGCGATCCTCACCTCCGGGGTGGCCGTCGACATCATCAACTCCCTCCTCGAGCACGCCCGCGCTGCGGCTGCGGCTGCGGCTGCGGCTGCGGCGATCCGGCCCGGATCGCCGCCGTGGTTGATGTCGCCCTGGCGGCCGTCGACGTCACCGCGACGGTGTTCGTGATGAACGACGGCGGCCACTTCCACCGCCGGCACCTGCTCGCCGAAGCCCGCCGCCACCTCGCCCTCGTCCTGCGCAGCCGCCGCCGCGACCCCGGCCTGGACGACCAGATCGTGGCCACCGCCATCTCCACACACTGCCTGGACACCAGCGAGCCGAAGACCGCGCGCGGCCTGCTGTCGGACTACCGCCTCTACACTGCACGGTGGGCACTGTCCGACCTCCCGGCCCGGCGCAGCCCACCCACTCCCGCACCCGACCGGCATCTACTGGAGACCCTGCGCGGTCAGGAGTTCACGCGCGGCCTGGACGACTACATCGCCAACCGCGCCCTATCCGACCGCTCCCGCCAGTCCACCGTTCCCCATCCCGGCCGCCGGCTGCCGACCAGCTCTTCTACACCGCCGACTTCGCCGAGCTCGGTCGCTGGTGGATCGCCGGCGCCGACGGCAAGCCTCCCCGCGAGTCAAGCCGGTACGAGCGGGCTCGAGTTGCCAGCCTCGCCGTGCAGAACGCGATCCGCGCAGCCCGTACCCCGCCCGCCGCCGCACAGGACGACGCTCCGGTTGCCGCGCACACGGAAGACCACCACGATCAGGCGTCAGACCTGCCGCACGCCGTTGACCATCCGGGCCGGGATGCCGTGCTCACCCTGGCGCAGCGGGCCGCCGCTCAGGCCCATCAGCAGGCTGCGATGGCCAAGGAGTACCTGGAGGGCTGTACGACCGACCCGGCGACGTGGCTGCGCACACCTAAGAATCTGGAACGGCTCGGCCGCCTTCACCTGCGCGGCCAATGCCCGCCGCCGCGCCTTCGAGACCCGGCCGAAGCCGGAACAGTCGGCCGACGTGGTCAAGTCCGACGACCAGCAGCAGCACCATGCGAACCGGCCCGAGCACAGCAGGGGAGTGGGCCGTGACCGGTGAGGGATGGCAAGCGGCCTGGGCGTGGCCGATCTGCGCCTTCACCCGCGAGCCCCAGGACGGATCGAGAATCGGGAGGTTGACACCCGGCACGGGAGGAACCTCGACCGACCTGCACGAACTGCTGGACAGCTACCCCGACGTGCCCCCGCCCCGCCAGCGGGGCGACGTGAACCTGGTGGGCATGCTCAGCAGCGCCGACGATCTCGCTCGCAGCTTGGCGGCGCTGAAAATCCGGGTGCAGCCCCACGATTCGAGGACCTCGCTCGTCAGCCCAGAGGAGGCACGCGAGCACGAGGTGAAGGAGGTCGACCGGCTCCTGGGCACCTCCGTCTACTTCCAGCGTCACGCCCACGCCGCGATGCTCGAGCGGTGCGTCCTGGGCGCGGACTCCAAGGAGGACTGCTCCACCCGGTCTCGATCTCGGGCAGGGCGAAGCCATCCGACGCCGGATCGCACAGCGCGCCGAGCGCTAAGGCCACTGCTGAAGGGAGAGGTATTGGCCAATTGCCACGAGCTGCACCTGCCCATAGCGGTTGGCCCAGAGCCGTCGGAACTTTGATGTGTCCCGTTCACGCTGTTTTGCCAAGTGAACGGGAGGGGCCGATTCCTGCCCGCATGAGAGGTGAGTTGCAGGGAACGGCCCGGGAGTTTGTACGAGTCCTGTGACAACTTGTGGGCGCCCGGTGCCGCTGGGGTCGCCGGGATCTGCCTTCCTATGGGGGAAAGTCATGTACGTGCGTGCCTTCGGCATGCCGTTTCGGCGTGCCCGCAAGAGATCAGCAACCGGCGTTTCCCTGGCGGCGATCGCCTCGATCGCCCTGGCCGTCTCCGTCCTGCCCGGCGCGGGCGTGGCGGCGGCCGACGACAAGCCGGTGTCGGCCTGGGGCAAGGACAGCCCGGACTTCGAGATGCCGCCGGTAAAGGTCGGCGCGAACCGCCCGGTGGCGTCCAAGAGTTCCGAGAACCCGACGGACGAGGCGTTCCTGCCCTGGCAGCGCGAGCAGCGTGAGCGGGGCAAGGACCCCGCGGGCAAGGAGGGCGGCAAGCAGGCGCCGGATCGCAGTGCCGCTGCGGACGTCTCGGCGTCGAGCGTCGTCCCCGAGGGCCAGGGCAACGTACCCTGGCACCGCTACACCAGCTTCGCGATCACGGACACGCTCACCGCGAAGATCGACTACTCGACCGGCAACCTGATGCTGACGGCGACAGACTTCGATATCGCCGGCGTCGGCCAGCGCCTGCAACTGGCGCGGACCTACAACTCCCTCGACGCTCCCTGGGGCCGTGTCTCGCAGCGCTGGTGGCAGCAGTACGAGCGCTACCTGTCCGTCGGCTCCTCGGAAGTGATCTTCTACGACGCTTCCGGTGCCACGGTCCGCTTCACCAAGAACAGCGACGGCTCCTTCACCACCCCGAAGGGCTACTCGCAGGATCTGAAAAAGAACGCGGACGGCACCTACACCCTCACCAAGTGGAAGTCGGGCACGAAGGAGACGTACAACGCGAACGGCAGCCTGACGAAGGTCACCGACCGCAACAAGGGCACCATCACCGTCGCCCAGAATGCCAGCGGCGGATTCAAACTCACCGAGACCCGCTCGGGACGGTTCATTGACCTGGTGAAGACCTACCCGTCGCAGTGGCAGGCCAAGGACAACACCGGCCGGACCGCCATCTACACCCTCGACGCCGACGGCAACCTGGCCGCCACCACCGACACCGAGGGCAAGACGGTCACCTTCCGCCACGACTCCTCCGGCCGCATCGACAAGATCACCACGGCCGAGGGCCGCGTCACCGTCTTCACCTACGACGACACCAATCGCGTCACCTCCATGCTGCGCGGTACCGCCTTCAACAGCGACGGCCACACCGGCCCGACCTGGACCTACAGCTACGGCGCCGCCTCCCCGACGGCCGCCGGCACGACCACGGCCAAGGACCCGGAGCTGCACGTCACCCAGTACGCCCACGACGGTGACGGTCGGGTCACCGAGGTGACCGACGCGCTGGGCCGCAAGCGGTCGACGAAGTTCGACGCCAACAACAACATCGACTCCACCACGGACGCGATGGGCTCGGGCACCACTCCGGGCAACGTCACCGACTACGGCTTCAACACCCGCAACAACGTCGAATCCGTCACCCTGCCCACCGGTGGCAGGACGGTCAACACCTGGCAGACCATCGCCGGCGGCGACGTGCCCAAGGACTCCACCAACGCCGACGGCGAGAAGACCAGCTTCACCTATGACACCGTCGGCAACACCAAGTCGGTGGCGCAGACCGGCACCGGCGGCGGCAGCGTCACCTACGAGTACAACCCCGCCACACCCACCTGCGGCGGCTTCGAGGGCCAGCGCTGCAAGGCGAAGACGACGATGACGTCCACCAAGACCGTCGTTGCCGACTTCCACTACGACGACAGGGGCAACCTGGAGTGGGTCAAGCCCCCCGCGCCGCTTGACACGACGACCTTCACCTACGACGACCTGGGCCGCACCAGGACGGTCACCGACGCCCGCGGCGTCACCAAGACGTACACGTACGACAACCTTGACCGCATCCGCACCGTCACCTCCCCGAACACGGTCAAGGTGGAGTACTGGTACGACGGCGACGGCAACCTGGTCCAGCGCTCGGACGGCACCGGCACCACGAAGTACGACTTCGACCCGCTCCAGCGTGAGACGGTCCGCCACCTGCAGGACGGCTCGCAGACCCTGCTCGCCTACACGCCGGCCGGCAACGTCGACTACTACCAGGACCCGGCCGGCACGGTCGACTACACGTGGAACGAGGTCAACAAGCTCAAGGAGCTGAAGGACCCGCAGGGCCGCATGACGACGTACCAGTACAACAACAACGACGTCCGCACCACGACCACCTACCCGGGCGGCACTGTCCACAAGGTCGACGTCGACAACTCCAGTCGCCCCAGGGCCATCAAGGCGACCTCACCGCACGGCACCCTGGTCGACCTTGCGTACACCTACAACTACGGCACAGACGGCAAGACCGACGGCTCCAAGATCCGCACCTCCACGGACAACGTCCGCGGCACCAAACGCACGTACTCCTACGACGGCGCAGGCCGCTTCTCCTACGCCAAGGAGGAGAAGTCCGGGGCGGTCACGGACTCCTGGCAGTACTGCTACGACCTGGCCGGCAACCTGACCTCCCAGGGCACCGAGCAGGGCTGCCCGCGCGGTACGACCTACACCTACAACGACGCCCAGCAGCTCACTTCCAAGTCCAGCACGAGTGGCCCCTGGTCGTACGACGCCATCGGCAACGAAACGGCCGGCGCCTCCACGGACGACTACGCCCGCACGGGGGAGTCGTACACCGACCACTCGCAGCTGAAGTCGATCACGGTGGGCGGCAAGGCGTACGCCGGTCAGTACGGCTCGACCGACCAGAGCGAGCGCATCAAGCTCGGTGACACCTTCTTCCACAACGGCCCGCTGGGTCTGTCGGCGAAGACAACGGCCGGTGTGGACATGGGCTTCAACCGCGAGCCCGGGGGCACGTTGAACTCCATGACGACCGGGGGCAAGACGTACTACTACCTAACGGACGCCATCGGCAGCGTGGTCGCCCTGGCGGACGCGGACGGCAACAAGGTGAACACCTACACCTACAGCCCCCGCGGAGTGCGCACCCTGGCCCAGTCGTCCGAGCCGGTCGCGCAGCCCTACCGCTTCGCCGGCGGCTTCCAGGACCCCACGGGCCTGTACCACTTCCAGGCCCGCTACTACGACGCCAACATCGGCCGCTTCACCCAGCCCGACCCGTCGGGCCAGGAGAAGAACCCCTACCTCTACGCGGAAGGCGACCCCGTAAACAAGATTGACCCCAGCGGACTTGCCGCTCTCGACTGGTTGGGCATGGCAGGAGATGTGGTGCAGGGGGGCATCCACCTCGCCCAAGGAGACACACGTGGGCTGTGGGGCGACGTGGCAGGGTTCGTGGCCGGAGCAGCCACCCTTGCAGTGTGCGAAACCATCATGATCGGCGGAGCTCCGGCCACTGCCGGCGCCTCTGCTGTATACGGGCAGGCCGTGTGCTGGAGCGCATCTTGGGGCGCTAGCACACTGGCCGGAAACCTAGTCGGTGGCTGACCGAATCGGTATCAGCTAGATGATGAGAAGGAGTGACCATGCCTCTGGGATGGACCAGTGAGCAACAGGCCGGAGTGAAGCGTTGGTGGCAGTTCGCTACTTTCTTCTGTGTCTTGGGGCTGGCCCTTTCCGTGTACCTAATAGCCAGCGGGAATTCTGGAGGGTGGGGACTCCTAGCCTTCATCGTCATTCTGTGGGGAGTGGGTGCGTACTCCTTGAGGACGATGAAACGTAATCGACCTTAAGGAAAACACCGGTTGCCTTCCCGGCCAGGGAGGGCAACCGGTGTATCGCATCGAGCACACCACTAGGGAGACCGACCGCGTGCTGCCGCCGCCCTCAAGTGCGTCTACTTGGCGCTGATGAGCCTGGACCCGACTGGCAAGGGCCGCAAGCGGTGGACCATGCGCTGGAAGGCTCCACTCAACGCGTTCCAGATCGCCTTCGAAGGCCGCCTCACCCCGAGCAACAGCTGACCACTCAACAACCAAAATCAGCCGCTAAGTTGGCCCTGTCTCACATTCGGTGGTGACGGAGCGTGCTGTTATCCGAGGAGGATGCGGTGCCGGAGCAGGGTGAAGCCTGCTCGTCCGTGCATCTGGCGCGCGATCCGTTTGGTCTTGGTGTTGACGCCCTCAGTGGGGCC
>NZ_JAQYWT010000199.1:0-6388 GCF_036322545.1 Streptomyces sp. SP18BB07
ACCAGGCCGAGGCGTACGGGAAGTTCGTCGAGGAGCCGACGCGTCCGGAGTTGGAGCGCTTCTTCTTCCTGGACGACGTGGACCGCGATCTGATCGCGCTGCGGCGTACGCAGTACCACCAACTGGGCTTCGCGCTACAGACGGAACCTGTCAAACGTTTCGAGTCAGGTAGATCGTTCTAACCTTGGGCCGACAACTCTGGGTCGGGGTGCCGGTGGATGTCGGGTTTGTTTATCCAGGCAGCGTCCGGGAGCTCGGGCGGTGCGGGCTGCGGTGCCCGATCCCGTGCCGGTGGTCCCGGCGGAACCGGACGAGCTCTCCGAGCAGGGCCGATACACCGGCCCGCCGGCACGGCAAGCGGCTGTTCGACGCGGTGCACGCGGTGACCGATACCGGCTGCTCGACCAGCGCCGCAGCCCGTGAGCTCGGCCTGAACTGGCGCACTGTGCACAAGTACGCGCAGGCCACGACCTGGCAGGAGTGCATACGGCGGGCCCGGCCTCGCTCGCCCACAAGTCTTGATCCGTACCTGGAGTACCTGCTTCGACGATGGGCGGAGGGCGAGCACACCGCCACGGTGCTGCACCAGGAGATCGCCGCGAAGGGCTACCGAGGCCACTACCAGCGGGTGAAGTTGGCCATCGCTCCGCTCCGCCGGGGGCTGCCGATCGACACACCGCGCGAACGGACGCCCTCACCGCGGGAGGTCGCACGCTGGATCACCACCACGCCGTCCCGACGCAGCCTGCGGGCCCCCGAGGGGCTCGGCCGGCTGCTCGCGCACTGCCCCGAGCTGGAGCAAACCCACAGTCTTGTCCGCGAGTTCGCCGCCATGCTCGACGCCCGCGACGCAACCTCGCTGCCGGACTGGCTCGAACACCTCGCCGCAGTCCACCTCCCGCCCCTGACCAGCCTGGCCAAGGCCATCCGTGAAGACCAGCCCGCAGTCGTCCAAGGCATCACCACCCCGTACAACTCCGGCGTCAACGAGGGCAGAATCTGCGACGTGAAGCTCCAGAAACGGATCATGGCAGGCCGGGCCGGCGTCCCACTCCTGCGTCACCGCGTCATCCTCATGACCCACCTCCGACGCCACTATCGATGACGAAGCGTCACCGGCGCATGGAAGCACCACCCGCCTTCACGGAAATCGTGCCAGGGCCACGTGAGGTCGTACCTCGACACCCGCCACCTGGAGGACCCGGCCACGCGTGTGGAGGACTTCCGCTGTGCGGTGGACCATGTGGTCACGCTCGACTACGACGACGAGGACCGCATCGGCGTCGTGGGCATCTGCGGCGGTGGCGGTTATGCCGCGAACGCCGCGATGACGGACCACCGGATCAAGGCGCTGGGCACCGTCGTGGCCGCGAACTACGGCCGGATCATGCGTGAGGGCGACCTGAGCCCCCGCGCGGCGGTCGCAACGCTGGAGGCGATCGGCAAGCAGCGTACGGCCGAGGCACGGGGCGCCGAGCCGCTGATCACCACCTACATCCCCAACTCCGAGGAGGAGCGGGAAAGGCGGGTGTCTCGGACGTGGACATCGTCGACGCCGTCGAGTACTACCGCACGCCCCGCGGGCAGAACCCGAACTCGCCGAACAAGCTGCGCTTCTCCGGGCTGGCGGCGGCGGTGGGCTTCGACGCCTTCCACCTCGCGGATGTCCTGCTGACGCAGCCGCTCCAGGTCATCGTCGGCGACATGCCGGGCGCCTTCGGTTCGTACCGGGACGGGTGGGAACTCTTCGACCGGGCCCGCTCAAACAGGAAGGACATCTTCGTGGTTCAGGGCGCGAGCCACTACGACCTGTACGACCAGCCGAAATACACCGCGCAGGCGCTGGACAAGCTGGAGACCTTCTTCGCGGAAAACCTGTAGCCGCAGCGGCAGTCGCCGCGCCGGTGCAGGGCGGCGCCCTGCGCGCGTGGCCACTGGCATGCGTTGGAGGCCGTACCTGCTGTGCGGACGGAGCCCGGTCGCCGGGCTCCGTCTTGGCTGTTCACCCTGCGGCGGCAAGCTGTGGTCAAGGTGCGCCGAGCCGATTGATGTCGCCGCTGCCGAGTACATGCGGCTCGTCGCCCTTCTGCTTGGCGACCGCGATCATCGCCCGCCCCATGTGTTCAGTGGTGGTCGTGTGTCCGGGCGCGATGCGGTGCAGGACGGGATACAGCCAGGACGTGGCCCGATACAACGCCCGGTAGCTGCCTGTCTGCGAGACGGCGCCGTGCCGGGGCTGGATGTAGCCGGGGCGGAACATGTACGCGTGGAAGTCCATCGCCAACAGGGCGTTCTCCGTACGGCCCTTGACGCGCGCCCACATCACGCGGCCCTGCTCCGTGCTGTCGGTACCCTCGCCCGACACATACGTGAAGGTCAGGGCGGGATTGCCGGCGCCGACCACGCGGGCGGCGGCGAGCGTGCAGTCGTACGTGATCCGGGTGTACTCCGCTTCCTTCCGCCCGGCCGCCGAGACGCCCAGGCAGTAGAAGCAGGCGTCCAGGTCCTTCAGTGCGTCCTGGATCGCGGAGAAGTCGGCGAAGTCCGCGTGCACGAGCTCGCGCAACTTCGGGTGGGACGTTCCCAGGGGCTTGCGGACGACCAGCAGGACGTCGGTGACGGTGTCGTCCAGGAGACAGGCGCGCAGGACGCCCTGCCCGACCATGCCGGAGGCACCGAAGATGACCACACGCATGACTGCTCCAAACACTGAGAGGTGGGGCCGCGCGTCAGGACTGCGCGCGGGCGAGGGTCCCGGCGACGAGGGTCGTCAGGGTTTCCTGCAGGGACGGCGCGAAGTCCATCCGGTACACGGCCAGGGAGGGATCTTCCTCGTAGGCGGCGAGCATGGCGGCTGACGGGCGGGCGTGTGTCCATATCGCCCCGGCAGTCATGATCATCTTCCCGCACAACTGCTCGGCGCGCTCGCCCAGTTCAGGCAGGTGGGCGCGGGCCAGGGCGGCGAGGTCGGCGACGCTGGAGAGGGCGGCCTTCTTGTAGCGGGCGGCGACCTCGGGCGAGACGTTGTGCTCCAGTACGCCGGCCTGGGCGCTGAGCAGGTCGCACAGGGTCCGCCGGTCCGCGAGGCTGCGGGTGATGACCTCGGCGAACTGCTCGCCGCGTCGGCTCACCGGAGCGCCGGCGTCGACGGCGGCATCAAGCTGCTCGGGCAGATCGGCGTTCCACTGCTTCCATGCCTGATCGAGGAGTTCCAGCAGGACCGCTTCGCGGGACTCGAAGTAGCGCAGCACATTCGACTTGGCGAGACCGACCCGGCGGCTCAGCTCGTTGAGGGCAACCGCACTCACGGGCATCTCGTCGAGCATCGCCGCAGCGGTGTCCAGGATCGCCTGGCGTCGCATCGCGCGCCGCTCCTCGCTGCGCGCGCGCTGGAAGGTCGTCATACGCCCACTTTACAGACTTCCGGTCTTTTGACATCAGACCGACGGTCCCTTACGTTGGGAGCACGTAATAGACCGGCGGTCCGAAAGGGTTCGTCGGTGTCCCCCGCCCTGCGTGCAGCGCCCACAGCAGGGCAGAAAGCGAGATGTGCCATGACGTCCTACGACAAGCTCTTCATCGGTGGCCACTGGGTGGCCCCGGCCGGTTCCGAGGTCATCGAGGTCCGCTCCCCGCACGACCAGTCGCTCGTCGGCACGGTTCCGCACGCCACTCCGGCGGACGTGGACGCGGCGGTGGCCGCAGCCCGCGATGCCTTCGACGACGGCCCGTGGCCGCGGCTGACGCCCGAGGAGCGGCAGGAGACGGTCAAGCGTTTCCAGGAGCTGTACAGCAACCGGTCCGCCGAGATGGCCGCACTGATCACTGCGGAGAACGGCACGCCGATCGCGATCACCACCGGCCTGAACGTGCACGGCCTGTCCGAGCAGACCGCTGCCTACCTGCGCGCCGCCGAGAACCTGCGGTGGGAGGAGCCGCTCGCGTCCGGGGCGCTGCTGCGCCGCGAGGCGGTCGGCGTGGTGGCCGCCGTCATCCCGTGGAACGCTCCGCACCAGTCGGCCCTCGCCAAGATGGTGCCCGCGCTGCTTGCAGGTGCCACCGTCGTCCTGAAGGCGTCGCCGGAGACGGCGGTCGATGCCCTGGCGCTCGCGGAGGTCTTCGCGGAGGCCGGGTTCCCGGAGGGTGTCGTCTCGGTGCTGCCTGCGGGCCGTGAGACGAGCGAGTACCTCGTCGCCCACCCGGACGTCGACAAGATCGCGTTCACCGGGTCGACCGCGGCGGGCCGCACGATCGCCTCCCTGGCCGGTGAGCAGCTCAAGCGGGTCAGTCTGGAGCTCGGCGGCAAGTCCGCCGCGATCGTCCTGGAGGACGCCGACCCCGCCGCCGTCGCCGAGGGGCTGAGGTTCCACTCGCTGGGCAACAACGCGGAGAGCTGCCAGGCCCTCACCAGGATCCTGGCCCCGCGCAGCCGCTACGAGGAGGTCGTCGAGGCGGTCAAGGCGATGATGGAGTCGCTGACCGTCGGTGACCCGTCCGACCCGGCCACGTTCATCGGCCCCATGGTCCGTGCCGACCAGCAGGAGCGCGTGCGCTCCTACATCGAACTCGGCATCGCCGAGGGCGCACGCCTGGTGACGGGCGGGCCGCAGGTTCCCGAGGGCCTGGAAGGCGGCTTCTATATCACCCCGACCCTCTTCGCCGACGTCGACAACTCGATGCGCATAGCCCGCGAGGAGATCTTCGGGCCGGTCTTGGTCGTCATCCCCTTCGACGACGAGAACGACGCGGTCCGGATCGCCAACGACTCCGACTACGGCCTGGGCGGCGGCGTCTGGTCCGCCGACCGTGAGCGCGCGCTGGCGGTCGCCCGCCGGGTGCGCACCGGCCTGATGATCGTCAACGGCGCCATGCCCAGCTTCGACAGCCCGTTCGGCGGCTTCAAGGCCAGCGGTGTGGGGCGCGAGTTCGGGGCCGTCGGCCTCAACCAGTACATCGAGCACAAGACCATCGCCGTCTGATCCGCGCCGCCCGCAGTCCTCGCTGCTCGACGCTCCGATCCGCTTCCTTCCGACCGAGGGGCCACCATGACCTTGTTCTCCCCCCCTCGTCACCCGCCCTCTCTCCCGAGCGTCCAGGCTGCTCCGGCCCCCAGGTGCCGGCCGTGGTGACCTTCCTGGAGTTCCCCGGCCGCACCAACACCCTGATGTTCTCGACGGCGTACGGCGACGCCGAGGACACGATCCACCACCCGCCCCAGGACTTGGACGCCATACCGCAGGTGTAGGACACCTCCACGGCGGCGGCTCCGTCGTGGGGCAGCGACCGGCTCGCCTCACCCCTGTACGGCAACAACGCCGGCAGCCCGGACGGCATCGCCCCCGCCCTCGTCATGGCGGGTTCTAACAGTCCCCGCAACACCCTGAAGTTCAGGGAGTTGCGGGGACCGTGGATTTTGAGGTGCTGAAGGCTAGGTTCTTCGAGGCGTTGGACCGGGAGGACGGCAGCGTTGCGGGTGCTGCTCGGGCGGTCGGGGTGAACCGTCACACGGCGGCCGGGTGGGCGCGCAAGGCTGGTGTCCGTGGTCGAGGGAAGCCCGGTACGAGGCCCTGTTCTCCCGAAGCTACGGCGAAGTGACAAGTAGCTCGGCGTAATCAGAGTGACGCTCGGTCAGGAGCGGCGAGGCGGGGTCCGGGGACCTCGCTGTTCTGGAGGGCGCCGAAGTCGGCGTGCGCGGCCTCGATGGCTTCGGGGTATGCCTCGCGCTTGGCGTGTTCGGCGAGCGCCCGGTAGATGCTGGCCACCGAGGGGTTCTGTCCCTTGCGCTTGCCGGTCGGGATGATCAAGTCGGGCTGGATCTGCTCGACGGACTCGCCGAGCGCCCGGCGCCGGAGCACGGTGTGAGCCTGTCGTCGGTGATGACCGGGGGCCGGCCGCCGTGCTTGCCCTTGCGGGCTGCGGTTTCGAGCCCCTCCAGGGTCGACTCGCGGATGTTCTCCCGCTCGGTCTCCGCCATCGCGGCGAAGAACGCGAACAGCAGCTTGCCGGGGCCGGTGGGGTCGTAGATGCCGGCCAGGGGTCCGGCGAGCATCTCCAGGACCAGGCCGTGGGCGGTGAGGCGGTCGGCGAGCGCGGTGAGTTCGGCGGCGTCGCGGCCGAGGCGCTTCATCTCGTACACGGTGAAGATGACTCGGCAGAGCGCCCGCCGAGACCAGGATCAGCAGGCAGAGCAGCTGTGTGTCCTCGCCGAGCTCGGGCACGTGGCGGCGCAGCAGCTCGGCCATGGCCTCGGTCCTGGTGAGGTAGGACCGCTTGTGCCGCTTGACCACCTCGACCGAGACGTTGTGCTCGAGGACGCCGCCCTGGGCGCCGATGAGGTCGCACAGCACCACGCGGCCCGCCAGCGACCGGCTGAGGATCTCCGCCAGCC
>NZ_JAQYWT010000200.1:0-23634 GCF_036322545.1 Streptomyces sp. SP18BB07
GATGACCTGACCGTCGACCGTGACGACGTGGACGGTCTGCTCTCCGAGCTGGACGAGTACGCCGTCGAGCAGGCGCTGCAGATCGCCGACGAGGCCGACGACGCCGAGATCACCGTGCTGACCGTGGGTCCGGAGGACGCCTCCTTGACCGCACCCAAAGAGGCATTGACGTCGCAAGGCCAGGACCCGCCCGACCGCCCCTTGCCTCTCGCGGCGGCGCCTACCGCAACGCGCCGCTGTGAAGAATTCGTGAAGCATCGTAATATTTGAACTTTCAAGATTCTTTTTGTCGGCCACTTCTGTGACAGTGAGAGCCGCAGGGGGAAGATCGACTCATCAAATCGACCTACTTGGACCAGAGTTGGCCTACATCCACATACATTCCAGAACCGCATCCGCATTCCTGACGCCCCTCCTCGCGGGCACCCTCGCATTCGCTGGCTCGGTGGCCCCGATCCATGCGGCTGGCGCACCCCGGAATCAGTCAAGCGGCACCTACGTGGTGCAGCTGACCGACGACCCGGTCGCCACCTACGAGGGCGGACTCCAGCGGTTGAAGCGGACGGCACCTGAACCGGGGGAACAGCTCGACAGCACATCGCGTGCGGTCAGGGAGTACGTACGTCATCTGACCACACGGCGGAACTCCGTTCTGGACGCCGTCCCAGGCGTGAAGAAGCTGTACGACTACGACTACGCGCTCAACGGCTTCGCGGCCAGGCTCACCGCCGCGCAGGCCACGCAGCTGGCCACCACACCGGGCGTGGCTTCGGTGACCAAGGCCGGCATCACCCCGTTGGCCCCCGACCCGGCGGCCGCTGACGACGATCACGCCCCACGACGATCACGTTCAACCACCCCCGTCAGCCCCATGCGTGCCGCGGGCGAGACTTCGAGGAAGGCTGAGACAAGGACCGGGACAACCACATCCCCGCCCAACATCCCCCACTTCCTTGGCCTGGACGGCAAACACGGCCTCTGGTCGGAACTCGGCGGCCCCCGACACGCCGGCGAGGGCATGATCATCGGGATCGTCGACAGCGGCTTCGACCCTGCGAACCCCATGCTGGCTCCCCTCCCCGAACCCCGCCCCGACGCGCGGACCATCGCCAAGGAGTGGCACGGCGGCTGCGACAAGGGCGACGCCGACGACGCCCACCAGATCACCTGCAACAACAAGGTCATCGGCGCCGCATGGTTCCGCGAGGGTATGACCGCCCCGGATCCCAGGGACGTCCTCACCCCGCTGGACACGGACAGCCACGGCACGCATGTCGCCACGACCGCTGCCGGCAACCATGCCGTTCCCATGTCGAGCCCGGGCACCAACGTGCACGGCAAGCTGACCGGCGTGGCGCCGCAGGCGCGACTGGCCATCTACAAGGCGTGCTGGAACGGAGGCTGCCCTGAGGTGGACACTGCCGCAGCCATCGACAAGGCCGTGGCGGACGGTGTGGACGTCATCAACTTCTCCATCGACGGGCACTTGGAAAGCCCCCTCTACCGGACGGCCACGTTCAACGCCGCCAGGGCGGGCGTCTTCATCGCCGCCAGTGCCGGCAACGACTCGACCACAGGCGCCGTGCAGCACACCGCACCATGGATCACCTCGGTGGCCGCGTCCACCCACGACGTCGACTACCGGGCCACGCTGAGCCTGGGCGACGGCCGGACGTTCACCGGCCGCTCTCTCAGCCCCGGCATCCCCCCGGCATCGCTGATCGCCGCCGCCGACGCACGCAAAAAGTCGACGGACACCGGCAAGGCCGCCCTGTGCGCACCGGGCACACTGGACCCGGCCAAGGCCAAGGGGAAGTTCGTCATCTGCGACCGGGGCGGGGACTTCCCCATCGACGACAAGACCGCCGAGGTACGCGCCGTCGGAGGCCTGGCGGCCGTCATCGCCAACACACCCACCAGCGCCCAGGACTTCCTCCTGGATCAGTTCCCGGTGCCCGTGTTCATCCTCCGGCAGAAGGACGCCGCCTCCGTCAAGGCTTACGCCGCCCACACCGACGCCACCGCCGCCCTCAACGCCTCTGCCACGGCCACCCGGCGGGCTCCGCAGATCACCGGCTTCTCCAGCCCCGGCCCCGACCGCTACAGCGGCGGCGACCTACTCAAACCGGACGTGACGGCACCCGGCGATCTGATCCCAGCTGGCACCGTGCCGGGCAGCGCCTTGGGCTACCTCGGGCACTTCGGCTTCATGAGTGGTACGTCGATGGCGGCGCCGCATGTCACGGGCGTCGCGACACTACTGATGCAGCTGCGCCCCAACTGGTCACCGATGACGGTCAAGTCGGCTCTGATGACCACGGCCACCACCACCGACAACCAGGGCAAGCCCCTCACTCGGGAAGGCAGCGTTCCCGCGACCCCGCTCGACTACGGCGCCGGCCAGGTTCGTCCGGCCCTCGCAGCCGATCCCGGCCTGGTCTACGACTCCACATCCGCGGACTGGACCTCATACCTCTGCGCCGTGGGCCAGAGCCCACCCCAGGACACCGTCGGCACCGATGCCTGTGCCACCACGCCGAAAACCGACCCCAGCAACCTGAACTACGCCTCTCTTGCCGTCGGCGACCTCTACCGCCGGCAGACCCTGACCCGTACGGTCACCAACGTCTCCGGGGAGCTCTCCACGTACAGGGCGACGCTCCAGACTCCGCCCGGTTTCAAGGCTGAGGTCACCCCGAGGCGCCTGACCCTGGCGCCGGGGCGGTCGGCGACGTACCGCGTCTCCTTCACCCGCACCGACGCCGCCTACGACGCCTGGTCCTTCGGGACCCTGTCCTGGAAGGACGCACACAGCCGGCACCGGGCCACGAGCCCGATCGCGCTGCGCGCCGCACGGTTCTCCGCGCCCGACGAACTGCCGGTAGTGGACAAGAAGTCCACCACGCTAAGCCCGAGCGTGGGCTGGAGAGGCGAGCTCACCGCCAAGGTGACTGGCCTGTACGCCGGCCGGAAGACCACCGGCACCCTCACCGGCGCCGACCAGAACGACCACTTCGACTCCGGCCCGTACACCTCGGACGCGATCGCCAAGCTCCACGTCCACGTGCCCCAGAATGCCTCCTTCACCCGGGTGGCGATCCGCTCGGCCGACTTCCTGCCCGACAGCGACATCGACCTCTACGCGTTCGACACCAAGGGCACGCTGGTCAGTGACCCGCCCGGCGCCGGCTCGGACCAGCGGATCGAGCTGCCACCCGGCGACTACGACCTATACATCGTCCAGTACGCCCTCCCGGAGGGCACGAACAGCCAACACTTCACTCTGTGGACCTGGCAAGTCCGCCCGGGCGCCCCGGACATACGCGCGACGCTCGCCCCCGCCACCCAGCGGGTGGGCAACGACGACCGGCCCCGGGTCACGGTGTCCTGGTCCCGCGCCGCACGCGACACCACCTACCTCGGAATCGTCGAGTACGGCGACGGCTCAGCAACGCAGGGCCGCACGGTACTGACGGTGACGCCGTAGGCACGGCCCGCCCTCTCGCATGACTGTCCCGGGAAGTCCCAGAGGCTTCCCGGGACAGCCTGGCATGGCTGGCGAACGCGCCCAACCGTCGGCAGACGGCTGTCCCTAACCCAGCAGGGCCCAGGACTCTGGAACTGTGTGTCGAGCTCGTCCCAGCCGGTCAGCTCATGCTCGCCCCTGGTAGGAATCGCCAGCCGCGCATGCGAGCCCTCCGCAAAGCGGACGCAGCCACCGGCAGTGGACGCGCCGTCTCCGGACCGGCTCGATCCAACCGGCTGGCCGACACCGAGGACTTCGGTTCCTGACGGAAGCATCGGGGGACCAGCGTTGCGATGATGTCGAGCGCGAGGCCCGGCCTCCTCCTACGGTCATCTCGGCGTCGGCAGCCGCACCCGCGGCTGCGCGACCACGGTGCACCGGGGAGCCTGACGTCGAGGACGCGGTGCGTTCCCGCCTCGACCCGGGCGGACAGCATCAGCCCCGGGCACCTGCTCGCCGCACATCACCTTCAGAGGGCCGAGTTCACGCGACGCAAACGGCACACCCCCAGTCGATGCGGACTGGCAGACCTCCAAGCGCGACGGTGAGCAAGTCTGCCAACCGCAGTAGCGCGGTTCGGTCCAGAGCACCAACGATGACCGTCCATCACGTCGGGCTGATTCCCACCTGCGTAATCTTGTCAAAGCCACGTTCACGTGTACGCCGACGCTGGGTGCGCCGACTGCCGCCACGGGCCCGCTCACTCGCCGACGTGTGACCGTGACCAAGCCGGTCACCAAGAGCTTGAGTCCGGCCGGATCGCCTGCACACCGCGACGGTCACCCGGCACGGTCGCCAAGCACGTCGAGAAGCTCCCTGGCCAGGTCAGGGATCGGTCTTCGCGCCATGCCTTCGGGCAGGGAACCATGAGCTCACCCGTAGAACAACCCCGCAAAATCACTAGGCCCCGAAACAGGGCGCACTGGTAAAAGAACCAGTAGCCCTTGGGAACCCCAGCCCTGATCATTGTCGCCATGACGCACGACCGGGCTTGAAGCCCACCGCGACGGCTCTGGTTCCGCGCACACTGCCCGAGCACTTTCAAGCGGTCACTCCCCGGCGGTCCCATCCGCCCTTGTCCACGCGAGTGACTGGCGGCCCCACCCGCCTGCACCCAGCCCGGAGGGCTGTCCTGGCTCGGCCAGCTACGGGACACAGGCGAGTGGCGCCACCTGCCATATCCATCCTCGTCCCCTGCATGTCCCGCAGGAGGCGTCGTTGAACCTCGCTGCTGTGCATCAGCCAGCTGCGGATCCCTTGAGAAGAATGAAAAGGAGAGGCAAGACGATGCGAAGATCGAAAGTGGTCAGGCCAAACTGGGTGACTTCCCGTGGCCGGACCTTGCGGAGAGGGTGGACTTTCGCCCGTCTCGCCGCCGCTCTCAGCCTCGGGCTGACTGCGAGCGTGCTGACGACCGCCGCGCCTGCGCAAGCCGAGATCACCGACGGCCTGCTGCTGCGCTACAAGTTGGACGAGACGTCCGGCACGGTCGCTCAGGACTCCTCCGGCCACGGCCGTGACGGCACGGTCAACGGCACGGCCGGCTGGGACGGCGATGGGATGGCCTTCAACGGCTCCAATACATACGTCAAGATGCCAAACAACATCATGGCCGGGCTCAACTCGATCACTGTCGCGTTCGACGTGTGGATCGACCCGAGCATGGGCAAGCCGTACTTCTTTTACGGGCTCGGCAACACCAGCGGTTCCAGCGGCAACGGCTACCTGTTCACCACCGGAAACACCTTCCGGACTTCGGTGTCGATGACCGACTACACCGCCAAGAAGGACATCCAGCCGTCGGACGCCTCCTACCAGCTGGCCCGCGGCATGTGGAAACACGTCACGTACACGCAGACAGGCAACACCGGCATCCTCTTCGAGAACGGTGTGGAGAAGGCCCGCAACACCAACGTGACGGTAGCCCCCGGCGCGATCGGCGGCGGGACGACCACTGCGAACTACCTTGGCCGCTCGCTGTATTCCTCGGATCTGTACTTCAAGGGCCGGATGCGGGACTTCCGGGTCTACAACCGAGCTCTGTCCACCTCCGAGGTGCAAGCCGTCGCCACCGGGACGGAACAGCAGTGGGAGCAGCTCCAGGCTCTCGCCTCCCACAACGGTGCCCTCGCGGCGTTCGAGGACCCCGACATCGGGCCCGTCGTCATCTTCCCGTCGGACTACACCGGCGACATTGATGACCTGCAGACGCCGCCCGACTGGACCAACGAGTTCGGGCAGACCCCCACCGACTGGCCCACCCCCGCCACTGCGAAGAGCCCGCTGTTCACGCTCGATCAGATCACTGACCTCCAGGATGCGGTCACCGCCCAGATACAGCCCGACGGCGACACCAGCACCTATCAGCTGAATGTCTTCTACGACGGGATGCACGACCGGGTGGTGGCGCAGACCGACGCCCCGGCATCGGTCACCGACCCCTTGACCACCCAGTACGCGGGCAAGCTCGTGTTGGAGGACTACGCGTTCGAATACCCGGTTACGGGCAAGTGCACGCCGGAGAACAGGACCGCGGGCAGCGTGCTGTCCAGGCCGGCCGCACCGGAGACGGGCTTCAAGGATGCGCTGACGAAACTGCAGTGGCAGCAGGTCCAGGCCCTCGCCGACTACAACTGCGCACTCGCGGCATTCGACGACCCCACCATCGGTCCCGTCCTCATCTTCCCGTCGGACTACACCGGCGACATCGATGACCTGCAGACGCCGCCCGGGTGGACCTCCGAGTACGGAGAGATCCCGGCCGACTGGCCCGTCCCCACCACCGCGAAGAGTCCACAGTTCACACTCGAGCAGATCACCGAGATCCAGGACGCGGTCATTCGCGAAGTCTCGGCGGACGGGGACACCACCGCCTACAGCGTGGGCGTCCACTACGACGGGATGCACGACCGGGTGGTGGTGGAAACCGACGCCCCGGCATCGGTCACCGACCCGCTCCTCACCGCCTACCCGGATCGGGTCGTGATCGAAACCGTCTCCGCACCGACCCCGGCCGATACCGCCGACTCCGAGGAACTCGACGCATAACCGACTACCACGCACCCTTCACGCCGGCATCGGCGTGAGCGAGAAAGGACAGACAATGAGGATTCCCCGCCCCGGGGCATTCCGCGGAAACAGACATCGCCGTGGCGATCGGACGCGAATGCGTTTTCTTGTGCCGATGCTCGCGGTAGCCATACTGGCGGGCCTGCTTGTCTCGATCGCGACGCCGCAGCGCGCGGCGGCGGCGGTGGAGGACTACAGAGCCGCGACCTACAACATGCAGGGTGGCGCCGGCGCCGGCGGCAGCAAGTGGACGACTGATCTCCCCCAACTGATGAATGACGGCTACAACGTGATCGCGCTGCAGGAGGCCGGCCCCCAGCCACCGGCGAGCGCCGTTCTGCAGTCGACGTCCGGGTTCCTGTCAGGCAACCAGCAGTGGGCGGGCTGGCGCGTCCAGCGGTACCAGTGGGACCCGTTCCCGAGACGCGTCAACCTTCCTTGGTACATCTACTGGGTGCGAACCGACTTCGGCGGCAATCGGGTGAACCTTGCCATTCTCACCACTCACCGGGCCGACTCAGTACTGATCGCCCGGCCTGCATTCTGGGGTAACAACGGGCTGCCGACTTCCCGGCCGGCGCTCGGTATCCGACTGGGCCAAACACTCTTCTACTCCGTGCACGCACTGGCGAGCGGGGGTGGTGACGGTCGAGGACTGCTGCAAAACATCGCAGCACAGGCAGGAACTCGCAACTGGGCCGCGATGGGTGACTGGAACCGCGTACCCGATGACCTCCAGATCCAACGCGGATGGCACAAGTACAAGTCCGGCCAGCCCACCCACATGGGCGCGGGCAACTTTGACCGGGAACTCGACTACATGGTGTCCAACGAACGGATTGCCGGCTATGGCGGCTATGCCCGCGGCTTCGGCTCCGACCACCTCTCCGTCGGATTCTTCCGTATGCGGGCGAACGCAAGCGTCCAACTGCTCAACGCCCACGACGGCAACCGCGCCCTGGAGGTGGAGGCCCAGAACAGCAGCACCATTGGTTCCAGCATTGTAGCCAACAACACCAGGCCAGGAGCGTACGGCCACTTCAAGTTCGTCTCGGCCGGTAATGGCAACTACACCATCAGAGTCACGAAGACCGAGTCAGGCAGGGCGGAACAGTGCCTGGACGCCCTCGACAATCGGCTTCGCCGATACAAGTGTGACGGCTCTTCGACACAGCTCTTCGACCTCCAGCAATGGGGCGACACAGCGCAACTAAGGATCAAGCCGCTCAACCGGAGCACCTGTCTCGGGGACGACACCGACTTCGGATGGGGAACCGAGATCGTCACCACCATGGCCTGCTCGAAGGGCGAAGCCCGCTTCAACTTCCGCTTCGACAACGACCCCGGCCCGAACGCGCCGCTCCTGGTGTTCTAGGCATCGATGCCCGCCAGTGTGGGCGGGTCCGTCAAAACCGACTAGGGTAGATGTCCTTCAGGCTGTGATGAGCGCACCAAAGCCCTGAATTCGGCGCCGGGTCTACACTCGAGGACCCGAGACCCGGCCCGAATTCGGGGTGAGAGAGCCAAAGCGGTTGTTCGAGGTTCCTGGGCATTGAGCCGGAATCTTGGAGACGGGCTGTGCGGGCCCGGGTAGTTGATGTTGCGTCGAGTGCTGTCTCGTAGGCGGTGAAACTGCGTTGTCCCAGGTGGGAGTGACAGCGTCAGGTGTCGTAGCGGCGGAACGCGTCGAGGCGGGCCTCACGTTCACCGGTCCGGGTCCTGCGGCCGATCGCACTCATGGACTGGCTGACGCCGGCCTGGCGGCAGGCGTCAGCGAAGGCCAGGCTCGGGTACTGGCCCCATGGTCGGTGTGCATGACCGCCATGGCCGCCCCTGGCGAAACTGCCGCGGGTGCGTTCGGCGGCGGACAGGGCGTCGGTGACGAGGTCGGTGTGCATGTGGTCCGCGACAGCCCAGCTGGTCCGGCGGCGTGAGGCGAGGTCGATGACGATGGCCGGATACAGGAACTTCCCATCGCCCAGCGGGAGACAGGTGATGTCGCCGACATACCTCGTGTTCGGCTCGCTTGCCGTGAAGTCCCGGCCGATCAGGTCCGGGGCCTTCGCAGCGGCAAGGCCCGCAACAGTGGTGCGGTGTCTGCGGCGCAAGCGCACGCCTGACAGACCGGCCTCCCGCATCACTCGCGCGATCCGCTTGTGGTTGACGCGCTGACCCGCCTCGCGGAGCTCGGCCGTGATTCTGGGGACGCCGCAGGTGCCGTGCGACTCGCGGTGGACGGCCCGTATCCGGGCGGGGAGGCGGGCGTCGGCCGCCTGCCGGGCCTCCCGGTCCGCGGCCGTCCGACGCCAGTAGTGGAAGCTGGAGCGGACGACGCCCAGGATGGTGCACAGCCGCTGGACGTCATAACGACGCTGGTGGTCGGCAACGAACGGGAAGCGGTTCACCAGCGAGTCGCCGCGGCGAAATTCTTCGCCCCTTGCGCAGAATTTCGTGCTCTTCCTCCAGCTCACCGACCTTCTTGCACTCTCAAGGCCCCTCGTCCTGGCCAACGGATAGCCCCAGACGGCGTGTCAACATCCCTACCGCCGACACGCGTCAGTGCATCCGCGATGGTTCGCCGGTTCCGCGGCGGGCCATCGCACGAAACTGGCGCCAACGGGATGCTCGCCGCGCTCACCCGACCGGGCCCTGGGTCGACACCCACCAGCCCGCGATCTGGGCGCGGGTCCCAAAGCCGAGCTTGGCGCGGATGTTCCCCACGTGGAAGTCGACCGTGCGCGGTGAGAGGAGCAGTCTGCTGGCGATCTGCCGGTTGCTCATACCCTCGGCCACCAACGCGGCAACCTCCAGTTCCCGGCGCGTCAGGGGGCTGGGAGCAGGCGCCGGCGCGGTCGATTCGGCTTCGTCGCTAAGGGCGTGGTCGATGGCCTGGCGGGGACTGTCGTAGCCGCCGCCGACCGCGAGTGCCCCTGCGTACGCCTCCGGCCCCAGAGCTCCCACGACCGACTCCACGCACCTCGCGTGATCCTCCGGCAGCGGCGGGCCGAACGCGGAGATGCTCGTACTCACATCGCGCCACAGCTCGCGCGCGGAGCCAAGTAGCCGACCTGCTCGCTCGAACTCCCCGTAGGAAGCAGTGATCCAGGCAAGCGTTTCCAGCATCAGCGCGGTGCTGAGCGGCTCGTTGAAGCCCCGCTCAATCTCCAGCGCGGCTCGGACCAGCGCCAGGGCCCCCGTGCGGTCGCCCCGCCTCCAGGAGTCGCAGCTCAGCGTCCACAGCGCATGAGCACGCGCCCACCGCTCACCGTGCGCCTCAGCCAGGGCGACCGTCTGGCGGCCGATCTCCGCCCCACACGAGTTACCCAAATCCATCTGCACCGCGGCCAGCTGAAACAGCACGAACAGCGTCGAGGCCTCCCTCCCGGCTGCTGTGTTGGCCGCGATCGCGCGCTCGAACAACGGCACGGCCTCCACCAACCGCCCCTGGAACGCCTTCAAGGCACCATGAAGGCCGACGACCTGCGCGCGCACCATCAGATCACCATGCTGCTCGCCCAGTTCCCCCGCCTCGGCCAGCCATCTCTCGGCCGCCTCGTGGTCGCCCTGGAGCAACGCCACCCAGACCGCAGCGCAGAGCGCCCGGGCTCGGGCCGGGGTGGGTTCGGGTGCAGCGACGAGCGCGCGTTCGAGCTGCCGTCGCCCTTCGGCGAGGAAACCGCCGACGCACCAGTGGTAGCGCAACGCCGCAGCCAGCGCGAGGGTGGCCTGAGGGTCGTCGTCGCGAGACAGCGCGGCCAGCAGGTTGGCGTGTTCGGCTCGCAGGTGCGTCAGGGCCCTTTCCTGGCCGGGGCCGTACCAGCGGTCGGCGACACGCTCGGCGAGGGCGCGGTGGACATCGCGGTGCCGCCGCAGGAGGCGCTCTTCCTCGCCCGACTCGGCGAGCCGATCCCGGCCGTACCTGCGGACGGTCTCCAGCATGTGGTAGCGGGGCAGGCCCTCGTGCTCAGTGGGCAGAAGTATGGACTGAACGACCAGCCGGTCAAGGAGATCCAGCACCCTGTGCCGGGCTATGCCCTCTCCGGCACAGACCTCCTCGGCCGCCTCCAGGCCGAAACCTCCGGCGAAGACCGACAGGCGGTTCCACAGCAGTCGCTCGGTCGGGGTGCACAGCTCATAGCTCCAGTCCATCGCCGCGCGCAGCGTGCGCTGCCGTGGTCGCGCGGTCCGGCTGCCGCCCGTGAGCAGTGCGAAACGGTCTTCCAGCCGTTCCACGGTCTGCTCAAGGGTGAGTGTACGGAGCCGGGATGCGGTCAACTCGATGGCGAGTGGCAGCCCGTCGAGGTCGGCACACAGACGGGTGACCGTATTCCAGTTGGCATCGGTGATCCGAAATCCGGGCCGTACCGCAGTCACTCGGTCGCGCAGGAGTTCGACCGCTTCGTCCGGCACCTTCAGGGGCGACACAGTGAACACGTGTTCGCCCACGATGCCAAGCGTCTGGCGGCTCGTCGCCAGTACGCGCAGGTCGGCACATGCCGACAGCAATGTGTCCACCAGTTCGGCACACGCGTCGACCAAGTGCTCGCAGTTGTCCAGAACGATCAGCGCGTGGCGCTCCGCCAGGTGATCGGCAAGCCTGCCGATCACGGGTCTGCCGCCCACGTCCACGATGCCCACAGCGGTCGCGGCCGCAGTGGCCACCGCGTCGGGGTCCTGAACCGCTGCCAGGTCGACCAGCCACGTCCCGTCGCGAAAGGACTCACCAACCACGGCGGCCGCTTCCAGCGCCAACCGCGTCTTGCCCACGCCGCCCATTCCGGTGAGGGTCAGCAGCCGCGCCGAGCCAAGGATTCGGCAAACCTCGGCAAGGTCGTGACGCCTGCCCACGAACGTGGTGAACGCCTCGGGCAGGTTGCCTCGCGACACCAGGACGGACACTGCATCCACCTCCCACCAGCTCCGAACCGCGCTTGATCCATCATGTGACCCTCTGGCTCGTCCGTCGCGCGTGAGTGCTCGCGCGCCCCGTCGTACGCCGTCTCGTCCTAGTCGGTCCACATGCAGGCGCCCGACCTGGACTCCGTCTTCACCGGGGACCCTGTTGACGCGCGACGGCAGCCCCGATACCTGAACCCGCACCTGTGACGAAGGCGACCTCGCCCATGAGATCGCTCATGACTTCCTGACCCTGGTCTCCGTGTCTTGTCGTGGGCTGTGGTGAAGGCCGCCACCGGGTCACCACCGTCCCAGTTCCAGGGGAAGCGCGTGACCTGCCGCAGAGCGGAGTGGTAGCGCTCGACCAGCGAGCGGAGAGGCAGCACCGGTGTCGGGGCCGAGGGCAGAGCGGCGGCCCGCACCCCGTCGACAAAGTCCAGCCACTGGCCGTAGCTGCCGCAACCCCAAGGTGACAGATAGCCGAACATCTGCGAAATGAGCTTCCCGGTTCCACGGGTCCCGGCTGGTGATCTCGTGCCACACCGAGACTACCTCGTTGCTGACCTGCGCCACAGCCGGAGCAGACCGAGCCGCCCGATCCACGGCCAGGGATTTTCTGGTCGCAGCCTGGCCGCCCCGATGCAGGGCACGCCACGCCGACTCGGCCTCCTCCCGCGTCGGCGGCATGAGGCGGCCACGCGTCATGCCCCCGAGGCGTAGAGGATCAGTGCGTAGGTGGGCGGGGTCTACGCGGCGCCGCCCGACGACGAGATGATCTGGGGCGCCCTCAAGAGCTACGAGGGCACTGACATCCCCCACGAGGTACTGGGTGTTGCCGAGGCCCGTACTCGCTTCCCCTGGTTGCGGGTCGGGGACGGCGAGAGCGTCATCCACGAGCCCGGCACCGGACGGCTCCACCCGGAACGGGCCATCGTCGCGCACACCGACCTCGCACGCCGGTACGGGGCCGAGATCGTCGGCCAGCTCCAGCTGGAACCGGATGTGTGCCGACAGCGTTTCCCGGAGCCGCGCCAGTGGCTCGCTGGAGTGGACGGCTCCCCGCACCGCTTTCAGGAAGTCCACCAGCATCTTCTCGATGGCCGCGAGATAGATGTCGTCCTTCGACCTGAAGTGCCAATACAGAGCAGGCGTGGACATGCCGACGTGTTGGGCGATGACTTTGAGGCTGGTGCCGTCGTAGCCGTGCTGGGCGAACAGGACCTGAGCCGAGTGCAAAATACGCGCCGTGCTCTCGGTGGCGTCACCGCCGACGTCGCCGGTGGCGGCCACGGTGGGTCGGGTGCTGGTCATGTCGCGCCTCGGGTCGGGTCGGATGCCGTACCCGAGACGCCCGCGCCGGGCAGCCGCAACGCCTTCTTGTCGAGTTTTCCGACGCTCGCCTTGGGAACTTCGGGCACCACGGTCAGGGAGACCGGGAGCCACCTCCTCGCGGGTCTCGTGCCGGACCAGGACCGAACCGCTGACGACGCTGCGCTGCTCATCGTCCGCACGCGGGGCATGCGGGCTGACGACGTCGTCTCGCTCAGCCTTCCCGAGGACCCGAGGGCGGCAGCGGAGGCCCGCGAATACGTCCGTAGGCAACTCGCACGCTGGCATCTGGACGACCTCGTCATGACGACCGAGCTGCTGGTGAGCGAGCTGATCGGCAACGTGATCCGACATGCCAGGGGCCCTGTGCAACTGCGCTGCTGCGCGGCCCATCGCTGATCTGCGAGGTTTACGACGGCAGCCTCACATCCCCCGCATCCGGCGTGCGGGCTTCAACGACGAAGAGGCCGGGGACTCCATCTGGTGGCTGCCGTGTCCCAGCGATGGGGCACCCGTTTCCTCGGCGACGGGAAGTGCATCTGGGCCGAACAGGAGCTGCCGGTCCGGGACGGATGACGCGCCCAAGAGCGGTCATTCGGTCGATGAACCGGATGATCCGCCGCGGCTAGCGTGATCGTGTCCCCCGTCCGGCGGCCTCAGGAGAACACGACATGACCGTCTCTGACGGACCCGGCACCCGCGTCGCGGTAATCACGGGCGCGGCAGGTGGCCTCGGTGGCGCCCTCACACGTCGGCTGGTGGTGGACGGGTTCACCGTCGCGGCCCTCGACATCGCCGACGTCTCCGAGACAGAGGGCGCCCGGTCCTGGCGGTGCGACGTCAGCGACCCGGCCGCGACCCGACGGACGGTTCGGGAGATCGTCGAGACGTACGGCCGCATCGACGTCCTCGTCAACAATGCCGGGCTGCTGTCCGGCCGAGCGAGCCTGCTGGAGGCCACGCCCTCGGAGATGCACCGCTTCTTCGACGTCAACTCCGTCGGTCCGCTGCTCATGGTGCAGGCCTGCTTCCCCTGGCTGAAGGAGAGCGCACACAGCGGACGCGTCATCAACGTCGCCTCCCGCACCTTCTTCACGGGTGCGCCGGGCCAGCTCGCCTATGTGGCCAGCAAGGGGGCGTTGATCGGGATGACACGAGTGATGGCGCGCGAGTTGGGTGAACACCGGATCACGGTCAATGCGGTGGCCCCTGCCCAGGTCGCCACGCCGGGCACCAGGGCGCACTCGGGAGACGAGGCCTTCGCCGAGACCATGCGCCGGCAGGCGATCCAGGAGTTCGTCACGCCGGAGCACTTCGCCGGGCTCGTCTCCTATCTGGCCTCGCCGGACGCCGCTTTGGTCACCGGACAGACATTGGTCTGCGACGGCGGCGGGCTGCTGCACTGACCTCGACGCCCACTACTCAGCGTCCGCGCCCCCAGACGGCTTCGAGAAGAGCCACCGTGTCCAGAGTCTCGGCGACATCGTGGACGCGCATGACGTCGACCCCGGCGCACCAGGCAGGCGCGACCGCCGCGAGTGAGCCGGCGAGGCGGTCGCCGACCGCGCGGCCGGTCACCTCTCCGAGGAAGGACTTGCGACTGACGCCGAGGAGTACGGGGACCGCGAGAGAGCAGAGATCCGGCAGTCGCTGGAGGAGTGTGAGGTTGTCCTCCGTGCTCTTGCCGAACCCGATACCGGGATCGATCCAGACCTCGCGCGAGCCACCGGCCCAGGCTGCTCGGGCCAGGGCCCTCAGGTGGGCGGTTACCTCGGCGTTCACGTCCTCGTACACCGGGAACTCCCCGGGGAGGACGGGCACCGCGTGGGCGTGCATACCGACGTAGCCGACGCCGAGCCGCCCTGCGAGTGCGTACAGACGGCCGGAGACGTCGTTGATGATCGACGCACCGGCGCGCACCGCCTCCTCCGCCACCTCCGGGTGCCGGGTGTCGATCGAGACTCGGCCCAGACCGGCCAGCCGGGCCACCACCGGGACGACGCGGTCGAGCTCCTCGTCCGGGAAGACCGGCACGGCACCCGGCCGGGTCGATTCGCCGCCGACGTCCACGGACCAGGCACCCTGCTCGAACATCTCCCGACCGGCAGAGATCGCCTGCTCGGTCGTGTCGAATCTGCTGCCGGACCAGAACGAGTCCGGGGTCGCGTTGACGATGCCCATCACGCGCATCGGCCCGACGTCAGGCCGGGCCCGTGTCGCGTCGACGAGTGCTGCGGGGTGCTCGGACATGGAAACTCCCAGGGTCGGGCCTCGCGGTATCGGTACCGGGCGACGCGATCGCACCGGTAAGGAAGTGACGGGCCGGAGGCCGCGCTGCACAGGACCGGCCTGTGGCGGGCGGCGTCCGGCCGTACGCGTCACTTCTTCCGCTCCTGCGGGTGGGTGGCCAGTGCCTCGACGGTCACGTCCATCCACTTCCACAGGGGCAGCGAGGTCAGTGCGTCGTGCAGCGCGGCCGGGTCCTCGGCCTCGTACAGGCCGATGGTGGCGTTGCGGCCGGGGACCCGCCACAGGCGCTTGAGGATGCCTGCCTCACGCAGTTCCATGGCGCGCTCACGTTCGGCCTTGCGGAGCTCCTCGCGGTCCTCGTCCGGTGTGGCGGGCGGCAGCAGGTTCTCCGTGCGGACCAGGAATTCCATGGCTTTCTCTCCTCGGACGGCGCCTGGGAGACGCCTCAGCCGGCGTCGATGGTGAGCAGCAGCTCCGCGAGTTCCTCGGGAGCGGTGACCATGGCCTCGTGGCCGGTGGTGATGTGGAGTACCGGCCAGCCGAGGGCCATGGCCTTCTCGGCGTGGGGCTTGAAGACCCGCATCCAATCGGTGCACTCGATGTACACGGCGGTCACGCGGTCGCAGTCGCCGGTGATCCTCAGGGGCTCGGTGTAGCTGAGCCAGGGGTGCGGGGTCAGGCGGGGGCCCAACCAGTCGAGGTCCTCCTGCTCCGTCACTCCGAGCACGGTCAGCGACCGCACGGGGATGAGCCAGCCGAACCCGGGGCCGGCGACCGACTCCCGGTAGTGTTCGGCCACCGTCTCGGGCAGCAGATCGATCGCGGCGTCTCCGTCGTGACCGACGAAGGCGTCCAGATAGACCCTCTTGGCGATCCGGTCCGGCACGCGGTCGGCGACTCCCGTCACCACTTGTCCGGCGTAGCTGTGGCCCACCAGCACCACGTCGTGGAGGTCCTGGGCCTCGATCAGGGCCACCACGTCCTGGACGTGGGTCGACAGCCCCACGGAGGGCCCCGCGAGGTGGGCGCGGTCACTGATCCCGGTCAGCGTGGGGGCATGGACCTCGTGGCCGGCGGCGCGCAGCGCCGGTATCACCCGCTGCCAGGCCCAGCCGCCGTGCCAGGCTCCGTGGACCAGGACGAAAGTACTCACTCCGCCCCCAGGTCCTGGAACAGCGCGAGCGCGGCGGCCGTGTTGGAGGCCGGCACGTGATAGGTGTCGTGGATCCGGGTGACCCGCTCGCTCAGGGCGCCGCGCATGATGAGCCACATGATCAGCTCTATGCCCTCGGTGCCCGCCTCGCGGACGTAGTCCTCACGCGTGAGCGCGGCGAGCTTCTCGGGCTCACTCTCGATGCTCCGGAGGAACATGCGGTCGAAGTCCTCGTTGATCAGCCCGGCCCGTGCTCCGGCCAGCTGATGCGACATGCCGCCGGTGCCGAACACCGCGACTTTCAGGTCCTGCGGGAACGACCGGATGGCCCGGCCGAGCGCCTGCCCCAGCGCGTAGCATCGAGCCGCCGTGGGCTGCGGGTACTGGATCACGTTGACCAGCACGGGCACGACCGCGCACGGCCATGCCTCGCCCGGGTCGGGACAGTACACCGAAAGGGGCACGGTGAGGCCGTGATCGACGTCCAGCCGGTGGAAGGTGGCGATGTCGAACGAGTCGTCCATCAGCGCGCTCACCAGGTGCGCGCTCAGCTCCGGCGCACCGATGACCGGCGGCACCGGGCGGCGCCCCCACCCTTCGTCCGCCACGTCGTACGACTCGGCGGTGCCGATGCCGAACGTGGGCACGAGGTCCAGGCCGACCGCGTTCGCGTGGTCGTTGTAGATGATCACCGCAACGTCCGGCCGGTGCTCGGCCATCCACTCCCGCGCCGGCGCATAGCCGTCGAACAGCGGCTTCCAGTACGGGTCCGCCGTCTTGCCGTGGTCCATCGCTGCGCCGATGGACGGTACGTGCGAGGTCCCCAGACCCCAGATGACCTCAGCCAAACTTCCGCCCTCCCTCACGCATGACCGCGGTGAACTCCTCGGCCGACATTCCGGTGAACACCCCGCCGAGGTACTGCATGGACTTCTGGTCCAGCACGGCGAGCTTGAACGTGTAGAAGATGGAAGCGCCCAGATCCAGCATCCCGACCCAGTCGCGCTCCAGGATCGTCCTCTTCTGCTCCGGGGAGAGGCCGAAGACGTCGCAGTAGTCCGACTCGTCCTCGCTGAACCTACGCCGGTTCTCGGCGTCCGCCAGCGACCCGCACAGTCTGTTGATCGCGTATCCCCGCCTGCTCGCCGACAGGTCGAGCAGGTAGTTGTCCTGAGCCTTGGTCATGTCCACCCCTTCAGCGGAACCCTGCTGCGCCGCCACCCCGTCTCGCGCTCCCATGCCGCCCTGACGGTCTGGGTCAGCAGGATGGCGATGGTCATGGGGCCGACGCCGCCGGGAACAGGGGTGATGTACGACGCCCGGGCCGCGGCCGCCTCGTACTCCACGTCCCCGCTGTTGTCGGCGTACCCGGCGTCGACCACGACGGCCCCGGGCTTGATCCACTCGCCGCGGATCAGCCCCGGCCGTCCGGCGGCCGCGACCACCACATCCGCCTCTGCGACCCGTTCGGCGAGGCCGACCGTGTGGGAGTGGCAGTAGGTGACGGTTGCGTCTTGAGTCAGCAACAGCATGCCCACGGGGCGGCCCAGGATCGCGCTGCGGCCGACGACCACCGCGTGCTTGCCCTTCAGCGGGATGTCGTACGCGTCGAGTAGCGCCATGATGCCGCCCGGTGTGGCCGAGTTGAATCCGCCCTCCCCGAACGCCGTGGTGGCGAAGGAGGTGCGGGTCACGCCGTCGACGTCCTTGGCCGGGTCGATCGCCTCGAAGGCTGCTCGCTCGTCGATGTGTGCGGGGACGGGGTGCTGGAGCAGGATCCCGTCGACCTCCGGGTCCCGGGACAGGTCCCGAATCTGCCGTACCAACGTCTCGGTGGTGATCCCGGCGTCCAGTTCGATGCGCCGAGATCGCATACCGACCTGCGCGGAGCGGTTGGCTTTCATGCGGACGTAGGTGTGGGAAGCAGGATCGTCACCGACCAGCACAGTGGCCAGAACGGGAACGCGTCCGTGCTCATGGACGAACTCTGCGACGTCGTCCTTGACTTCCTTGAGGAGCGTCGCCGAAACGGCTCGGCCGTCGAGTATCTGTGCGGTCACTGGATCTCCTCAGACCTGCCTAGAACACCACGGTGGTGTTGCCGTCCCGGATGACGCGGTCCTCGCAGTGCCATCCGACCGCGCGGGACAGCACCAACCGCTCGACGTCCGCGCCCCGGCGCTGCAGTTCGCGCACCGATTCCCGGTGGGAGACGCGGATCACGTCCTGCTCGATGATCGGCCCCTCGTCGAGGTCCTCGGTCACGTAGTGCGCCGTCGCCCCGACCAGCTTCACGCCCCGGTCCTTCGCCCGCTGGTAGGGGCCCGCGCCCATGAACGCCGGCAGGAACGAGTGATGGATGTTGATCACTGGGACACCGACCTCGGCCAGGAAGTCACCGGAGAGGATCTGCATGTAACGGGCCAGGACGACCAGGTCCACGTTGCCCTTGAGCAGGTTCAGCTGCTCCTTCTCCGCAGCCGCCTTGTCGCCCTTCTCCACGGGCACGTGAAAGTAGGGAATGCCGAACTGCCGTACCTCGTCGCCGAGATCGGGGTGATTGGAGATCACCATGGGCACGTCCATCTGCAGTTCGCCGCGGCGGTGCCGCCAGAGCAGGTCGAGCAGACAGTGGTCCGTCTTCGACACCAGGACCGCCACGCGCTTGCGGCGCCGTGCCTCCACCAGCCGGAAGTCCAGGTCCAGTTCCTCGCCGAGCTTGGTCCGCAGGGCGTCGTGCAGTTCGTCGAGACGTCCCGACAGGCCCTGCAGACGAAATTCCGTGCGCTGGAAGAAGCGTCCGCCCACGGGATC
Organism: Streptomyces sp. SP18BB07; assembly: GCF_036322545.1. Taxonomy (NCBI): domain Bacteria; kingdom Bacillati; phylum Actinomycetota; class Actinomycetes; order Kitasatosporales; family Streptomycetaceae; genus Streptomyces; species Streptomyces sp. SP18BB07. Next base: position 19,038 of record NZ_JAQYWT010000200.1, read on the forward strand.
GCTCGACGACTGGTCGAGCCAGACGATGTTGGCCCCCTGCTCGGTCAGCGCTCCCGACACACTGGCGACGATGCCGGGACGGTCCGCGCCCTGGACGATCAGGCGCCCGAGGTCGGGGTCGTGGTTCAGCTCGGTCATGGCCGCTCGTCCCTTCCGAAGGTCTCGGAGCTCCTGGCGGAGACCGCTGACAGCAGTCGCTGCCGCCAGAGCTCGGTCTGGCGCAGCTCGTTGAAGGTGAAGATGTGCAGTCCGCGGACGTTGCCGGCGGACCTGGGCACCGCGGCTCCCAGCTGCTTTGCAAGCCTGGTCGGGTTGTAGCCGCCCGGCAGCAGGAACCGCCAGAGCAGACTCTGCTGCTTCTGCAGGAACCGCGCCGACTGGCCGAGCCCGATGCCCGCCGAGATCCGCATCAGCTTCTGTCGGTTCACCGGCCCCGGCATTCCGACGTACACGGGCAGATCGATGCCCGCCGCCGCGATCCCCGAGGCCCAGTCCGCCGTGGTCGTGGCGTCGAAGCAGATCTGGGTGAGGATCCGGGTCGCCAGCGGTGCCTTCTGCTTCAGGGCCAGGTCGAGGGCGTCCCGCGCTATGGCGGCGTGCCCCTCCGGGTAGCCACCGATACCGACGGCGTCGAACGGGTGGCCCAGCTCCTCCATGGTCCGCAGCAGCGAGTAGGCGTCCTGGAACGAGCCCGCGGGCTTCGGGGCGTCACCGCCGACCACGAAGACGGACCGCACCCGGGCCTCTTGGAGGCGGACGACGACGTCGGCCACGTGCTGCTGGTCGACGAACTGGCGTGCCGGCAGATGGGGTGAGACGGAGTAGCCGTGCCGCATCAGTCGCTCGGTGAGGTCCAGGGTCGCGTCGATGCCCTTGGCCTCGGTGACCGTGACGGCCAGCGGAACCTCGACCGGGACGCTGTGGAGCACATCGCGCTCGGTGTTCTTGAACGGCATCACCTCGTAGCTGATGTTGCGCACCAGGTCGACGAGGTGCGAGCGCCGACGCCCGGCACGGGCGTCCTCCCGCTGTATGGTCATGGCGTTGCCTCGGTCCTTCCTACGGGCTTGGGGAACATCCCTCGCGGCTCTTGCCCCTGCGGGCGGAGACGGGTCGGAGAATGCGCCGACATCGCGGATTTCCGCATCCAGGGTGTGACTCACCGCGAAACGAACGGCGGGAAGCGTCCTGACCGCTGCCTCCAGTAGAGCGAATCGCCGAGCCCATTTCGTCGGGCATCAAGGCCGATTCGAGCGAGACAAATGACGGAGAACTTCGCGGCGGACGCGCCGTTGTCCTCAGCAACCGGCGCGGAGGCAGCGCATGAGCACCTCCGCCTTGGACCGGAGCTCGTCGTACTCCGCTGACGGTTCGGAATCCCAGGTGATGCCGCCGCCGGTTCCGTAGGTCGCCGTGCCGGTGTCCCGGTCGATCAGGACGGTGCGGATGGCGACGTTGAACCGGGCGCGAAACGGTCCGCCGGCCGGCGCCACCATTCCGACCGCGCCGCAGTAGACGCCTCTCGGGCCGCTCTCCAGAGCACGAATGATCTCCATGGTGCGGCGCTTGGGGGCACCGGTCACCGAGCCGCAGGGGAAGAGGGCCCGGAAGACGTCGGCGAGACCGACGTCCGGCCGCAGTTCCGCCGTGACGTCGGAGGTCAGCTGGTGCACGGTGTCGTACTGCTCGGCCCGGCAGAGATGCGGGACATGCACGGTGCCGATGGTCGCGATCCGCGCGAGGTCGTTGCGGACGAGGTCCACGATCATGACGTTCTCGGCGCGCTCCTTGGCGCTGGCCCGCAGCCCGGCGACGATCCGGGCGTCCTCGGCCGGCGTACGACCACGCCGCGCCGTACCCTTCATGGGCCTCATGCGCACCTGGTCGTCCACGATTTCGAAGAACAGCTCGGGGCTGGCGCCGGCGACGACGAAGCGGCCCAGGTCGAGGTATACGTTGTAGGAACCGTTCTGACCGAGCGCGAGGGCGGAGTAGAACGCGGGCAGATCGCCCTTCACCTCGCCGGTCAGCCGCGTGGTCAGGTTGGTCTGGTAGGTCTCCCCCGCGGCGATGTGCCGCTGGACGGCCTGAACACGGTCCCGATGGACTTCCGGCCCCCATTCGGCGTCCCATTCCGCGGAATGGAAGGCGGTTGGGGCGGGCGGTCGCACCACCGGCACGATGGTCGGCTCGGGGCAGATGCCGAACCAAACGAGTGGCAGTCCGTCCACCGGCCGATGGGCGGCGAGCTTCGGATCGAGGCCGGTGGCCGCCTCGTAGGAGACGAATCCGAACGCCCACGCCCCACGCGCCGTCGCCCGGTCCACCTCCTCGAGCAGGGGTGCGACGTGCTCGGACCGGGTCGCCTGCAGAACGTGGGCGGCACGAGGGAATTCCCAGGCCAGACCGGCACGGAGATCGTCGAACCGTGCGCTCGCGGAGTGCGGCCTCACGGCACCGCCACCCGCGTCACGGTGATCTTTCGGCGGATGCGTCATCCCATCGACTCTAGGCGCGGCGCAGCGGCCAGCGGGACGGCCCTATGACGGTACGTGGAGGGACGGACCCACCGGCTGAACCGAGTCGGATGACGTAGTCCACTCCAGCCATTCCCCCGATTCGCGCCGCTCGATTCGAAACGAAACTTGGCGCCGAGGCAACCGCCAACGGCGTCGAACAAGAACGGGACGGACAACACATGAGCGCCAAGAACCTGCAGGAAGTTCTCGACCAGGCAGGCAACACGGTGGAGCTGCTGCGCAACTCCCAGCTGGGTGCCTACATCTACCCCGTGGTGCCGTCGGAGTTCACCAACTTCCGCCGGGAGGTGCAAGCCTGGAACCAGACTGCTGTGCTGTTCGACCAGTCTCACCACATGGTCAACCTCTTCATCTCAGGACCAGACGCGCTGCGACTGATCTCCGACACCGGAATCAACAGTGTCGCGAACTTCGCGGTGAACTCGGCCAAGCAGTTCGTCCCGGTGACCCCATCGGGAGGAGTGATCGGCGACGGTATCCTCTTCCGCGAGGCAGATCAGGAATTCACCTACGTCGGACGTGCTCCGGTCGCAAACTGGCTCGCCTTCCGGGCCGAGAAGGCGTACGACGTCGAGCTGCGCGTGGACGCCCGCTCCCCTTCCCGGCCGTACGGCAAGCAGGTGACACGCGACCTGTGGCGCTTCCAGATCCAGGGCCCCCGGGCGTGGGAGGTCATCGAAAAGGTCAACGGCGGCCCCGTCGAGCAGCTGCGCTTCTTCCGTATGGACCACATGAACATCGCCGGCGAGAGGGTCCGCACCCTGCGTCACGGCATGGCGGGGGCCCCGGGCCTTGAGCTCTGGGGACCGTACGAGACCTACGACAAGGTGCGGGACGCCATCCTGGAGGCAGGCGCCGAGTTCGGGCTGGAACCGGCGGGCGCGCGTGCCTACTCGTGCAACACCCTGGAGTCCGGGTGGATCCCGTCGCCCCTGCCCGCGATCTACACCGGCGACGCGCTGCGCGCCTACCGGGAGTGGCTCGGCGCCGACAGCTACGAGGCGACCAACGCCCTGGCCGGCAGCTTCGTCTCCGAAAAGATCGAGGACTACTACGTCAACCCGTGGGAGCTGGGCTACGGAGGGTTCGTCAAGTTCGACCACGACTTCATCGGGCGGGACGCGCTGGAGGCCGTCGCCCCGGAGGCCCAGCGACGCAAGGTGACCCTCGCCTGGAACCCCGAGGACGTGGCACGGCTGCTTGCCTCACCGGTCGACCCGGAGGGACCGGGCTACCAGTTCTTCGACCTGCCCAACGCCAACTACGGGTCGTCCAACTACGACGCTGTGCTCGACGCCGACGACAACGTCGTCGGTCTGTCCATGTTCACCGGTTACAGCGCCAACGAGCGCAAGGCCCTGTCCCTGGCCACCGTCGACCCGGGTGTCCCGCTCGGCGCCGAGGTCCGTGTGATGTGGGGCGAGCCGAACGGTGGCAGCCGGAAGACGACCGTCCAGCCCCACGAACAGTTCGCCGTGCGCGCCATCGTCAGCCCGGCGCCCTACTCGGTCATGGCGCGCGAGAGCTACCAGCCCGGCTGGCGTACCGGCGGCGGCGTCTGACACCGCCCGTGCAGTAAGTCCCGTTCAAAACAGATGGATGCAAGGAGGCATCGTATGTCTGAGGTGGAGAAGGCGGAGAAGTCGGGAATGACGGCGCCGCCGTCGACGGCGTACAAGATCGTGGACACACCGCAGTTGTACCGGGACGTGATCGAACGGTACGGGGTGGACGGCACCCATGTGGGGATGTCGGAGGAGGAAAGCCCGTGGGTCCCCTTCGGGGAGAACGCGGCCATCCGTCACCTGGCGTTCGACGTACGGAGCAACACCTTCAGCAACATCCTGTGGATCAAGGGCCCGGGCGTGATCGGCACCCACAACCACCGCGGAACGGTGGTGATGGTGTGCTTGGAAGGCAGCTGCCGCTACCTCGAGTACGACTGGGTGGCCGGGCCGGGCAGCTTCATCTTCGAGACACCCGGGCTGTCGCACACCCTGGTCAGTGATCACCCCGACGGTGTGAAGCTCTTCGGGTGGCTGCAAGGACCGATCGAC
>NZ_JAQYWT010000201.1:0-46162 GCF_036322545.1 Streptomyces sp. SP18BB07
CGTCAAGCGCAAGATGTCCAACTACTGGCTCAAGCGGGCTGAGCACCTGACATGGCCCCAGCCCACCCTCACCGGAACCCGAGCTGTCCGCATCAAACGACCCCAACCAGCAGACCCGTAAAGCAACGGCATTGCCCCTAGTCGTCGTACGTCTCGGTCAACTCGGTGGCGAGGGCGCGCAGGAGTGCGTGCTGGGTGTAGCGGCCGGGGGTGTGTTCCATGACGAGGTGCGCGTCGGCGAGGCCGTCGAGCAGGTGCCGGGCGCGTCGGACGGGGAGTCCGGCCAGGGCTGCGGCCGTGTCGGCGTCCAGGTCGGGGCCGGGGTGCAGGGACAGCAGCCTGAACAGCCGGGCGTGCTCCGGCGGAAGGAGGCGGTAGGAGCGGGTGAGAACGGCGCGGAGATCGGGTGTGCCGCCGGGCGCGGTGAACGCGTCGAGTCCGCGCGGGGAGTTCCGCAACTCGGCGGCGAGATCCGCGAGGGGGCGAGAGGGCTGATGGGCGGCACGGGCCGCGACGATCACCAGGGCCAACGGCAGCCGCCCGCATCGGCTTACGATCGCGTCGGCTGCGTCGGCTGCGTCGACTTCCTCGGCCGCCTCGGTGCTTTCGGCCTCCTCGGTCGCCTCGGTCGCCTCCCCCGGCCCCGGCCACGCGGCCCCCTTGGGGCCCGGTGTTCGGCGGGTGTGGTTGAGGTGGGCTGTCAGGGTGGATCTGGCGTCCTTCGGTGACGGTAGGTTCAGGCGGAGTGGGTGGGCGCCCGACGCTATGAGGCCGGAGAGGGTGTTGCGGCTGGTGACCAGGGTCAGGGAGCCGGGGGACGCGGGCAGCAGTGGACGTACCTGCTCGGTGTCGGCCGCGTCGTCCAGCACCACCAGCAGCCGACGGCCGACCAGCAGGCTCCGATACAGCCCGGCGAGCGAGTCCGTGCGGCCGGGCAGACGTGCCGGCGGTACTCCGAGCGCGGTGAGGAGCGTGCGCAGTGCCGTGTCCGGCTGCAAGGGGGCGTCCTGCGGGTCGAACCCCCGCAGCCCGACGTGCAGTTGACCGTCGGGGAACCGCTCGGCGACCGCGTGTGCCCAGCGCACCGCCAGGGCCGTCTTGCCGATGCCGGGCATCCCGCTGATCAGCACGGCGGCCGGTGCCCCTCCGGACGGGCCGCCCCCGTCCGTGATCTCCGCCAGACGCCGGAGTTCGTCCCGTCTGCCGACGAAGACCGGTGGGGAGGGCGGCAGTTGGGTGAGCGGCACGGCGGGGGGCGCGGTCGGCGACCCGTGCGGCGCACGCGAGAGGCATGTCGGGCCGGCGGGACGTGCGGGCGCAGCCCCCGGCCGTACGGGCGGCGTCGGCGGCGCGGGCGGTCGCGGCGGGGTCCACTCCTGGCGGAGCACCCTGGTGTGCGCCCGCGCCAGGTCCGGGCCCGGTGTCACGCCCAACTCCTCGGCCAGCAGCCCTCGTACGCGCTCGTACGCGGTCAGCGCCTCCGCCTGGAGACCGGACGCGGCCAGGGCCATGACGAGGGCCGCGTGCAACGACTCGTCCAGGGGGTCGAGTTCGAGTGCCTGGCGCAGTCGCGGCAGCACCTGCTCGCTCCTCCCGCACAGGAGCGCCGCGTCGGCGGCCATCCTGGTCGTGCGGACCAACTCCCGTTCCACGTCCCCGAACACGGCGTGCTCCCGGACGGTGGCAGGGATCCCCCTCGCCACCGGGCCCCGCCACTCGCCCAGTGCGTCCACGAAGTACCGCGTCGCCGCCTCGGACCGCCCGGTGGCGGCGGCCCGTTTGCCCCGTTTGGTGAGTGAGCGGAAGCGCAGCAGGTCGACCTCGTCCTCGTCGGCCTCCAGCAGATAGCCCCCGGCGTGTCGCAGCAGCCGCCGTCCGGGCGCCCGGGGCGGCAGCCCGGGTTCGAGCAGCCGCCGCAGCGAACCGGCGTACCGGCGCACCACGTTCAGCGCACTCGCCGGTGCCCCCTCCGGCCACAGTACGTCGACGACCTCACCCAACGGCACCACGCGCCCCGCCCGTACGACCAACAGCCCCAGCAGGGCTCGCTGTTGGGGGAAGCCCAGGTCGAGTTCCCTCTCGCCCCGGCGCACGCGCAGCGGCCCCAGAACGTCGAACCGCAGCGGCTCCCCCTGCCGGACGAGGGGGAGGGGGCCAACGGGGTCCTCGGTCACGCGTATCGCTCGCTCGTGGTGAGCAGGGCCCGGACCTGGTCGGCGTCCGGGTGGCCGAGGGTGATGAGGAGGGTGAGGGCCTGCTGCCGGACCTCGGCGGCGGCGGCGTGGTCGCTCATCGCCGCATGGGTGTCGCCGATACTGACCAGGGTGCAGGCCTCCAGGTAGGGAACGCCCAACTCCCGGTAGAGGGCGAGCGCGTGGCCGTAGCCGAGGAGGGCGTTCGGATGGCGCCCGAGGTGGTGGTGGGCGTACGCGATGGTGTGCCAGGTCGCGGCCTCGCCGTAGCGGTCGCCGAGTTCCTGGAGCAGGGCCAGGGCCTGGCGGCAGTGGCTCAGCGCCTCCTCGTGCTCGCCGAGCAGCGCGTGGTACCAGCCGACGGAGTTGAGCACACTGGCGTACGCGGCGCGGCGACCGCTGTCCCGGAAGAGTTCCATGGCCAGCCGGTTGTGGTGGAGGGCGCCGGGCAGGTCCCCCTCCTGGTCGTGGGTCCAGCCGAGGCTGCGATGGGTGTCGGCACGCCCGACGGTGTCGCCCGCCTCGGTGAAGAGCGACAGCGCGCGGTCCAGGCGGTGCCGGGCCGACCCGTGCAGACCGAGCCGGCTCTCGGCCCGGGCCAGCGCACGCAGGCCCCTGGCCTCCCACACGCGGTCGGCCGCCCGGAGCGCCGCGTCGAGCGCGATCCGCTGGACGGTCGTCCAGTCGTGCCAGTGCCCTCGCCGGTCGAAGAACGGCTCCAGCGCCCAGGCGAGCAGACACGCCACCCGGTCGCGGCCGGACCGGGCCGCCGCCCCGACGACGGCCAGCAGCACCGGATACTCGGCGGTCAGCCAGGCCAACGCCTGCGGGTGGTCGGCGAGTGGTTCGGCGTGGACGCCCGGCGGGAGCGGACCCGGCGGCATCGGATCCGCGTGCGGGGCGAGGAGCGGCTCGGCGGTGTGCGCGGTGTGCAGGTAGTACGCGTACAGCCGCTCGGCGGCCGCCTCCCGCGCGTCCTCCGCGTGCTGTTCCTCCAGGAGTTCGGCCGCGTGGGCGCGCAGCAGGTCGTGCAGGGCGTACCGGCCGGGCGCGGGCTCGCCCACGAGGTGGACGCCGGCCAGTTCGGTGAGGAGGGACCGGGTGCGGCGGCGGGGCAGACGGGCAAGTGACGCCGTCGCCGCCAGGGAGAAGTCCGGGCCGGGATGCAGGGCGAGCAGGGGGAAGAGGAGTGCCGCCTCGGCCGACACGGCACCCAGCGACCAGGAGAACACCGCCCCGACGTTCGCCGCCGTGTCCGTCCGGCTGAACGCGTCCAGGCTGCCGTGCGCCGCGCGCAGTTCCGCCGCGATCGCCGAGAGTGGGAAGTCCGGGTGCGTGGCGGCCCGCGCCGCGACACAGGCCAGCGCCAGCGGCAGTCCCCCGCACATGGTCGCGATCTCCGTCACCGCCCGCGCCTCGCCCGTGAGCCGCGCGGCCCCCAGTCTGCGTTCGAGGAACGACCGGGCCTGTGCGGTGTCCAGCGGACGCAACGCCAGGGTGTGCGCGCCGTGCGCGGAGACCAGGCCCGACAGCTGGCCGCGGCTCGTCACGATGGTCAGACAGCCGGGCGTCCCGGGCAGCAGGGGCCGCACCTGCTCGGTGTCCCGGGCGTTGTCCAGCAGTACGAGGAACCGCCGTCCCGCCAACAGGCTGCGGTACAGCGCGGACTGGGCGTCGACGCCGTGCGGCACGCGTTCCGGCGGTACGCCCAGCGCGTCGAGGAAGACCCGCACGGCTTCTCCGGGCTCCATCGCCCCACCCGAGGGCGCGAATCCCCTGAGGTTGACGTAGAGCTGCCCGTCCGGGTAGCGGTCCGCGACCCGGTGGGCCCAGTGCACGGCGAGCGTGGTCTTCCCGATACCGGCCATCCCGCCGATGGCGCTGATCACGACGGTATCGGGGCCGCTGTCGCCGGTGTCGGTGAGAAGCGCCAGCACCTGCTCCAGCTCGGCACGACGTCCGGTGAACGTCGGTAGATCGTGGGGGAGTTGGGCGGGGGTGGTGGTCGGTGCCGACTGTGGTGCTGGTGCTGGTGCTGGTGCTGGGGTGGGTGTGGGGACGGGGGCTGAGGGCTGGGGTGAGGCAGAGACCGGGGTCGGGGCTGCGGCCGAGGTCAGGGCCGGGGCCGAGGTCGGCAGAACGGTGCCGTGCAGTACGGCTCGGTGGGCGGCGCGGAGTTCCGGGCCCGGGTCGATGCCCAGTTCCTCGGCGAGCCTCGCGCGGGCGGCGCGGTAGGTGCTGAGCGCCCGTGCCTTGTGCCCGGTGGCGGCCAGGGTGCGAACGAGCCGGGCCAGCAGGGGTTCGTCCAGCGGCGCGTCGCTCGCGGCCTCCTGGAGCAGGTGCAGCACGGCGGCCGGGGTACCGGCCCGGAGCGCCGCGTCGGCCGCCTCCCGTACGGCCGCCGTCCGTTCACGATCCACCGCCGCAAAGCCGGCGCGCTCCCGCATCTCGGCGGGGAGCCCGGCGCCGGCCGGCCCCCGCCACAGCGCCAGCGCCTCGGTGAGGAGTTCCACGGCCCGCGCCGCCGACTCCCGCGGGTCGTCGGCGACCCGGCTCGCCTCGTCCCGCAGCCGGCGGAACTCCAGCAGGTCCAGGGAGTCGGCGTCGACCAGGAGCCGGTACCCGCCGGCGTCCCGTATCAGCCACCGTCCGGCGGCACGGACGGGCAGGCCCGGCTCCAACAGCCGCCGCAGCGACCCCACATGGCGTCGGACCACATTCACCGCGCTGTCCGGCGGTCGCCCGCCCCACAGCACGTCGACGATCTCGCTCACCGTCACGGGCTGTCCTGCCCGCACCAGCAACAGCCCCAGCAGCGCCCTCTCCTGCGGACGCCCCGGCGCGGGTTCCACTCCCGCCCGCTCCACGCGGACCGACCCCAGAACCGCGAACCGCACCGGCTCCAGCGCCAACTGCCCCTCCTGATATCTCGTATCTCGTATCTTCCTCGCGCCTCATGACCTTACGTGAGACCACGAGTTACCGAGAGTTACGCGTCCGTATCCGCCCCAGGGCTTGACTCCGGCAGAAAGCGCTTGCCACACTCGCGGCCCGCCATAGGAATCGCCTGCCGCCGCACCGACGCGCCGCCGTACCACCTGGTGCCGTACGCATCCGCGCCACTCCAGGTCATCGGCCCGCCGAACTCCTCGACCGTGGACGACTCGGTCGAAACGAGTTCGACGAGGAGGGCGTGATGGCGAACGGTGAACGCACGGCAGGCGGGCCGAACCCCCCACAGGAGAAGCCGAGATGGGACGCAGAGCCGCAGCCTCCGCACCGACCGCGACACCCCCCACGCCCCTCCCGTCCACCACGTCCAGCACCCTCACCACGCCCACCACCCGTCCGACCCCCCGCCATACCCGTGCCCGTGCCCGCGCCCGCACCCGCGCCCTCGTCACCGCCGCCTGTGCCACCGCCCTGCTCACCGGTGCCGCCGCGTTGACCGGCCCCGCTCGCCCCGCCGCCCCCGCCGACCCGGCCTCGGAACTGGCCGCCGCACCGGTCGCCGCCGATGCGGGGGCCGCGGCGTGCGGCGAGGGCTCGTATCAGGCGGAGGCCGTGCTCAGCGGCAGCACCTGGACCGCCCGGCGCGGCAGTTCGGTCACGTACACCGGCACCGACATGCGCGCGGCGATGCAGGCCGCCGTCAACAGCCTCACCGCCGGGCGGACCTCGAAGGAGCGTGTCGTCGTGCGCGGCTCCGGGTCCATCGGCGCGGGCTCCCGGGTCTCGCTGCCGAGCTACACCGTGCTCGACGTGTGCGGCACGATCAACGTCACCGGCACCGGCTCGGGCGACCAGGCGCCGGTCTACTCCCGGGGCACCCGTGACATCGAGGTCCAGCACCTCAACCTCACCGGCACCCCGCTGTACGGGATCTTCCTGCGCAACGTCCAGAACGTCGTCCTCGGCCAGCTCGACATGCGCCTGACGCGCGGGCTCGGCGTCCGGATCGACAACCGGGGCGACACCAGCCAGTGGACGCGCAACGTCAGGATCGACAACGTGTACGTGTCCGGGGCGAGCAGTCACGCGGTCGAGACGTACGGCGTCGACGGACTCACCGTGGGCACCGTGACAGCCCGCAACGTGGGTGAGTCCGGGCTGCTCCTCAACCAGACGATCAACGCCACGGTCACCAAGGTCGACGCGGACGGCGCGGGCGCCGGCACCGGCTACGCGGCCTTCCGCATGGCCAACCGCAACGGCCGTGTGGGCAGCGCCTATCCGACCAACATCCGGGTCGGCGAGGTGATCGCGCGCGGCGGCGGACGCGGCGTCTTCTGTGTCTCCGAGAGCGGCGGCGCGGTCATCGACCGGATCAACCTGACCAACACGGGCAACAACGCGATCCTGATCGAGAACTGCTACAACGTGAACCTGGCCGCCCAGAGCGGCACGGTCTCCGGCGGTGGTGAGATCAGGCTCGCGGCGCGGTCGGAGTTCGCCAACAACCGTGACATCACCGTCCAGAACCTGACGGTCACCAACTCGTCCATCAGGGAGAGCCCCTGCGGCGAGAACACCACCTTCCGCAACAACCGCCTGGTCAACAGCTCCCAGACCATCTGCTGACCGGCCCCACCACAGGGCGCGCCCGGCACCCGCTCCCGGGCGCGCCCGCCCCTCCGCTCCAGGCCGACCGCACCGCGTCGGACGAGGCGTGCCGTGGGCCGCCGAGCGTGATCAGGGCGCCGCCGCGTAGCAGCGGACGGCCACCTTCTGGTCCGGGCCCCACTGCTGCTCGACCGTGGCCAGCAACCGCCAGCCGAGCCGTTCGTACAGGGCCGCCGCGGCGGTGTCGGACGCCACCACGTCGAGCACCGGATGCAGTCCGCGCTCCCGCGCCTCGGAGGTCGCCCGAGCCAGGAGCGTCGCCCCGAGTCCCAGGCCGCGGGCCGACGGAGCGACGAAGAGGCGGCTGATCACGGCGGTCTTGTCCACGCCCACCCCCGCCCGGGCGCTCCACAGTCCGGGCGCCGCGTCCGTCGTCTCGCTCCGGGACAGTCCGATGTGACCGGCGATCCGGCCCTCGTGCTCCACCACCCAGGCGGCGACGAGCGGGGACGGCGACAGCCACTCCTCGGGCCGGTCGGGCCAGTTCACCGGATAGCCGTCGCGTTCGTGGACCGCCGCGAGTACGCGGACACAGTCCCCGAGGTCGCGACCGGTCCGAGGCCGGACACTCCGAGTCGTGTTCTCACCGGGGGCGTTCTGGCCAGACCCCTTTTCGCCGGATGCGTTCTTACCGGGGGCGCTCTGACCGGACGCGTTCCGACCGGACCTGTTCTCACCGGATGTGTTCTCGCCGGATGTGTTCTCGCTCGTCACCGCGGCATGGAAGCACAGGGCCGGGATCGGCAACCACCTGCTTTTCCGCCGGGGCCGGGCGGAACGCAATCTTGACGCCGGTGATGTTACCGGTAACACTGCGAGTGGCCCAGTCACGGAGAGGCGGAGTGCCGCGTGCCCGACACACCGACCGCGCAAGAGGTGAAGCACAGCCGACCGGCCCCGGGGACAAGGGTGTTCAGCCCCGCCGCCGTGGTCGCGTCCTGCGTCGGCTTCGTCCTCATCGGCGCGCTCCAGGCGCTGTACGGCCCCGCCATCCCCGCCTTCCGCGACACCTACGACCTCTCGCCGTCGGCCGCCGGGCTGGGACTGAGCGCCCACTTCATCGGCGGTGTCGCCGGCGTGCTGCTCTTCGACCGGCTCTACGGGCGGATGGGCAACCGGCGGATCCTCGGCACCTCCTACCTGCTGATGGCCCTCGGCGCGGCGGGCTTCGCGTTCGCCCCGAGCTGGCCCGCCGGACTGGCCGCCGCCCTGCTCGCCGGACTCGGGTTCGGCGGTATCGACTACGGCCTCAACCAGCTCTTCGCCGTCGGCTTCGGCCACCGCTCGACCGCCATGCTGAACATCCTCAACGCCCACTTCGGCATCGGCGCGATCCTGGGCCCCGCCCTGGTCGCCGCCGTCGGCGCCGAGCACTACCCGGCGCTCTTCCTCGCCTTCGCCGCCGCCAACCTGCCCCTGCTGTTCTGCCTGCGGGGCGTACGCGACCAGGCGCCCCAGCCGACCTCCGCCGCGACCGACGTATCCGACGCGTGCCCCGCGCCCGGCTCGGCGCTCGGCCGCAGCCTGGGCTCGGTGCTCGGGGTGTTCGTCACCCTCTACGTGCTGCACGTCGGCATCGAGGCGGGCGTCGGCGGCTGGGAGCCCACCCATCTGGAGACGGTCGGCTATGGCGCCGGTGCCGCCGCGACCGCCACCTCCGTGTACTGGCTGATGATGACGGTCGGCCGCTTCCTGGTCGCCCCCATCGCCCTGCGCCACTCCGCACAGACGATCATCACCGTCTCCTGCGCCGGCATGACCGTCTGCCTGCTGCTGGCCTCGGTGCCCTCGCTCGCCCCGTACGCCTACGCCGGCGTGGGCCTGTTCATCGCGCCGATCTTCCCCACCGGTCTGCCCTGGCTGAACGCGGCCGCACCCCGGGCCCGCCGGGCCGGAGCGCTCGTCATCGCCGCCTCCATGATCGGCGGGGTGGCGGCGGGCCCGGCGCTCGGCAAGGCCATCGAGTGGTCCGGCGTGCGTGCGGTCCCGCTGCTGCTCGGCGCGGTCTCGGCCGTGTGCCTGGCGGCCACCCTGTGGCTCATCCGGGCCACACGCTCCACCGCCGGTTCCCCATGAGCCGGCACGGTCCCGCTGCCCGCTGCCCGCTGCCCGCTGCCCGCTGCCCGCTGCTCATTGCCCATTGTCCGTTGCCCGTTGTCCCTGACGGACTCCCGTCGCCGCCCACCCTCCCCGCACGTCCCAGCCGAAGGGAAACAGCCTTGCGCTCGCCCGCTCTGACCACGTCGTCCGACGGTTTCCTCCTGAACGGTGAACCGTTCCGGATCATCTCCGGCGCGATGCACTACTTCCGCATCCACCCCGACCTGTGGGCCGACCGACTGCGCAAGGCCCGGCTGATGGGCCTCAACACCGTGGAGACGTACGTCCCCTGGAACCTCCACCAGCCCGACCCCGACAGCGACCTCGTCCTCGACGGACTGCTGGACCTGCCCCGCTACCTGAGCCTCGCCCGCGCCGAGGGCCTGCACGTCCTGCTGCGCCCCGGCCCGTACATCTGCGCCGAGTGGGACGGCGGCGGCCTGCCCTCCTGGCTCACCTCGGACCCCGACATCCGGCTGCGCTCCAGCGACCCCCGCTTCACCGACGCCCTCGACCGCTACCTCGACATCCTGCTGCCCCCGCTGCTGCCGTACATGGCCGCGAACGGCGGCCCGGTCATCGCCGTCCAGGTCGAGAACGAGTACGGGGCGTACGGCGACGACACCGCGTACCTCAAGCACGTGCACCAGGCGCTGCGGTCGCGCGGCGTCGAGGAACTGCTCTTCACCTGCGACCAGGCCGGCTCCGCCCACCACCTGGCGGCCGGCAGTCTGCCGGGCGTCCTGTCCACCGCTACCTTCGGCGGCAGGATCGACGAGAACCTGAAGGCGCTGCGGGCCCACATGCCCGAAGGGCCCCTGATGTGCTCGGAGTTCTGGATCGGCTGGTTCGACCACTGGGGCGAGGAGCACCACGTGCGGGACGCGGAGAGCGCCGCCGCCGACCTCGACACGCTGCTCGCCGCCGGGGCCTCCGTCAACATCTACATGTTCCACGGCGGCACCAACTTCGGCTTCACCAACGGCGCCAACCACGACCAGTGCTACGCCCCGATCGTCACCTCCTACGACTACGACGCCGCCCTCACCGAGTCCGGCGACCCGGGCCCCAAGTACCACGCCTTCCGCGAGGTGATCGCCCGCCACGCCCCGGTCCCGGACGAGCCCGTCCCGGCGCCCGCGCCCAGGCTCTCCGGCATCACCGTGGAACTGGACCGCCGGGCACCCCTGCTGCCGTACGCGACCGCCCTCTCCGGCGCCGCCGTGGCGCGCAGCGAACACCCGCTCACCATGGAGGAGTTCGGCCAGCGCTCCGGCTACGCCCTGTACCGCAGCACCCTGCCCGAGGCGGGCGACGGTCTGCTGCACTTCACCGGCGGGGTCGGCGACCGCGCCCAGGTCTTCGTGGACGGCGCCCCCGTCGGCGTCCTGGAACGCGAACGCCACGACGAGACGCTGCCGTTGCGCGTGCCGCGCCCCGGCGCCACGCTCGACGTGCTGGTCGAGAACATGGGCGGCGTCAACTACGGCCCCCGCATCGGCGCCGCCAAGGGCCTCCTCGGCCCGGTCACCTTCAACGGCACCGCCCTGCTCGGCTGGGACACCCACCGCCTGCCGCTGGCCGACCTGTCCACGGTCCCCTTCGCCCCGGCCGAGGCGACCCCGGTCACCGTCCCCGCCTTCCACCACGGCACCTTCGAGGTCGACACCCCCGCCGACACCTTCCTGTCGCTGCCCGGCTGGACCAAGGGCCAGGCCTGGATCAACGGCTTCCACCTCGGCCGCTACTGGAACCGTGGCCCCCAGCGCACCCTGTACGTCCCCGGTCCCGTCCTGCGGGCCGGCGCCAACGACCTGGTGCTGCTGGAGCTCAACGCCACGACCAGCGCGCGCGTGGAGTTCACGGACACGCCCGACCTGGGCCCGGTGAAGCCCTGATGGCGCGGCCGCACCGCGTGCGCCTCCGGGGGCCCGCCGAGCCTCCCCGGCGAGGCCACCTGCCGTTCGCCGACGCCCCCGGTGTGCCCGACCCCATCGAGGTCGGCAGCCGTGTACTCACGCGGGGCGGCCGCCCCTGGTTCCCCGTCTCCGGCGAGTTCCACTACTCCCGCTACCCGGCGGGGGAGTGGGAGGAGGAGCTGCTGAAGATGAAGGCGGGCGGGGTGACGGTCGTCGCCGCGTACGTCATCTGGATCCACCACGAGGAGACCGAGGGCCGCGTCCGTTTCGACGGGGACCGCGACCTGCGCCGCTTCGCCGAACTCTGCGCCCGGCACGGCCTGGACTTCATCCCCCGCATCGGCCCCTGGGTGCACGCCGAGGTCCGGGGCGGGGGCCTGCCCGACTGGGTCCTCGCCCGCACGGCCGCCCCACGCACCGACGACCCGGCCTACCTCGCCCCCGTACGCGCCTGGTACCGGGCGATCGCCGAGCAGCTCAGGGGCCTGGACCGGGCCGGCGGCGGCCCGATCGTCGCGATCCAGATCGAGAACGAGCTGTACGACCAGCCGGACCATCTGCTCACCCTGAAACGCATGGCCCAGGAGGCGGGCCTGTCGGCACCGCTGTGGACGTCGACCGCCTGGGGCGGAGTGCGGCTGCCGCCGGACGAACTCCTCCCTCTCTACGGCGGCTACCCCGAGACCTTCTGGACCGAGGCGGACGGCGGCTGGCCCGACACCTGCCGCAAGCACTTCTTCTTCACCCACCAGCGGGACGACGAGGGCATCGGCGCGGACCTCCGTCCGACCACGGTGCGGGGCGGCGACCCGGAGGAGCTGTCGGACCGATTCCCCTGGGCCACCTGCGAGTTGGGCGGCGGCATGGCGGTGGCGTACCACCGTCGGCCGCGCGTCGAGGCCGCCGACGTCGGCGCCCTCGGCCTCACCAAGATCGGCTGTGGTTCGGTCTGGCAGGGCTACTACATGTTCCACGGCGGCACCAACCCGCCGGGCGACCTCACCCCCCTCCAGGAGTCCCACGCCACCGGCTACCCCAACGACCTGCCCCGCCTCACCTACGACTTCCAGGCCCCCCTCGGCGAGTACGGCCAGTACCGCCCCTCCTACGACGAACTCCGCCTCCAGCACCTGCTGTTGGCCGACTTCGGTGGGCTGATCGCCCCGATGGAGTCGGTCCTGCCCGAGCGGCTGCCGACGGGCCAGCACGACCGGGAGACGCTGCGCTGGGCGGTCCGCGCCGACGACCGCTCGGGCTTCCTCTTCGTCAACAACCACCAGCCGCACGAGCCGCTGCCTCACCGCCCGGACACGTCGTTCGAGGTGGAGTTCCCCGGGGACGGGCCGGTGCTGTCGTTGCCGAGCGCGCCCGTCACGATTCCCCAAGGGGCTTATTTCTGCTGGCCGTTGCGGCTGGAGGTGGCCGGGCTGCGGCTCGACTGGGCCACCGCGCAACCCGTCTGCACGGTCGACGACGGACACGGCCGGACGATCCTGGTCCTGGCCGCGACCGACGGCATCGCCCCCGAACTCGCCCTCGATCTGCGCACCGTGACGACCGTGTCCGCGCCGTCGGACGCCGAGGTCACGACGGCGGGCGACCGTGCCCTGGTGACGGCGCTGCGCCCCGGCACGGACGCCCTGGTCGAGGTCGACACCGCCGACGGCCGCCGGGTAGGTGTGCTGGTCCTGGACGCGGCGACGGCCCGGGGCGCCTATCGGGGGCCCGCGTGGGGTGCCGAGCGGTTGATCCTGTCGGCGGACGGCGGAGTGGTCTTCGACGCCCACGCGGACGAGGTACGCCTCCACAGCGCGGCCGGAGAACCGTCGTTCGCCGTCCTGCCCGCGCCGCGCCGCGCCCCGGTGGTGCCCGGGGCTCTGGTGAAGGAGGCGGAGGACGGGGTGTTCGTCCGCTACACCGTGGTCGCGGGGGACGACGGGCGGACGGGGGAC
The DNA here is from genome assembly GCF_036322545.1 of Streptomyces sp. SP18BB07. Lineage (NCBI taxonomy): Bacteria > Bacillati > Actinomycetota > Actinomycetes > Kitasatosporales > Streptomycetaceae > Streptomyces > Streptomyces sp. SP18BB07. The sequence continues at coordinate 12,787 of NZ_JAQYWT010000201.1, forward strand.
GACGTGCTGCCGGTCACCCTGGTCCGGCCCGCGGGCGAGGCGCCGCCGGTCACCACGGGCGTCATGGGTCGCGCGAGCGTACCGGCCGAGGCGTACTTCGACTCTGCGGCCGCGGAGTACCGCGTCGCGCTGCCGGACGATCCGCCTCCCGGCACGCTGCTTCGGCTGCACTGGACCGGGGACGTGGGCCGTGCGTATGTGGGGGAGCGTCTGGTCGCCGATCAGTTCTACTCGGGGCGGGTGTGGGAGATCGGGCTCGGCCGGTTGCCGGTGGGGGAGCTGAGGGTGCGGGTGCTGCCGCTCGCGGGCGGGGCGCCGGTGTATGTGCCCGGCCGGGTGGGTGACGCGGCGATCCCGGCGGAGCTGCTGCGCGCGGAATGCGCCACGGTCCGCCCCTGGCCCCTCCGCCCAGGCTGACCCCACGCTTCCCATCCCCAGGGGCTGCGCCCCTTCGACCCCCAAGCGTCCGTCCGGTGGGGGCTGGTCGCGCAGTTCCCCGCGCCCCTGAAAAGCAGGGGCTGCGCCCCGTGCTTTTCAGGCCCGCAGGGCCTGGCGCTTTTAGGGGCGCGGGGAACTGCGCGAGAAGCCCCACCGGCCCGCAGCCGACAGACCACCGAGCGGGGTCGAAGGGGCGCAGCCCCTTGAGGATGGGACGGGTAGGGGCGGCGGGGGCGAGGAAGAGGCCGGACCTATCCTGTGGCCCCGAACCGACGCACCCACCCCACCCCCACCCCGTACCGAATACCCCGAACCCCGTCGAAAAGGATGCCGCATGCCCCGAAGCACCACGGCCGGCGGCGCGGCCGGCCACGACCCCGGCGAACCCACCCGCACCCGCAGTCGCCGCAACTTCGCCGGCTCCCGCCCGGTGATGGCCGACGTCGCCCGCCTCGCCGGTGTCTCCAAGCAGACCGTCTCCCGCGTCCTCAACGACAACCCGGCGGTCCGACCGGAGACCCGTGAGGCCGTGCTGGAGGCCATGCGGACGCTCGGCTACCGTCCCAGCCGCAGCGCCCGCTCCCTGGCCAGCGGCCGCACCCGCATGCTCGGCGTGATCTCCTTCGACGCGGCCCGCTACGGCCCCGCCTCCACCCTCACCGCGATCAACACGGCGGCCCAGACGGCGGGTTACCTCGTCAGCTCCATCGCCCTCGACACGGCCGACCGGGACACCGTCGTCCAGGCGGTGGACCGGCTGTCGGCGGAGGGCGCGGACGGGATCATCGCCATCGCCCCCCAGCGCCCGGTCGCCACCGCGCTCGCGCGGGCCCGCCCGGACACCCCGCTGGTGATGCTGGACAACGGAATCGACGACGGCACCCCCGTGGTCTCCTCGGACTTCGCGGCAGGCGCCCGGCTCGCGACCCGGCATCTGCTGGACCTCGGCCACCCCACCGTCTGGCACATCGCGGGCCCCACCGGCTGGACGTCCGCCGACCGACGCGCCGCGAGCTGGCGCGAGACCCTGCGGGACGCCGGCGCACCCGTCCACGAACCCCTCGTCGGGGACTGGAGCGCCGACTCCGGCTACGACGTGGGCCGGCGGCTCGCGGCCCGCCCGGACGTCACCGCCGTGTTCGTCTCCAACGACCAGATGGCGCTCGGTCTGCTGCGCGCCCTGCACGAGGCGGGCCGTCGGGTGCCGGACGACGTGAGCGTGGTCGGCTACGACGACATCCCGGAGGCGGCGCATCTGCTGCCGCCGCTGACGACGATCCGTACGGACTTCCCCGAGATCGGCAGGCGGGCGCTGCGGTTGCTGCTGACGCAGCTGGACGATCCGGAGGACGCCGGCGAGGCGTTGGAGAGGGACCCCGTCATCCCGGTCGAGCTGATCGTCCGGAACAGCACGGGCCCGGCACGGTAGCCGCCGGGCGCGCGGAAGAGGGCGCGTCCCCGGCCCGTGGCGGACCGGGGGACGCGCCGCCGTTCACGGCTTGCGGGCGATCGCCCCGTACATCGCGATGTCCTCGTCACGGATGTCCTGCTCGCCCGTGCCGTCCGGGTGCCACTTGTGGACCTGGACGATGCCCGGCTCGACGAGTTCCAGGCCCTCGAAGAACTCGTGGGCCTCGTCGATCGTGCGCAGCCGCATCGGCATGTCGCGGGCCGCGTACTCGCGGGCGACCCGGCCCACCTCCTCGGGGGCGAACTCGGCGGTGCCGATGGTCATCGCCAGATAGCTGCCCGAGGGGAGGGGTTCGAGGAGCCGGCGGACGATGCCGACGGCGTCGTCCTCGTCCAGCACGAAGTGGACGATCGCGATCACGGTGAGCGCGACCGGCTGGTCGAGGTCGAGGGTCTCCAGGAACTCGGGGGAGCCGAGGACGGTCTCCGGGTCCTGGAAGTCCGCCTCGATGTACGCGGTCCTGCCCTCGGGGGTGCTGGCCAGCAGCCCCTGGGACAGGGTGAGGACGATCGGGTCGTTGTCCACGTAGACGACCCGGGACTCGGGGGCCACCGACTGGGCTATCTCGTGGAGGTTGGGGGAGGTGGGGATGCCGGTTCCGATGTCGAGGAACTGGCGCATGCCCGCCTTCTCGGCGAGCCAGCGCACCGCGCGGTTCATCCAGTCGCGGTTGGCGCGCATGTGGACCGGCAGGGCGGGCCACTCGTGCGCCATCGCGTCACCGGCCTCCTTGTCGGCCGGGTAGTAGTCCTTGCCGCCGAGGATGTAGTCGTAGATGCGCGCGGAGTGCGCGTGCTCGGTGTCGATCCGGTCGGCCGGCCATCCGTTGTCGGGCAACGCCGTCCCTCCCATCAAGTCGTTCTGTCAGGTGCACGATCGGGCAGGGGCCAGGGGTTCGGCAAGCAATGAGAACCCCGGGTCCACAAACAGGTGGTGCGTCAACGAGGCGTGGCAGCAAGCAGGTTGCGGATGTCAGAGCAGGAAGTCGGCCTCGCCCGCCTTCACGCCGGCCAGGAAGGTGGTCATCTCACGGGGGGTGAAGAGCAGCGCCGGGCCGTCCGGGTCGGTCGACTGCCGTACGGCGACCCGGCCGTCGGCGAGCTTCTTCACCTCGACGCAGGCGCCGCCCGCGTCGTCGCTCCACGGCCGGTGCCAGTCCTGGGCGCCGAGGTCGCGGGCGGGCATGCCGTTGCGGATGTCGTGGTGTACTCCGTGGGTCGTTGCCTTGGATTTGCGGTGGTGCACGTCAGAGCTCCTTGCGTAGCGCGCCGAGGAGGGCCTCGGTCTTGCGGGCGGGCGCCGACTGTGCGCCCAGCCGGTCCAGGGCCTCGCGGTAGACGACGACGTCGTCCCCCTTGTCGAGGTACACCGCGCCCACCAGACCGCTGAGGTAGACGATGTCGGGCAACTCGGGGGCCCTGAACCGGAAGAGGTGGAACGCACCGGCCCGCATCGCCGGATGCGGACCGTTCTGGAAGGGCATGATCTGGACCGTGACATGCGGCAGCCGGTTCAGCTCGATCAGATGGTCGACCTGGGCGCGCATCACGTCCGGCCCGCCGACCGGCCATCTGAGCACCGTCTCGTCCATCACCACCCACAGCCGGGGCGGCCCGGGGCGGGTGAGGAGTTCCTGACGGCGCATCCGCAGCGCCACCCGCCGCTCGGTGTCCTCCGTCGCGGCGTGCGGGTTGCCGGCGCCGAGCAGGGCGCGGGCGTACTCCTCGGTCTGGAGCAGGCCGTGCACGAACTGCGCCTCGTACGCGCGGATCTGGAGCGCCGCCTGCTCCAGGCTGAGGTAGGCGGCGAACCAGTCGGGCAGGACGTCGCGGTAGGTGTGCCACCAGCCGCGCTTGTTGGCCTCGCGGACCGACTTCAGGAAGGTCTCGATCTCCTGCTGGTCCCGTACGCCGTAGACCTGGAGCAGTTTTTCGACATCCGGCAGGCGCAACCGGGCGACCTTGGCGGCCTCCAGACGGCGGATCGTGGAATGGCTGACACCGATCGCCTCGCCCGCCTGCTCGAACGTCAGACCGGCGCGCGTGCGCAACTCCTCCAGCTGTCTGCCGAGGATCATGCGCAGTACGGAGGGGGCGCCGCCCCAGTCCGTTTCCGCGGTCACGCCCACCACCCCTCACGCCGAGCCACAGAGGTCATGTCGATCTGGATTACGGGTCCTGCGCGCTTTCGTTCAAGGAATGCGCGTTGTTGTGCGAGTCGCTTCGAGAGCGCAGTCTGACACGATCTTGGCTCGAACGATGGCAGGACGCGACTCACAAATTGCAAATTTCAACTTGCTGGTTGCGAGGTGTTGTTCGCGGATGCCACAGTGGACGTACCGTCACGGCCTCGGCGAACACTGGGGCCGCGCGGCCAGGTTGGGGGAGATGTGGCCGCAACTCAGCGCTGTTCGAGGCGAGTTGCCCAAGCTCGCGGCGAGTGGCGAGGCGGCCGTGGCACCGGCACCCCACCGGTGCGAAGGGCCAACGAAAGGCATACGGCGATGGCTCCGCCCACCCTCCCCCAGTCCCCGGACCGGTTAGCCCCGACCATGTACCCATCTGGCACAGAGGCGTACGAACCTCACAGAGCGGGCGTGTTCGGACTGCCCGCGGTGCCCGCCTCCGCGGGTGAGGCGCGCAGAACCGTGCGCGAGCTGCTCGGCGAGTGGGGGGTGCGTCCGGAGACCCGTGAGGACGCGCTCCTGATCACGTCCGAGCTGGTCACCAACGCGCTGACCCACACGGACAGCGAGTGGATCGTGTGCCGGCTGCACTTCACCGGCCGCCGCCTCCGGATCGAGGTGGAGGACCAGAACAGCGGTCACACACAGCCTGCCCGGCGTCGTCCGGGCCCCGACGACCAGAACGGGCGAGGGCTCATGCTGGTCGGCATGCTCAGCAGCGACTGGGGGGTGCGCGACACCCCACAACGGTCCGGTCGTGTCGTCTGGGCAGAACTGCCGTCGGAGGGCCGGGAAACTGCCGAGCCCGCCCCTCCGACGGCTCCGCACGAGAGCGGAGGGTTTCCCGTGACCGACCCGTCCTGGACGTAGACGCTCCGCTCGGAACAGGGCGCCTGTTCCGGTGGGAACACGGCGCCTGCTCCGGTTGTCGGTCGGCCGCGGGCATGTCGTGGCTGGTCGCGCAGTTCCCTGCGCCCCTTCGGGACGCGGCGGCGCGCCGGACGTACGCTGCCCCCACAGTCAGCCCGTCCCCGTGGGAGGCAGCGTGCGCAGCGAGTCCGAGATCGATGTCCTCGTGCTGGGCGGGGCGGGCGTCGACACCATCGTCTACGTTCCCGAACTGCCGCTCCCGTTCGCCGACAGCCATCTGGTGCCGGCCATCGAGACCCGGGCCGGACAGACCGGCGACTTCATGGCGGTGGCCACGCACGCGCTCGGGCTGCGGACGCACCACTTCGACCTGCTCGGCGACGACCACGAGGGAGACCTGGTCCGCGCGCTCCACCGTGACCGGGGCATCCCGCTCACCGAGGCGCCGCTGCCCGGCGGCACCCGGCGCGCGGTGAACCTGGTCGGTCCGGACGGGCGCCGCTGCTCGCTCTACGACGGCAGCCGAAGCCAGGAGGTCCACGAACTGCCCCCGGACACGGTCCGCGCGCTGGCCGGGGTCAGCCGGCACGTCCATGTCTCCATCAGTCAGCCGTGCGCGGCCTCCCTGCCGCTGCTGCGCGAGCTGGGGGTCACCGTCTCGACCGATCTGCACGACTGGGACGGCGCCAACCCGTACCACGAGCCGTTCGCCCTCGCCGCCGACCTGGTCTTCCTGTCGGCGGCCGCGCTCCCCGACCCGGAGAAGACCATGCGCCGGATCGCCGAGCGGGGCCGGGCCCGGACCGTCGTCGCCACGGACGGGGAACGGGGCGCGTACCACCTCGTCGACGGCGAGCTCAGTCATGTGCCACCGGTGGCCCCGCCGACCCCGGTCGTGGACTCCAACGGGGCGGGCGACGCCTTCGCGGCGGGCTATCTCTTCGGCCGGCTCACCGGTGAACCACCGCGTCGGTGCGCGCTCTTCGGCGCGATCGCGGGCGCGTACGCCTGCACCGTCCCCTCGACCCGCACCGACGCGATCGGACGCACCGAACTGCTGGCCAGGGCCGAGGAGTTGACTTGCTGACTCCTCAGCCCGGGCGGAGCCCCGCCGCCACCAGGCGGGCCTCCATCCTGCGGCGGGCCGCGCCGAGCACCGCCAGCAGGAGTTCCTTGCTGGAGTGCCGCTGCCGTACGTCGCAGAGGAGGATCGGGACCTCGGGCGACAGGTCGAGCGCCTGGCGGACCTGCTCGGCGTCCACCTCACGTTTGCCGTCGAAGCAGTTGACGCCGACCGCGAAGGGGATGTCGCGGGACTCGAAGAAGTCGACCGCGGGGAAACAGGCGTCGAGCTTGCGGGTGTCGGCGAGGACCACGGCCCCGAGGGCACCGCTGCACAGGTCGTCCCACATGAACCAGAACCGGTCCTGTCCCGGCGTGCCGAAGAGGTACAGCACCAGCTCGGGGGAGAACGTGATCCGGCCGAAGTCCAGGGCGACGGTGGTGGAGACCTTCTTCTCGACGCCCCTGAGGTCGTCCACGTGTCTGCCCGCCGGGGTGATGTGCTCCTCGGTCGCCAGCGGGGTCACCTCGCTCACCGAGCCGACCATCGTGGTCTTGCCGACGCCGAAGCCGCCCGCGATGAGGATCTTCAGGGCGGTGGGTACGACCGGCCCGGAGCTGACGGACACCATCCATCACCCTTTCGACGAGTTCCAGGCCCGGCCGCCGGCCCGGCTCACACGTCCTGCACGTAGCCGGACGGGGTTTCCGAACGGGGCGCCGCGCTCAGGTACTTGCCGACCTGTTTGACCAAGGTGCCCATCTCGAACGCCATCATGCCGACGTCGACCTCCTCCGAGGCGATCGCCGCGAGCCGCGCGCCCCGCCCCGCGGCGGTGACGAAGAGGAACGCCCGCTCCATCTGGATGACGGTCTGCTGGACCTCACCGCCCTGGAAGTGACGGGCCACGCCCCTGGCCAGACTGTGCATGCCCGAGCCGACGGCCGACAGGTGCTCCGCGTCGTCGAACCGGATGTCCTTCGACTTGCCGATGAGAAGGCCGTCCCCGGAGAGCACGATGGCGCAGTGGATCTCGGGTATGCGTTCCACGAGTCCGTCCAGCAGCCAGTCCAGTTGGGGACCGGGTCGTTCCTGCTCTGTCATGTCGTGCGTGTTCCTCACGGTCGGTCGGCGCCAGGGGCGGCGCCGGGTCGTCGGGGCGCCGGGGGCAGCGCCCGTCAGGCGGCCTCGGGACCTGGTCGGGGTGCCGGTCGGCCGTCGGTGCTGTGCGTGCTGCGGGTGCCGTCGGCGTCGTGAGCGCCGTCGGGTTCGGCGAGCCGGGCCCGTGCCGAGCCTCGCTGGATCGCCACCATGACGCGGGCCAGGGCATCGGGGCGGAGCGTGTCCTCGGTGTCGTCGTCGGCCGTCGAGGCGGCGTCGGCCGCGTTCTCGCGGAGCCGTGGCGCGGGCGGGGCGCTGCGGGCCCGCCGGGGCAGACCCTGGGGGAGGGGCGCGGCGCCGGTCTCGGTGCGGGGCAGGTCACCGCTCATCGGAGCCACCGGCTCGTACCGCGTGGGGTGCCGGTGGGGGTCCCGCCACGCGACTCGGTCCGAGCGCGGGGGAGGGTGCCTGGCATCTGATTCCTCGTACGACAGTGAACATCCGACGGCGGTGGGGGTGCACCCGCGTGCCGCCCGGCATCCCCTGTGCCCGGCTTGACACACCGTCGGCGGAAGTCGGCGGGCGAACGGAACGGTATCAGGACCCGAGCCCCGGCGTCAGCACCCGCCCGGCCTCGACCCGCTCCCGGGCCCCGGCGCAACTCATCACCGGGCGGCAGTACTTGGCACCCGGGCCGGGAGGGTGTCGCGGTGCCGGTGCCGGTGCCGGTGCCAGGGCCGGGGCGGTGGAGCGGAAGGTTCCGGAGGCTCACGAAAAGCTGACTTGTCGACACCTCAGCCTCGCAGGATCGGCACCCGTCGGCCACATCCCAGGTCGGGGGGTGTGGCTTGAAGTTTATGGCTACCTGCTCAAACCTGCACACAGGGCGCCGCAGTTTGGTATTTGGCGGTGCACAGCGCGAAGAAAGGTGTGCCGTACGGCGTTTGGCAGGTCGTCAGGTCCGCCGCCGTTCCGTTCCGGGTTGCGGCAGTCGCGCAAGTTCGGCTCGGAAAGTATCAAAATGTGGACAACCTCGTACTCGTATCTCACATTTGGGCTCATATTTCAACTGTCAATGTTTCGGCCAAACCCCCTAAACGATCTTGGCGTAAGAGGTTGATTTGTAGACCATGTTCCACGTCGGTCAGACTTCCCAACCGGAACCACGATCCGACGCACAGCCACCGCGTCTCCCCCGGGCGCGGGGAAACGCCTAGAAGGGCTTGGCGTGGAACACGTCTTCACAACCCAGGATCACGAAGATCTACGGCAGCGCGTACGCGAGTTCGCCGAGCGGGTGGTACGCCCCCTGATACCCGAGATGGAGGCCTCCCGTACCGCACTGGTGGGGCTCTCCCGTCTGATCGCCCAACAGGGCTGGATCGGCGCCACGATCGACCCGGCCTACGGCGGCATGGGCGCGGGTCATCTCGCCAAGACGATCATCATCGAGGAACTGTCCCGGGTGAGCGGCGCGATGGGGGCCATGGTCCAGGCCTCCCAGCTCGGCGTCGCCAAGATCATCCACTTCGGCGACGACAGCCAGAAACGGTACTGGCTGCCGAGGATCGCCGCGGGAGAGGTGCTGCCCACCATCGCTGTCACCGAGCCGGGGTCGGGGGGCCATGTGGCCGGCATGGAGAGCAGCGCGGTACGGGACGGCGACGACTACATCCTCAACGGCCGCAAGGTCTTCGTCGGCAACAGCCATGTGGGCGACGTGCACGGTGTCGTGGTCCGCACCGGGCCGGGCTCCCAGGGCATGACCGCCTTCCTCGTCGAGTCCGACCGCCCCGGCTTCTCCCTCGCGCCCCAGGTGCCCTCCATGGGCCTGCACGGGTTCAGCTTCGGGGAACTCGTCTTCGACAACTGCCGGGTGCCGGCCGCCAACCGGCTCGGTGCGGAGGGTGAGGGGCTGGCCGTCGCCTACTCCTCGTCGGTGCTCTACGGCCGCCTCAACCTGACCGCGGTGTCCCTGGGCATCCACCAGGCGGTGTTCGAGGAGACCGCCCGGTACTGCGGGGAGACCGAGCGCTACGGCAAGCCGCTCGGGCACCTGCCCAACATCAAGATCGAGCTGGGGCGGATGCTGCAACGCCTCACCCTCGCCCGGCAGAGCGCCTATCTCGCCGCGCACCTGCTGGACAACGGGCGGCCCTGCGACGTCGAGTTGATGTCCGCGAAGCTCTACAACGTCGAGGCCTCCATCGAGTCGGCCCAGGAGTCCGTCAAGATGCACGCCGCGTGCGGCCTGTTCACCGACCGCCCCGTGGAGCGCTATCTGCGCGACGCCTTCCACATCTACGCGCCCGCCGGCACCTCCGAGATCCAGGGCCTCAGGCTGGGCGAGTTCGCACTCGGCGAGAACAAGGGTGAATGGTCCGAACGGCTCGCCGAACTGGTCCGCACGCCGCAGGTCGAGCAGCGGCAACCGGAACCGATCCCGGTCGGGCAACTGGTCTGAGGCCCGGCACCCGCGCCCCGCAAGGGGCGCGGGGGGCTGTCCCGATGTGCGGCCCCGCCGCGTGGGCACGACCGGCCCCCACCGGCCCGCGGGTGCGTCACGGCGCCTCCCGGGACGGGGAACGCAGAGAACCGCGGACACGACGACGTGTCCGCGGCTTTCGTGTTCCGGGCGCCCGGTGGCCCGCTTCCCTCGACCGTGACGGACAGGCGGCGCCCGTCGGCCTCAGCGGCCGGTGGCGATGGCCTGGATCCGGTCGGACATCTCCTGGGCCATGTGCTTGATGATCTCCAGCCGCTGCCGCCCCCACGTACGGGAGTCGGTGTCGACGACGCAGATCGTGCCGAGGTTCATGCCGCCCAGCGCGTCGACGAGCGGCGCGCCCATGTAGGAGCGGATGCCGATCTCGTCGACGACCGGGTTGCCCGCGAACCGCGGGTAGTCGCAGACGTCGTCGAGCACCAGCGCCGCGGTCCGCTTGACGGTGTGCGGGCAGAAGCCGTGGTCCAGACGCATCTCCCGGCTCATCGACGTCTCGGCGGCCTGCCCCTGCGCGATGTTCACGGGGCCGGCGTCCGGCGTGTAGAGCCCGGCGAAGAACTGACGCCGGTCGTCGACGAAGTTGACCATCGCGTACGGCGCGTCCAGCTCCAGGGCCAGCCGCCGCGCGAACGCGTCGAACTCGGCCCGGGGGGTGTCGGCGAGCCCCAACTGGGCGAGCCTCGCCGCACGCTGCGGCGCCCCCGGATCCTCGGGCGTGAGGAGCAGGCGGTCGAGCGGTGGCTCATAGGAGGAATAGGGGCTGTTCATCGGAACTCCGTTCCAGGGCGGCTGAGTCGAGTATGAATCAACGGAGCGTGGGTGGCTGGTGCGACGCCACGCCGGGTGTCATGGCGAGCAGATGCTGCACGAGTTCGACGAGCACACCCGTGCCGGAGCTGCAGTGCCGGGCGTCGCAGAACACGATCGGTGCGTTGGACTTCAGGCCGATGGCGTCACGGACCTCCTCGAGGGAGTACTGGTACGCGCCGTCGAACTCGTTCACCCCCACGACGAACGGGATGCCGCGCACCTCGAAGAAGTCCACAGCGGGGAAGCACGCGTCGAGCCGACGGGTGTCGGCGAGGACCACCGCGCCCAGCGCCCCGTCGGAGAGCTCGTCCCACATGAACCAGAACCGTTCCTGCCCGGGTGTGCCGAACAGGTACAGGACGTGGTCCGAACCGAGCGTGATCCGGCCGAAGTCGAGGGCCACCGTGGTGGTGGACTTCTCCTCGATCCCGGCGAGGCTGTCCGTACCGGCGCTGGCCGTGGTGATGACCTCCTCGGTGCTCAGCGGCGCGATCTCGCTGACCGCCCCCACGAAGGTCGTCTTGCCGACCCCGAATCCGCCGGCCACCAGGATCTTCAGGGCGGTCGGGAAGGGGTCAGAGTCGTGCGCGTAGGCCATCGAGCACCGCCTCCAGAACTTCTCGGTTGGCGGCGGAGGCCGCCTCTACGGCACGGGGCGCCCGTGCCGTGAGCGCCTCGTGCTGCACCAGGTCGGACAACAGGACTTTGGTGACCGCGATCGGCAGGTTCATCCGCGCGGCCACCTCGACCACCGGTACCGGCCTGACGCACAGCCCGAGCACCATGTCGTGATCGGGGCCGAGGTCTGCGAGCGGCCGGACACCGGTGGCCATCACCAGGGTGAGCAGGTCGAAGGATGTCGAGGGTCGAGTGCGCCCGTTGCTGACGGTGAACGGCCGGACTAAGCGCCCGGCTTCCTCGTCCAGGAACAGCTCGTCCGTCATCGCGTCACATCCCCGCGCTGGACGGCGCGATGGTCGGGCGGCGGGCCGGCGTGGCGAGGAACGGCTGCACGGCCCGGATGAGCATGCCCATCTCGTAGCCGAGCGTCTCGGTGTGCGTGGACGCGTCCGCGGTGACCGCCAGCACGGCGCCGTGGCCCGCCGAGGCCACGATGAGGATGCCGTTGTGGAGCTCGACGATGACCTGGCGGACGGTGCCGCCGTTGCCCAGCACCCTGTCGTGACCGAAGGAACGGCCCAGGGAGTTGAGCCCGGAGGCTATCGCGGCCAGCCGGTCGGCGTCGTCGGTGCTCAGATCCACATGTGCCTTGCTCAAGCCGTCGGACGACAGCAACAGGACCTGCCGGGTACCGGGAACGGTCTTCTTGAGGTTGTCCAGCAGCCAGTCGATGTTCTGCCCGGTGGGGTGGCTATCGCTCACCATGGTGGGGTTCTTCTCCTTGCGGTTGGGGCGGGGCCCAGCGCGCGTCGTCGACGGGGATCGCGTCGGAGGTCGCGCCGGCGAGACCGAAGCCTCGATTGATTCCGGCCAGGAGGCCGGGGCTGAAGTTCAGTTCCTGCTCGGTGGTGTCGGGACGCGGAGCGGGCCCCTGGCGGAGTTCGGGGGCCAGGTGCTCCATGGCGCGCCGTTTGGGCAGGTTCGGCCTGCCGGATCCGCCGCCGGGCCCGCCGGAGCCGTGCGGAGCGGCCGCCGGACGCTCGTACCCGGAGGGGCGGTACTCGGGCCGTACGTCGGCGACGGGCTGCGCCCGCTCGTGCCGGGCGGCCGCCGGGGGCGGCGCGGGCGCAGCCGACCGCTGCGGCACGCCAGGCGGGGGGCCTGCCGGGGAGGCGGTGCGGGGCGGGGGAGCCGCGTGCGCGTGGGACGGCGCGGCGGCCGGGGGAGCCGCGTGCGGCGAGGGCTGCCAGGAGGGCGCGGGGGTCTGCGCCGGCCGGGGGGCGGCGGGCGGCCGTGCCTGGACCGGCGCCTGGACGGACGCCTGTCCCTCCTCGTCGCCGAGCAGTCCCTGCGGGAGGACCAGGATCGCCTGCACACCGCCGTAGATGTTGCCCTGCAACTGGACCGCGATGCCGTGCCGGCGGGCCAGCGAGGAGACCACGAACAGACCGATGCGGCCGTCGGCGAGCAGCTTGGCGACGTCGATGCGGGCCGGGTCGGCGAGCAGCGTGTTGATCCGGTCCTGGTCCTCCTGGGGTATGCCCAGGCCGCGGTCCTCCACCTCGATGGCGATGCCGGCGGTCACCCGGCGGGAGCGCAGGAGGATCTGGGTGTCCGGGTGGGAGAACATCGTGGCGTTCTCGACCAGCTCGGCCAGCAGGTGGATGACGTCGGCGACCGCGTGGCCGCGCAGCGTGCCCTCGATGGGCGGCACCAGTTTGACGCGGGAGTACTGCTCGACCTCGGCGATGGAGGACCGCAGCACCTCGGTCAGCGTCACCGGATTCGTCCACTGGCGACGGGAGACCGCCCCACCGAGCACCGCCAGGTTCTCGGCGTGCCGGCGTATTCGGGTGGCCAGGTGGTCGATGCCGAAGATCCGGCGGAGCAGGTCCGGGTCCTCGACCTGGTTCTCCAGGTCGTCCAGTTCACGGATGGTGCGGTGGACGAGCGACTGGAGCCGACGGGCCAGGTTGACGAAGACCTCGACCTTGTCGCTGTTGTCGTCGGAGGCGGCCTGGAAGTAGCTCGCCGCCCAGACGAGCGCCTCCCGGGCCCGGTGCTGGGCCTCCGTGACGTCGTACTCCAGCTTCTGGTACGGGTCTTCGCCGCGCGAGGCCTGGTAGGCGAAGCCGCGCGAGAGCAGCTGTTCGCCGCGCTTGAGGCGGGCCAGGTCCTCGTCGAGCGCCCAGTTGCCGCTGGTGATGGCCTGCCGCAACGATTCGGCACGCCGCGCGTCGGACCTCGCCCGCTTCCTGGCCGACAGCACGGCTCCGGCCAGGCAGCCGCAGCCGAGGACCGCGCCGCCCGCCAGCACCCCCCATGTGGCGGCGTCGACCGTGCCCTCCTGGAGCCGCAGGACCGTGCCCGTGACGGCGGTGGATATTCCGGCCATGAACGCGGCCGGAAGAACGGCGAGCCGCGTCAGTCGGGGCTGTGCTGCGGAGGAGTTCGCGGAATCCGACACCCCGGGCTTTCCGTGCCGGTGACGGGCCGGGGGCGTCGTCGTGTCCGGCCGACCGCGATCCGGGGTCGTCGCGAAGGGTGGGGGTTCAGGCATCGGAGTCCTCTCGATCAGCCAGTACGCGACAGAGTAGCGAAGAACGTCAACTATCTGACCAGCGGTCCTAGACGCTCAGGGGAGGTCTGTCACCTGAGGTGCCGTCAGTGCGGCAAGGGTCTGCGACGCCTTTCTACCGTCTCCGGCGAGGCCGCGCCGCAGCAGTTCTTCACACCTCGGCCACGGCGTCCCGCCGACTGTGAAAGAGGGGCTGCCCGGAGGGGGGTCACCTGCGGATTTCAGCCGTTCCGGCCGTCGTTCCCGGCCGTGGCGGAGCGCATGATTCACGCCAGCGCGCGCCGCGTTGCCTCGTGTCAACGACCTGTGGGACGAGGCGAGTCGGGTGCGAAAGGGGCGAGGCCGCACACGGTGGACACGACGCGCTCCAGGAACATTCACACCGCGACGGCCGGAAAGTGACCGGGGCCGACCGCCGGTCATGCTTTGACTAAGCTTTAGACTTCAATGGAACGACAGAGTGGATCGATGTGAGAGTCTACTCGGCGGCGTAGCACCCGTGATGCCTCACCTGCCCGAACTCCCCTGTTCCTATGGGGAGTTGAGTCAACGTATGCTCTGCCGCATCTCCCGGGGGCTGACGCCGTAGCGTCGTCGGAAGGCCGTGCTCAGCGCGCTCGCGGAGGAGAAGCCGGCGGAGTAGGCGAGATCCGTGATCGTCAGGTGCTCGCACTCCGCGCACAGTAAACGGTCCCGGACCAGCCGCAGCCGCTCCTCCCGGATCAACTCGCGGGGCGTGGTGCCCGCCTGCTGCAGGGCCAGTTGGATCTGACGCAGCGACCAGCCGAGGGCGCGCGCCACCGCCGTGCCCGTGAGGTTCGGATCGGCGGCGTGGTCGCGCACATAGCGGCGGACCATCGACTCCACCTCGCCCAGCTGTCCCGGGGCGTCGGGGCGGTCGTCGCCGGCGGCCAGCATGCACACCAGTTCCACCACCCGGTCGGAGACGGCGTTGAACTCCGGGTCGGTGAGGTGCTCCCGCTCCTCGTGCAGCCCGGTCAGCATCGAGCCGACGATCCGGCCGAGACCGGTCGCGAGGTCCAGCCCGCTGGCCACCGGCGACCTGGCGTTGAGCCGGCCGTCCACCTCGCGGGCCGGGATGGTGAGGATGAACGCGTCGATGGCGTCGCTCTGCAGGCACTGGAACGGGGACGCGAAGGTGACCAGGGCCGCCGTGCCCGGGGTCAGCCGGGCCTCCGCGCCGTCCTGTCGCAGCACGATCTCGCCGCTCGTCGGCAGCAGCAGCCGGTAGTCCTCGTCCGGATCCTGGCGCACCTGGCGCATCGTGCGGGTGTACTCGATCTCGTCGGACCGGTACTTCACCAACTGGTACGTGTCGGTGCGCTGTCGGACGGTCTCACCGCGGAAGTTCTCCGCCCGCGCGTATCCGAAGCCCATCCGGGACTGGTACGAGCCGATCTGCTCGGTCCAGAAGTCGGCACGCTCGCGCGGGGCCAGCTCCTCGGTGGTCAGCGCCTCGACGCTGTAACTTCCGGCGGGCAACGCTCTCCTCCCCGGTGCAGGCCCCCGACGACGTCCTTGTGGTCTCTTACGGCCCCCCATGCGGAAGTTTTCAACGTCCGCTTGATCAAAGATAGTTATGGTCCGGTCGGACTCGGAGGGCACCCTAGCGTGGCAAGCGGTTGCCGTACCGCCCGGGCCGAATGGCCGAATATGCCAGGGGGAACCTCAGCGCGCGCATCGCGCCCCTTGCGCCTCTCATGCGCCCTGTGACAACTTCCCTGCGCGTCACGGAAAGTGCCCCCGCGGTCGCGCCGCTAGCGTCGTGCGCTCCGTCAACTCCCGCCGGCGTCCCGGGACCCCCGGACGCCTGGGGACTTGAGGACGTTAGGACTCGTACTTCATGACCGAACCGATATCGCAGGCGGTGACCTGGGCCCTCGCGGCGGCCCTGTGCGCCACCGCCGTACTCCTGCTGCGCCAGCACGGGATCACCAGGCGGCAGCGCGCCAGGAACGCCGTCCTGGCCGATGACGTGCGGGCCCGGGAGGAAGAGCTGCGCCATCTGGTCACGGTCCGCCTGCCGGCGCTCGCCGATCACCCCGGCCAGGCCGTCCCCGGCGTCGGACCGCTCGACGGCCGCCTCGCCGGCACGGAGTTCGGCAAGGGCCTCGACGAGGTGCTCGCCCGCTTCTCCGGCGCCGTCGAGCACGCCCAGCACCGCGCCGACCAGTCCGCCAAGGCCGCCCTCAAGGCGTCCATGCGCTCGATCCAGGCCCTCGCCAACGAGCAGCAGCTGTCCATCTCCGAGATGCAGGAGCGGCACGACGACCCCGACGTGCTGCGCGACCTCCTCGAAGTCGACCACACCAACGCCCAGTTCGGCCGACGCGCCCAGGCCATCGCCGTGCTCTGCGGCTCCTGGCCGGGCCGCCAGCGGGCCACCTCCCCGCTCGTCGAGGTGGTCCGGGGCGCCACGTCGCGCATCCGCGACTACCGCCGCGTCCGTGTCCACGGACAGGTCGACCTCGCGGTGGAGAGCCGTGCCGTGGAACCGGTCGTCCTCGCGATCGCCGAGCTCCTCGACAACGCCGCCCGGCACTCCCAGCCCGACACCACCGTCGAGGTCGGCGTCCAGAACGTGCACAACGGCGCGTGCGTGATCATCGACGACGCCGGGGTCGGCATGGACGCCCACACCGTGCAGCGCGCCACCCGGCTGCTCGCCGGGGAGGACGAGGTGGACGTCACCCGCCTCGACGACCCACCCCAGTTCGGCTTCGCCGTCATCGGGATGCTCGCCCGGCGCTACGGATTCACCGTCTCCGTGGACACCCGCTCGCCGTACGGCGGAGTCCGCGCCGTCGCGCTCCTGCCCACCGCGCTGCTCACCCAGCTGGAGCCCGCCGCCCCGGAGCCACGGACCGCCCCGGCGCCCGTGACCGCCACCGGCCCCCGCCCGACGACCGTCGAGGCCGCGCCCGCCGACACCACCGAGGGCGGACTGCCCAAGCGCCGCCGGCGCACCCCCAGGCGCACCGCCGTCCCCGAGCCGCAGCCCACGGCCCAGGCCGAGGAACCCCCCGGCCGATCGCCCGAGGAGAACGCCCGCATCATGGGCGCCTTCGCCCGCGGCACCCGCTTCGGCCGGGCGGCGGGACGCATCCTCGACGAGGAGGAGTACGTCCGGGAACCCGCCCCCGACCGCGATGCGGGCCCGGACGCCGCCCGCGACCGGGACCGGGACCATGACGGCGGCCGTGACCGCGACGGTAGTCCCGGCCACGCTGCCGCCGGTGACGGCGCCGGTGACCGTCCCGCGCCGTCCGCCCCCCACCAGAACGAAGGGACCCCCCACGCATGATCGAGCCCACGAACAACGAGCTGGGCTGGATGCTCGACGACGTGCTGAAGGTCCCCGAGGCGCGGCACGCCATCCTGCTCTCCGCCGACGGCATGCTCCGTGCCCACTCCGCCGACATCGACCGCGACGACGCCGAGCGCCTCGCCGCAGGGCTCTCGGGACTGCAGTCCATCAGCCGCAGTACCTCCGAGTTCTGCGGCCCCGCCGACCGCCCGTGGCGGCAGACCCTGATCGAGTTCGGCCACGGCTTCGTCTTCCTCGTCGCGGCCGGCGAGGGCGCCTATCTCGCGGTCTCCACCGGCGACGAGGTCGACATGGAGGCGGTGACGTACCGCATGCACAAGCTCGTCGACCGGCTCGGCAGGGAACTGACCAGCCCGGCACGGCTGGACACGGGCAGCCGGGCATGACGCCCCGCCGGCCCCGGGGGCGACTGGTGCGGTCGTACGTCGTCACCGACGGCCGCGCCCACCCGACCCGCAACACCCTGGACCTGGTCACGCTGCTGGTCGCCGCGACCGATCTGCCGCTGACCGGCCTCAACCCGGAGAAGCGCCGGGTGATGGACCTGTGCCGGCCCGGCTCGCTCTCCCTGGCCGAGGTGGCGAGCCACCTGGAACTGCCGGTCAGCGTGACCAAGGTGCTGGTCGCCGACCTCATGGACAGCGGCCACATCGTCACCCGCGCTCCGTCCCCCACGCTCGAACAGAGCCGCGCGGGAGCAGCCCTCTCGGCCGCCCGGCCGTCCGACGCGAAAATCCTCCAGGAGGTCCTCGATGGGCTCCGCGCCCGCCTCTGACGCCGTCTATCTGCGGCCCACCGTGCGAACGGCGGCCAAGCTGCTGATCGTCGGTCACTTCGCGGTCGGCAAGACCACGTTCGTCGGCACGCTCTCCGAGATCCGGCCGCTGCGCACCGAGGAGGTCATGACCGAGGCCGGCGCGCTCGTCGACGACCTCGCCGGCACCCGCGACAAGACCACCACCACGGTCGCCATGGACTTCGGCCGGCTCACCCTCGACGACTCCCTGGTGCTGTACCTGTTCGGCACCCCCGGGCAGCAGCGCTTCACCAAGCTCTGGCAGGACATGACCCGCGGCGCCCTCGGCGCGCTGGTCCTCGCCGACACGCGCCGGCTGTCCCACTCCTTCGACGTGATGGGCGTCCTGGAGGAGCTGGACCTGCCGTACGCCGTCGCCGTCAACGACTTCGACGGCGCCCCCGTGCACGATCTGGACGAGGTCCGCGAGGCCCTCGACCTGCTGGACGAGACCCCGCTGGTGCGCTGTGACGCCCGCGACCCGGACTCCTCCACCCGGGCGCTGATCGCCCTCGTCGAGTACCTCCTGGACCGCACGACCGAACTGGAGCCCGCGTGACCCCCGCATCGCCGTCCGGCGCGTCCGATCCGTCGCGTCCGCCCCCGGGCTGCCCGGCCCACCGGCCCATGTACGGACCGGAGTTCGCCGCCGATCCGGCCGCGTTCTACCGGGGCGCGCGTACGACCGGCCCGACCGCGCCCGTCGAGCTGGCCCCCGGGGTACGGGCCACCCTCGTCACCTCCTACGACGCCGCCCTGCACGTCCTGCGCGGCACGGAGACCTTCTCCAAGGACCCGCGCCACTGGAACGACCTCAACGACGGCACCGTCCCCCGGGACAGCCCCGTCGTGCCGATGATGATGTACCGGCCCAACGCCCTCTTCTCCGACGGCGAGGAGCACCGGCGGTTGCGCGGTGCCATCACCGACAGCCTCGCCCGGGTCGAGCCGCACACCCTGCGCGGCTATGTCGAACGCAGCGCCGACACCCTCATCGACCGGTTCGCGCCCACCGGCGAGGCGGATCTCCTCGGCGAGTACGCGCAGGTGCTGCCCCTGCTCGTCTTCAACCACCTCTTCGGCTGTCCGGCAGAGCTGGGGCTGAAGCTGGTCGAGGGCATGTCCGGCATCTTCGACGGGGTGGACGCCGAGCGCGCCGACGAACTGCTCAGCACCACGCTCCTCGAACTGGTCACGCTCAAGCGGAAGAAGCCCGGGCCGGACGTGACGTCGTGGCTGACCCTGCACCCGGCGCAGCTCACCGACGAGGAGATGATCCACACCCTCGTCGTCCTCATGGGCGCGGGCACCGAGCCGCAGCAGAACCTCATCGCAGGCGGACTGCGGCTGCTGCTCTCCGACGACCGCTTCGCCGGGGACCTGTCCGGCGGCAGCCTCCCCGTCGAGGACGCGCTCGACGAGGTGCTGTGGACCGATCCGCCGATGGCCAACTACGCCGTGCACTACCCGAAGAGGGACGTGGTGTACGAGGGCGCGCTGCTGAAGGCCGGTGATCCGCTGGTCGTCTCCCTGGCCGCCGCCAACACCGATCCCGCGCTGACGAACGATCAACGCAAGGGCAACCGGGCGCACTTGGCGTGGAGCGCGGGCCCGCACAACTGCCCCGCGCGGAGCGAGGCCCGGCTGATCGCGTCGGTGGCGGTGGAGAAGCTCCTCGACCGCCTGCCGGACATCGAACTCGCCGTCCTGGTGGGCGAGTTGGAATGGCGCCCGGGCCCCTTCCACCGGGCCCTGGCCGCACTGCCGGTGACCTTCCCGCCGGCACCCGTGGCAGCCCGACCCCGACCCCGCAGACCGATCACCCCCCAGGCCCGGACCCGCCCCGCCCCCATCGAAGCCCCCACCCCGAACCACCCGACATCCCCCTGGACCCGCCTCCTGTCCTGGTGGCGCGGGGAGTGACGAGGCTGCACCTGCCGGGCGCCGGCCGACCCGGCCGACCTGGTGCGGAGACCGACGGGCCGGTGCCGGGGTCGGGTGGGTGGTGCCGGCTCGGTCGGGTGGGCGTGACAGCCCCGCCGGGTGGTGTGCATCCGGCCGGCGGGGCGGGGGTCGGCTTCGTCAGGCGGTGCGGACCGGGAGGTGGCGGTGGCCGTTGGAGATGAAGGACTCCACGTGGCCCAAGTGGTGCTCAGCGGTGGCCAGTTGCAGGTTCGGGAAGCGGGTGAAGAGGGCCGGGAGGGCGATGCGGGCCTCCAGTCGGCCGAGGGGGGCGCCCAGGCAGTGGTGGACTCCGTGGCCGAAGGCGAGGTGTTCCTTGTCGGCCCGGGTGACGTCGAAGACGTCGGCGTCCTTCCCGTGCCGCTCGGGGCTGCGCCCGGCGGCCGCGTACGCGGCGAGGATCGGCTCACCCCGCGCGATCACCACCCCCTCGGGGCCGCCGAACTCGGCGAGGACGAGGTCCTCCACGGCGTAGCGCAGCGGCAGGCTCGCCACCGGCGCCTGCACCCGCAGCGTCTCCTCGATCACGTCGTCCCAGGTCGCCCGCCCCTCCCGGACATGCGCGAGCTGCTCGGGGTGGGTCAGCAGGGCGTGGACGGCCTGGTCGAGCAGGTTGACGGTCGTCTCGTGCCCCGCGCTGATCATCAGCACCAGCGTGTCGATCAACTCCTGCTCGCTCAGCCGGGCGTCGTCCTCGTCGCGGGCGGCGATCAGCCCGGAGGCCAGGTCGTCGCCGGGCGTCACCCGCTTGGCGGCGACGAGTTCCGCCAGCACCCCCTGCAACCGCCCGAACGCGGCGGACATCTCCCCGGGATCGGCGGACGTGTCGAAGATCTTGTCCACCAACTCCCGCAGCTCCACGCCCCGTTCCGCGGGCAGCCCGAAGAGGTCGGTGATCACCTGGATCGGCAGCGGATAGCAGAACTCCTCCCGCAGATCGACGGACCCCCCGCGCCGGAATCCCTCGTCGATCCGGTCGAGCAGCCCCTTGGTGATCTCCTCGATACGCGGCTGGAGGGCATTGGTGCGGCGCGCGGTGAACGCCTTGGCCACCAGGGTCCGCAGCCGTTTGTGGTCCCCGCCGTACGCGGTGAACATGTTCTGCACGGCCACCCACGTGAACAGCGGCCACTCCGGGGTGATCTCACCGGCGGCGAACCTCGGCCAGTGCTGCCGGGCGTCCTTCGAGACCCGCGCATCGGTGAGCAGCCGCTTGAGCAGCTCGGGGCTGCTGACGGCCCACGCCTCCACGGCCGGCGGCCCCGGCAGCACGACCCGGGTCGCCGGACCCGTCTCGCGGATTCGGGCGGCCTCACCGTGGATGTCACGGCCGGTCGGGTCGATCACTAAGGGGCTCGGGTGGCCCATGGGGGTCCTCCTGGGTCGCGGACGGTCCGGCAGCGCAACGTGCAAGCCCGGTCACGCTACGGCTCGGCGGCGGCGCCGGGCGAGATCGCGCGCCGCGCGCTGCGTACGACGGCAACTTCCCTGCGCGTACTCGCAAGTCGGCTGCCGGGGCCGCTCCTAGGATCGGCCTCACCCCCCCACGAAGAGCCGGTGAGTGCCATGACGGTCAGCAGGGCCCCCCGCTGGATGTGTTCCTACAGCCCCGAAGTACGCACCGTGCCCGCCGGGCGCTGGTGGAACGCCGTACGGGTGCCGATGGCCCTCGGCAGCCTCGCCCTCGAGTCCCTCGGGGGCGAGAGCGGCGCCGTCATCAAGGACGGCTACGGCGGCATCATGTACTGGCTGGTCCCCCCGGGCGACGCGTCCACCTGGCGCCTGCCCGACGTCCAGGTCCTGGGCCGGGGCAGCCATGTGGCCGTCCCGCCGCTGCGCCGCACCGCGGGCCCCGGCCTCTACTGGCGCGTCCCGCTCACCCACGACACGTACTGGACGAACACGGACCGCCTGCACTCGGTGCTGAGTTCGGCCGCGACGGCGTCGGCCTCGCCGTGAACGCCGAACCCCGCACCCCCCCAGGGGCGCGGGGAACTGCGCGAACAACCACGACGGGCCGGTACTCGCCGAACGTCCGCGACTACCCGAGCTCTGCGGCGTGCTTCTCCGACGTCTCCGGAGTCCGCGCCCGCGCCGCCTTCTCGGCCCGCTTCTCCGCCCGCTTCTGACGAGGTTCCTGATCAGGCAGCCAGCCGAAGGCCAGCGTGCTGCCCACCGCCCCCATCAGCAGCCCCACGACGAACCCGCCGATGTTGGACGTGAGCCACGTGCCCAGCGAGAGCATGATCCCGAGAATGGAGTAGAACAGGCGCTGCGCCGGATTGAAGATGATCAGCAATCCGCACACGATCATCAGCGAGGGCAGGAGATAACCCGCCAGCCCCTGCATTCCGATCTTCAGGATGACCGGGAGCGGCGCCTTCATGGTCAAGAGGATCTCGGCGCCGCCCAACGCCAGCAGCAGACCACCGGCGAACGGCCGGTGACCTCTCCACTCCCGGAAGTCGCTCACTAGTCGCAGCCCTCGCTCTCGAACCGCATGTGCAGGTCGGGGAGCTTGAAGACGGCCGCGGTGGCGGCGTAGTTGTGCTGGTACAGATCGGTGATGACGACCGAGTCGGCCTGCTGGCCGTAGACGCCGGGCTGGCCCTTCTGGTCCACCTTGTCGAACGTGCTGGAGTCACGGCCGATCTCGATGTTGTTGAACGAGGCGTCGCCCGAGATGTCGTCGGAGTCGATCGCCAGGTTCTTCACGCTCACCGGCGTGCCCTTGTTGCCGGCGGTGAGAACCAGCTGGATGCCGCCGAGGTCGACGCTCTGGCAGAGGTTCGTCAGCTTGCCGTTCTTCACGACCGAGGTCACGACCAGCACCTGACCGCCGGTGTCGCCCTCGTTGGGGCTGTTCTCGATCATGTGGTCCAGCGCGCCGAACTGGGCGAAGCCCTCACCGTCGAGCTTGTCGGCGGTGACCACGAACGGCATGCCGGAGATGGCGAACTGGACACCCAGCGCGCCCTGCGCGGTCATGATCATCAGACCTGCGGCGACCGCCGTGGCCGGCACCGCCATCACCGCGGCGCGCTTCAGACGGACCCGCCCGCGTCTTCCGGACGCTTCGGGACCCTCGGGTCTTTCGTTGGTGGACGCCGTGGCGTCCGAGGACGAGGCCATGTGTGCTCCCTGGACTTCCAAGTCATTGCAGTTGGGGCAACGGCACGTTGTCCTGGCGCGGACAGCGGTTGCGACGCACGCCTGAGAGCACCTCCCGTGGTGCAAGGGCTTACTTGCTACGCCGCAGTAGCCATTCGGGAAGTTACCGGTGGTTACATTCAAGGGTCAAGGTGCTTGTGGCAAAAGGATGTTGGTTGTGCCGTCCCTGTGAAAGGTGAACATCTCTCACCTTTGGTTTTGCCTCCGGAAGCCCCCGGATCCGGCCAACCCGCAAGCGGTTCCCGGTCATCAACTTGCCTGCAATGCCTTGACGTTGACTCTTCCGCAGGTCTACAACTCTCCCGGGTTTCCCCCACGGATCCGTGGCGCCGGATCCGACGCGCAGCGTCTGTCACCGTCCCGAACTCCCCGTCGCCGACGGGGTGTGGGTGACCACTTCCGAACGCGCTGCGCGGCCCACGCAGCACCACCCCTCGCCGCGGTGCCGGGCACGGTCGCCTTCCCCTCCACTGGGCCGTGTTCCGGACCCCGGCTGTCGCTGTCGATCCGTCACGTACGGAGAAGGCGTGTCACGGATCGGCAGCGGCCGTAAGGCGCCGTGCGGCATCGCCGCGTCACCCCGCGCGAACGGTGACCCCTCGCGCGCGATCACCACAGCCCACGCATCGTCGCGGGCTGTCACCCGCACCTTCCGAGGGCCTCGTCGGCCCTCACTTCCTGAGAAGAGGCACCCCCATGCGTACGCGATCCCTCCTTGCCCTCGCCGCCGGCACCGCCGCCCTGATGGTGTCGGCCATCAGCCCCGCCTCCGCCGCCGACACCGTGCTCACCACCGGCGGCGCCGCCGGTGACGCGGTCGCGGTCGGCGACGTCCTCAGCGCCTCACTGGCCTCCGGCACCGCCGCCACCTTCAACTCCAGCGCGACGGGCACGAGCGGCGTCTCCTGTGCCGCGTCGACCTTCACCGCCACGGTCACGGACAACCCGGCGGCGCCCGGCACCGCCACCGAGACCGTGGACGCGCACACCTTCGGCAGCTGCACCAGCAACGTCCTCGGTGTGACCGGCGTGAACAGCGTGACGGTCAACAACCTGCCCTACACCACCACCGTGACCTCGGACGGCGTCGTCACGGTCAGCCCGGCCTCGGGCTCGGTCCTCCAGACCACCGTGGTGCTGCGCACGCTGCTGGGCACCATCAACTGCGTCTACCAGGCGCCCAGCATCACCGGAACCTCCGACAACACCGACAACAGCATCAACTTCACCGCCCAGGCCTTCACCAAGACCTCCGGCTCCTCGCTCTGCTTCGCCAACGGTTACTTCACGGCGAAGTACGCGCCCGTCACGGACACCACCCAGGGCGGCGCGACGGTCTTCACCAACTGACCGCGCAAGCAGGTCGGTCACCGGTCCGGCGGTCGGTGATCGACCCGAGGCGCTGATCGGGCAACCGGCCGGCGCCTCGTTCGGCGGCCCGGTCGGTTGCCCGATCAGCCGTCGACGCGAGAGCGGCGCCCTCGTCCGCGGAGGTGAAGGGCGGCGCCCACGGCGAGCACCAGGGCCGTGGCGCCGCCCGCCACCAGCAGCGGTACGGAGGTGCCGCTCTCGTCGGTCGTGGAGGCGACGGGGCTGCCGGGGTCGGCCGCCCGCGCGTCGCCTCCGGCGTCACTCTCCCCGGCGGGCGGGGCCTCGGCGGACCGCGCCGGCGCCGTCGTGGCGGGCTCGGACCTCTCCCCGCCCGCCTTCTCTCCGTCGGCCTTCCCGGCGGTCGCGTCCTGGTCCGCCGTCTCCTCGGCCCCGGCCGGCGTCCTCTGCGAACTCCCGCCGTCCGTACCGGAGTCGGCCTGCTTCGCCTTCGGGAACACCACGTCCGAGCACGAGTAATAGGTGTCGACCGTGCTCGTGTTCTGCCAGATCGTGTAGAGCACATGGCGCCCGGCCCGATCGGCCGGCAGCTTCGCCGAGAAACGGTACGAGCCGTCCCGCAGCGGCGGGTCGGTGATCGAGGCGAACGGCTTCTCCGGCAGATCCGACCACTTCAGCGGCTTCGTGGGGTCGTACCCCGGCTTCGTCAGGAACAGCTTGAAGGTCCCGGTGTGCGGGATCGTCGACCGGTACGTCAGATCCAGCGTGGTGCCGGGGGAGAGGCGGGTCGAGGGCCAGTCGGCGCGGGCCAGGTCGAGCCCCTTGTAGTCCGCGAGTCCTCCGCTGCACAACTGCCCGTCGGGGACGACCTCCCGGTCCCGCCCGTTCACCCCGGCGATCCGCATGTTGTCCCACGCGGTGAAGGGCGCCCCGTTCGCGGCGACGGCGGCCCGGCACGCCGCCGAGGCCTGACTGTCGCCCTCGGGCGAGCACGCCGAGACCCGGCTCACCGGGTCCGTCGGCGCACCGTGCGCCCAGGCCGGACCCCCGGCACCCACGGTGAGGAGCAGCGGGGCCACCACGGTGGCCGCGGCGGTCGTGACGACGGCGCGGCGGCCGGTGCCTGCGGACAAGCGGTACATCCGGTACGTCCGATCCATGGGTGCGAGTGGCTGACGGTCCACGGTGTCGTACGGGACCCACGGGTGCCGCGTTCAACGGCGCGCCTCTGTTCGACCGGTCGGATCCGGCCATGTGCCGTGCGGGGGAGAGGGTCGGCAAACCCGGCGAAGCGGCACATCGGGCCCCGACTCCCGTGCGGCGTAGGGGAGTTCCTAGGGGGTCGAGGGTTTTCCCCGTATCCCCATGACCTGGGCTTTGCCTAATGTCATCGCACAGCCGAACCACAGGTAACCCCTGGTGGACGGCTCGCGCTCGGCCGGTCTTTCAGCGCCATCCCTTTCTGGACCCCCCGCCGCTTCGATGAAGAAGCGTTTCACCGCCGCTCCTCCCCTGACATGAGCAGGCCACGAAAGGCGAAGCCCTTGCGTACCTCCCCCTCTCGTACCGCTGGACGGAAGCTCATATCCGTCGCCGCGGTCTCCGTCGCCCTCGTGGCGGGCATGACCTCCTCGGTCGCCGTCGCCCAGGCCCCGTCCGCGAAGGCCGACGCCGCCCCCGCCGTGGCCGGTGCCACCGAGGCCGCGCCCGGCACCGTCGCCGAGCGCCTGATCGTCGGCTACAAGTCCGGCGCCGCAGAGGCCACCTCGAACAAGGCCGCCGACGCCGACGCCGCCGCCAAGGGCAAGGAGGCCGGCGAGAGCCTCGACTTCCAGCGCCGGCTCGGCAGCGGCGCCGCCCTCGTCGACCTCGGCGAGGACCTCTCCAAGACGGACGTCGCCGACGTCATCTCCGAGTACCGGGCCGACCCGCAGGTCGCCTACGTCGTCCCGGACCGCCTGAACAAGCCGCAGGCCACCCCGAACGACACCGAGTACACCAAGCAGTGGGACCTCTACGAGTCCACGGCCGGCATGAACCTGCCGGGCGCCTGGGACAAGACCACCGGCACCGGCGTGACGGTCGCCGTCATCGACACCGGTTACGTCGCCCACTCGGACCTCGCCGCGAACATCGTCGGCGGCTACGACTTCATCGCCGACACCACCGTCGCCAACGACGGCAACGGCCGTGACAGCAACCCGGCCGACCCGGGCGACTGGACCGCCGCCAACGAGTGCGTCGCCGGCGAACCGGCCACCACCTCCTCCTGGCACGGCACCCACGTCGCCGGCACCATCGCCGCCGTCACCAACAACAGCAAGGGTGTCGCCGGCATCGCCTACGGCGCCAAGGTCTCCCCGCTGCGGGTCCTCGGCAAGTGCGGCGGCTACGACTCCGACATCATCGACGCCATCACCTGGGCGTCCGGCGGCACCGTCTCCGGCGTGCCCGCCAACACCAACGTCGCCAAGGTCATCAACATGAGCCTCGGCGGCAGCGGCGCCTGCACCACCGCGACCCAGACCGCGATCAACGCCGCCGTGAACCGCGGCACCACGGTCGTCGTCGCGGCGGGCAACAGCAACGCCAACGCGGCCAACTACTCGCCCGCCAGCTGCTCCAACGTGATCTCGGTGGCGGCCACCAACCGCGCCGGCGCCCGCTCGTACTACTCCAACTTCGGCACGGTCGTCGACATCGCGGCCCCCGGCGGCGAGACCCGCACCGTCGAGACCGGCGGCATCCTGTCCACGCTGAACGCCGGCACCGCCGGCCCGGGCAGCGAGTCGTACGACTACTACCAGGGCACCAGCATGGCCGCCCCGCACATCGCGGGCCTCGCCGCGCTGCTGAAGTCGGCGAGCTCCGCGCTCACCCCGGCCCAGATCGAGTCCGCGATCAAGACCAACTCGCGTGCTCTGCCGGGCGCCTGCTCGGGCGGCTGCGGCGCCGGCCTGGCCGACGCGGCCAAGACGGTGCAGGCGGTGACCGGTGGTGGCACCACGGGGGGCACCACCTTCACCAACACCACGTCCGTCTCCATCCCGGACAACGGCGCGGCGATCGAGTCCTCGATCTCCGTCACCGGCCGCACGGGCAACGCGCCCTCGGCCCTCCAGGTCGGCGTGGACATCACCCACACCTACCGCGGTGACCTGGTCCTGACCCTGGTGGCCCCGGACGGTTCGACCTACCCGCTCAAGGCCTCCAGCTCGGACTCCGCCGACAACCTGGTCACCACCTACTCGGTGAACGCCTCCAGCGAGGTCGCCAACGGCACCTGGAAGCTGCGGGTCCAGGACGTCGCCGCCGCGGACACCGGCCAGCTCAACAACTGGAAGCTGACCTTCTGAGGACCGGGCCGCCAGGCCCGCACCCCGGCCGCAGGGCCGGACCGATGGACCGCCACCCCCCACTGCCGGCGGCCGACCGATGCGAGCGGGCATCGGTCGGCCGCCGGCGCATGCGTGGCGGGCGTTAGCGTATGCGCATGGCGACAGAGAAGTTCGAACCACGTATGACGCCGACCGGGGGACCATACGAGGCGCCGACCGGGGGACCGCGCGAGGCGCCGAGCGGGGGATCGCGGGAGGCGTCGGCCGGGGTGCCGGACGTGGCGTCCGTCGGGGAATTCGGTGCGGCTCCGCTCATGGCGGTGTGCCCCCGCTGCGGGGCTTCGGGCCCGTCGGTGCGGACGGTTCCCGACGCCTGTGCCGCCCCCGAATCCCCGGGCTCCGGGCTCTCCGACCGGCTGGCGAAGGCCCCGGGCACGGAGTCGCGGTTCGACAGCGTCCTGCACTTCCTGGAAGGCATGGCCCTGACCGCCGTCTGCGCCGGCCTCGCCCAGCACGGCGTCCAGAACGACAAACCCCTCTTCACGATCGGCGGCGCCGTCCTCGCCGTCCTCCTCTTCGTCGGCACCCTCTGGGTGATCCGCGGCGAGGCCCGCGAACGCGCCACCGTCACGGCGGGCAGGCCCCGCGCCGACGAACTCTGGAACACCGCCCACTACTGCGCGTCCTGCGAGTCCGTGTTCTACCCCACCGGCAGCCCGTGGCCGGGCCCGCTGACGACGGACCAGTTCAGGAAGTACGTCTGGACCGAGGCCGGCTTCGACAAACAACTCGAAGAACAGCTACGGCAGGTGGAACTCCCGCCCCGGGCGCCCGCCGGCCCCGCCACTTCCGGGGGAGCCCCCGACCATGCCTGACAACGCCCCCGTGATCCGCGGCGACGACCCGGCCTCCTTCCCGCACAGCGTCCTCGCCGAACGGCACCCCGCCCTCGTCCGCAAGGTCCAGGAAGCCACACCGTACGGCCCCGAACAGCGCCGCGCGCTGGACGCGTTGCTGCGGAACACCCTCCACGGCACCGTCGAACCACCGGCCGACGACGACTGGTGGGACACCTGGAACGCCCGCCGCTACGCCGGCCGCTCCTGGTTCTCTCTCCCCTTCCTGGCCGCCGAGAGCTGCTTCTACCGCCAACTCCTGCGTGCTGTGGGCTACTTCGGCCCCGGCCCCTGGCAAGGGGTCGACCCGTTCCGCCCGTTCAAACTGGCCGAACTGGACACGCCCGAGGCCGCCGCCGAACTCGCCGCGCTCGGCCCCCTGTCGGAACGCCCCCTGCCCGAACAGCTGAGCGCACTCCTCCACGGCTCCCTCTGGGGCAACCGGGCGGACCTCGGCTTCCGCCTCCAGAGCACCGAGGAACAGGCCGACGACTCCGCTCTGGTCGCGGACGACAGCGACGCGCTGCTCTCCCTGCTGACGGGCAGAACGCTCTGTCTGGTCGCCGACAACGCGGGCCGCGAACTGATTCCCGACCTCCTCCTCGTCGACCACCTCCTCACCCACGGCCACTTCGACCGCGCCGTCCTGCACCTGAAGCCGTACCCGTACTTCGTCTCGGACGCCACCACCGCCGACACCCTGGACGCGGTGCGCCACCTGGTCGCGGCGAAGACCGACGCGGGGCACCGCCTCCACACCGCGCTCTCCGAGGGTCGCCTGACCCTGCGCACCCACCCCTTCTCCTGCGCCCCGCTGCCGTACGCGGACATGCCCGCCGACCTGCGCGCGGACTTCGCCTCCGCCGACCTGACCCTGATGAAGGGCGACCTCAACTACCGCCGCCTGGTGGGCGACCGCCTCTGGCCCCCCACCACCCCCTTCACCGAGGTCACGTCCTACTTCCCCGGCCCCGTGGCCGCCCTCCGCACCCTCAAGTCGGACGTCATCACAGGCCTCACCCCCGAGACGGAGACCACCCTCACCACAACCGAGGGCCACCGCTGGCGCACCAGCGGAACGAGGGCCCTGATCCAACTCAGAACCTGAGAAGCCGTATCTCAACCGAACGTGATCCCTTGATTTCTGCTGGTCAGGCATGGCTTCGCTCGGGTTGCGGGAGGAAGTCGCGCGGCTGGTGGAGGTGTTGGAACCGCGGAGATCGAGCTGGACCGGCGGGTGATCGCGCGGGAGGAACTGCTCGAGGCCCTGGCAGTTGCTGCGGCCGAGTCCACTGCCGTGACCACGACCGAGGCGGAGGAGGAAGCGGCGCCGTCGCTCGCGCCGCTGCCGGGCTCGATGGTGCCGCCCTGGAGGGAAGGACTGCCGGTGACGGTTCTGGCGCCGGGCTATCAGCGGATTCTGGGCGTGCTGGAACAGCAGCGGTCCACGGGGCAGGGGCCGCTTCGGGCCAAGGAGATCGCAGTAGAGCTGGGCCTTGATGCCACGTCGGCGAAGGTCGAGGGGGTGCGGTCGAAAGCTCGGCGCCTGGCGGAGCGCGGGTGGCTTCTCCTGGAGGCGTCGGGGGCATTCAGTGCCGGCCGGCGGCCCGTGGCCGTGCCAGACGCCGGCTCATCCGCGTGACCATCGACCACCGGATCATCGCCTCGCTGGTGGCGGGCAGGGTCTCGTAGTCCCGGGCCGGACGGCGGGAGTTCATCAGCCACGCGAACGTGCGCCCTGCCACCCACCGCCTCGGGAGCACCACGAACCCTGTCATGTCGTCGGTGCGCTTGACGATCTCCAAGGTCAGGGCGAGTTTGTCCCGGCACCAGCCGACGAGGCCGCCGGTGTAGCCGCCGTCGGCCCAGACGAGGGTGATGTCGCGGTGCAGGCGGCGAAGCCGCCTCAGCAGGCCCGCTGCGGCGTCCCGGTCGCCGATGTTCGCGGCGGTGACCGCGACGACCAGGAGCAGGCCGAGGGTGTCGGTCACGATGTGCCGTTTGCGGCCCGGCACCTTCTTCCCGCCGTCGTAGGCGCGTGAGGCGGCCGGCACTGTCGCGGCGGCTCGCACCGACTGCGCGTCGATGATTCCGGCCGTGGGCTCGGCCTCGCGGCCCTCGCGTTCACGGAGCTTCCCGCGCAGCCGGTCGTGGAACTCGGCGATCAGCCCGTGCTCGCGCCAGCGGCGGAAGAAGGCGTAAACGCGGCCCCAGTCGGGGAAGTCCGCGGGCATTGCCCGCCAGGAGATTCTGCCCGCGACCAGGTAGCGGATCGCGTCCGGCAGCTGGCGGTGGCAGTAGCCCTCGGGCTGGCCGCCTCTGCCCTGGAGCCAGGCCGGCACCGGCAGCAACGGCCGGATGGCCGCCCACTCCGCGTCCGTCATGTCCGACGGATACCGGCGCACCCGATCGGGATGATCGGCCGCGTACAGCAACGGCACAGGGCCTCCGGGAACCGCTCGGAATGGGGTCGCACCCCCGAGCTACCGGGAGGCCCTGCCTTCATGCGCGTATCGCCGGAAGATCACCCGAACAGGAACTCTGTTCGATCCGCACGTTCCAAGATCGGTTGAGGGGCGGCTCCTCAGTCGGCATCAGGCCACATCTGGACAACCCACACCTCAAGGGGATCCTCGTGCGGCCCTTCAGGCGGGAAGGGATCGAGTGCCAGCGAAGCCTCGACATGATCTCGCCCTCGGCAGAGTAAACGCAGGTGATAGCGCCCCGGCCGCAGCTGGATCTCGCCGTAGCAGACGCCGCCCAAGTCGACCACCGTGAGGTGATCTCCCATCGGAGAATGAAAAGCCCGTTCATACTCCCAAGAGCCTGATGGCTGAGGAGCGGGCCCGTCCCACACCTCTAAACGCACCAAAGGGTAAAAGTCGTTGTCGCTGGAGGTAAGACTCCAGCCTTCCCCGGGGATCTGGACAATGTCGTCCTCCGCCGGGGCTTGTTCGAAGAGGATGGGGCCGATCTGGATGGTCCTGTAGTACACGCGTGGACGGACATCAACGGCGTTGATCAGAGTGGGCACTTACTCTCCTCACCACCGAGCGAGCAGGGCCCGTCAGGCTAGCCCCGAGCTGAACTGAAAGCGCCCTCAACTCATCTCGCAACGATCACAAACGGCCACTCGCCCCTGACTTCATGTGCGTATCGCCGATAGGACACGTCGGGGATCTTGGAGTTCGCCGGTGCGCCTGCATGATCAGCGGGCATGCTCGTGGCTGTTTCGAAGACCGATGCAGTTGTCGAGGTGTCCGTTGTCGCTCCGTCCCCGTTCCGGTGAGCAAGTCCCGTCTCTGACCGCGCGGATCGCACGGGCGAGCAACCCGGGCGGTACGACGGCGATGTG
Source organism: Streptomyces sp. SP18BB07 (assembly GCF_036322545.1). NCBI lineage: Bacteria > Bacillati > Actinomycetota > Actinomycetes > Kitasatosporales > Streptomycetaceae > Streptomyces > Streptomyces sp. SP18BB07. Next base: position 44,626 of record NZ_JAQYWT010000201.1, read on the forward strand.
GGGGAGGGACCGCCTCGACGGGCTGTGGTGCGACGAGGACTTCGCCGACTGGTACCCGCGGGACGGTCGTCCGGGTCTGTCGCCCGCCCAGCTGGCGACTGTCTGCGTGCTGCAGTTCGTGCTCGGCCTGTCGGACCGGCAGGCCGCCGAGGCGGTTCGCTGTCGCATCGACTTCAGGTACGCGCTGGCCATGGAACTGGATGACCCAGGCTTCCATCGCAGCGTGCTGGCCGACTTCCGCGACCGTCTCATCGAAGAGGGCCGTGCCGACCACCTGCTCGACCTGGCGCTGGCCCGCCTCAAGGAGGCCGGCCTGGTGCGCGAACGCACCACGCAGCGCACCGGCTCCACCCATGTCCTGGCCGCGGTACGGGATCTCACCCGAATGGAGCTGGTCACCGAGGCGGTCCGCGCTGCACTGGAAGAAGTCGCCGGTATCTCTCCTCACCTACTGGACGATCTGGTCGATGAGGACTGGGGACGCCGCTACGGCCGACCGGTCCGACTGGGCAAGAACCCCACCAAAAGACCAGGATCCTCGCCACCGGAAACGACGCCGTCCGGCTCCTGGAGCACCTCTACCGTCACGGAGCAGACCGCACGTTGGGCCCGCGTGTCCAGGCCCTGCGCCAGATCATGGTGCAGAACCACCACCGTGACGCCGCAGGACACCTGCGCTGGCGCACTGCCGAGACGGAAGGCGGGCCCGGACTGCCGCCCTCGCCCCGGGCGATCGTCTCTCCCTACGACACCTCGGCCCGCTACGCACGGCACGGACACATCATCAGCTGGAAGGGGTTCTCCGCTCACCTGACCGAGACCTGTGCCCTTGACGGCCCGAACGTGATCACGGACGTGGCCACCACCGCGGCCACCACCCACGACAGCCAGGTCCTGCCCGGCATCCACACCCGCCTCTCCCGCCGCGGACTGCTGCCCGCCGAGCACCTGGTCGACGCCGGCTACACCTCCCTGCCCCACCTGGAACAAGCCGCACGTGAACACCAGGTCACCGTCTCCGGGCCCCTCCGGGCCAACCCCATCCGTCAAAACCGGCGGACCGAGGGCTTCGCCCGAGACGACTTCCACATCGACTACGACCGCCAGCAGGTCACCTGCCCCCAGGGCCAGGTCAGCGCGGGCTGGCACGGCCCCTACCCGACCTCCTCACCCACCGCGGCCCCGCTGATCGTGGCCAGGTTCACCAAGAGCCAGTGCCAGCCCTGCCCGGCCCGCGCCCAGTGCACCACCTCCCGTGAAAGCACCCGCACCGTGGGCTTTCCCCCACGAGAACTCCGCGACCTGCAACTCCGCGTCCGCGCCGAGCAGCAGACGCCCGAGTGGAAGACCCGCTACGCGATCCGCTCCGGAGTGGAGGGCACGGTCAACGAGTTCGCCCCCGGACACGGCATGCGCCACTGCCGCTACCGAGGACAGGGAAAGGCCCACATCCAGCACGTCCTGACCGCCATCGCAGTCAACATCGAGCGCCTCAGTGGACTGATGCCGACCGAGGAAACACCCACGCCCCGCCGGC
>NZ_JAQYWT010000202.1:0-319 GCF_036322545.1 Streptomyces sp. SP18BB07
GGTAGACCACCTCGAAGGTGTCCCATTCGCCTTCGTCCACGCTTCCCCCCCCCCCCCCCCCCAGACCCCCCCAACCACCAGCACCCCCGGCGTTTTAGGGCGCCCCCCCGCCCGAAAAAGAAATTGGGCCCCCCGGCCCAGGGGTTTGGGGGCCCTCACCCCCGGTGGCCCGCGGGGCCATGGGGGTTTTTTGGGGGGGGGGGGCGCGCACCCGGGGGGGGGGGGGCGGGGGGGGGGCGGCTGGGGGGGGGGGGGGGGCCCAGCGTGGACGAAGGCGAATGGGACACCTTCGAGGTGGTCTACCGGGCCGCCTACAGAC
>NZ_JAQYWT010000203.1:0-318 GCF_036322545.1 Streptomyces sp. SP18BB07
GGAACTGGTAATCGACTGTTTCCGGCTGGACGCGGTGCCGTACCTGTACCAGCATGAGGGCACCAAATGCGAAAACCTTCCCGCAAGCCATGACTTCCACATGCGGGTGCGGAAGGAGATCGACGCGCACTACCCCGACACGGTCATCCTCGCGGAGGCCAATCAGTGGCCGGAGGACGTCGTCGACTACTTCGGCGACGTCGCCAGCGGCGGCGACGAATGCCACATGGCGTTCCACTTCCCGGTGATGCCGAGGATCTTCATGGCGGTACGGCGGGAATCCCGCTACCCCGTCTCGGAAATCCTCGCGAAGACCCC
>NZ_JAQYWT010000204.1:0-416 GCF_036322545.1 Streptomyces sp. SP18BB07
ACAACGCCATCCTCGGCCCGCTGGAGGACAAGCGCGTCGCCACGCTGAACCGCATCGAGACCGCCATCGGCCGCGCCGCCGCCAAGCCCGAGGGCCTCGAAGCCCTCGCCCCCTGCCAGCTCAACCAGGGCGGTGCCGCGGCAGCCGACGGAGGGGCGCAGGCCGGTGCGGGCGCGGGTGCCGAGGCCGACGCGGGCGAGGGTGGCGCGGACGCGGGCAACGCCGGTGCCGCCGGGACCATCACCTGCCCCGAGGTCGAGGGCGAACTCCCCGCAATCCCGGCCTCCGCGCAGGCCGAGGTCGACCGCAACCTCGCGCTCCTGGACACGCAGATCCAGGAAGCCAACCAGCGCCTGATCGACACCGTCGGCCAGGGCGGTGCCAACTTCGTCAACAACGCCATCCTCGGCCCGCTG
>NZ_JAQYWT010000205.1:0-3193 GCF_036322545.1 Streptomyces sp. SP18BB07
AACACAGTGGACGCGAGCAACTGAGGACAAGCCCTCGGCCTATTAGTACCAGTCAACTCCACCCATTACTGGGCTTCCATATCTGGCCTATCAACCCAGTCGTCTACTGGGAGCCTTACCCCATCAAGTGGGTGGGAATACTCATCTCGAAGCAGGCTTCCCGCTTAGATGCTTTCAGCGGTTATCCCTCCCGAACGTAGCCAACCAGCCATGCCCTTGGCAGAACAACTGGCACACCAGAGGTTCGTCCGTCCCGGTCCTCTCGTACTAGGGACAGCCCTTCTCAATATTCCTGCGCGCGCAGCGGATAGGGACCGAACTGTCTCACGACGTTCTAAACCCAGCTCGCGTACCGCTTTAATGGGCGAACAGCCCAACCCTTGGGACCGACTCCAGCCCCAGGATGCGACGAGCCGACATCGAGGTGCCAAACCATCCCGTCGATATGGACTCTTGGGGAAGATCAGCCTGTTATCCCCGGGGTACCTTTTATCCGTTGAGCGACGGCGCTTCCACAAGCCACCGCCGGATCACTAGTCCCGACTTTCGTCCCTGCTCGACCCGTCGGTCTCACAGTCAAGCTCCCTTGTGCACTTACACTCACCACCTGATTGCCAACCAGGCTGAGGGAACCTTTGGGCGCCTCCGTTACCCTTTGGGAGGCAACCGCCCCAGTTAAACTACCCATCAGACACTGTCCCCGATCCGGATCACGGACCCGGGTTAGACATCCAGCACGACCAGACTGGTATTTCAACGACGACTCCACCCGAACTGGCGTCCGAGCTTCACAGTCTCCCAGCTATCCTACACAAGCCGAACCGAACACCAATATCAAACTGTAGTAAAGGTCCCGGGGTCTTTCCGTCCTGCTGCGCGAAACGAGCATCTTTACTCGTAGTGCAATTTCACCGGGCCTATGGTTGAGACAGTCGAGAAGTCGTTACGCCATTCGTGCAGGTCGGAACTTACCCGACAAGGAATTTCGCTACCTTAGGATGGTTATAGTTACCACCGCCGTTTACTGGCGCTTAAGTTCTCAGCTTCGCCAAGACGAATCTTGACTAACCGGTCCCCTTAACGTTCCAGCACCGGGCAGGCGTCAGTCCGTATACATCGCCTTACGGCTTCGCACGGACCTGTGTTTTTAGTAAACAGTCGCTTCTCGCTGGTCTCTGCGGCCACCCCCAGCTCACCGAGTAAATCGGATCACCAGTGATGGCCCCCCTTCTCCCGAAGTTACGGGGGCATTTTGCCGAGTTCCTTAACCATAGTTCACCCGAACGCCTCGGTATTCTCTACCAGACCACCTGAGTCGGTTTAGGGTACGGGCCGCCATGAAACTCGCTAGAGGCTTTTCTCGACAGCATAGGATCATCCACTTCACCACAATCGGCTCGGCATCAGGTCTCAGCCACAAGTGCGACGGATTTACCTATCGCACGGCCTACACCCTTACCCCGGGACAACCACCGCCCGGGATGGACTACCTTCCTGCGTCACCCCATCACTCACCTACTGCAAGTCTGGTTCGTCGGCTCCACCACTCCCCTTTGCCCGAAGGCTCCGGGGCGGCTTCACGGACTTAGCATCGCCTGGTTCGATGTTTGACGCTTCACAGCGGGTACCGGAATATCAACCGGTTATCCATCGACTACGCCTGTCGGCCTCGCCTTAGGTCCCGACTTACCCTGGGCAGATCAGCTTGACCCAGGAACCCTTGGTCAATCGGCGCAAACGTTTCTCACGTTTGTATCGCTACTCATGCCTGCATTCTCACTCGTGAACCGTCCACAACTCGCTTACACGGCTGCTTCACCCGGCACACGACGCTCCCCTACCCATCCATACAGGCGTTGGCCCTATTGTATGAATGACACGACTTCGGCGGTACGCTTGAGCCCCGCTACATTGTCGGCGCGGAATCACTAGACCAGTGAGCTATTACGCACTCTTTCAAGGGTGGCTGCTTCTAAGCCAACCTCCTGGTTGTCTCTGCGACTCCACATCCTTTCCCACTTAGCGTACGCTTAGGGGCCTTAGTCGATGCTCTGGGCTGTTTCCCTCTCGACCATGGAGCTTATCCCCCACAGTCTCACTGCCGCGCTCTCACTTACCGGCATTCGGAGTTTGGCTAAGGTCAGTAACCCGGTAGGGCCCATCGCCTATCCAGTGCTCTACCTCCGGCAAGAAACACACGACGCTGCACCTAAATGCATTTCGGGGAGAACCAGCTATCACGGAGTTTGATTGGCCTTTCACCCCTAACCACAGGTCATCCCCCAGGTTTTCAACCCTGGTGGGTTCGGTCCTCCACGAAGTCTTACCTCCGCTTCAACCTGCCCATGGCTAGATCACTCCGCTTCGGGTCTTGAGCGTGCTACTAAAACGCCCTATTCGGACTCGCTTTCGCTACGGCTACCCCACCCGGGTTAACCTCGCAACACACCGCAAACTCGCAGGCTCATTCTTCAAAAGGCACGCAGTCACGACGCACCGAGTAAACTCGATGCGCGACGCTCCCACGGCTTGTAGGCACACGGTTTCAGGTACTATTTCACTCCGCTCCCGCGGTACTTTTCACCATTCCCTCACGGTACTATCCGCTATCGGTCACCAGGGAATATTTAGGCTTAGCGGGTGGTCCCGCCAGATTCACACGGGATTTCTCGGGCCCCGTGCTACTTGGGTGTCTCTCAAACGAGCCGCTGATGTTTCAGCTACGGGGGTCTTACCCTCTACGCCGGACCTTTCGCATGTCCTTCGCCTACATCAACGGTTTCTGACTCGTCCTGTTGCCGGCAGACAACAGAAGAGAGATCCCACAACCCCGTATACGCAACCCCTGCCGGGTCTCACACGCATACGGTTTGGCCTCATCCGGTTTCGCTCGCCACTACTCCCGGAATCACGGTTGTTTTCTCTTCCTGCGGGTACTGAGATGTTTCACTTCCCCGCGTTCCCTCCACTTGCCCTATGTGTTCAGGCAAGGGTGACAGCCCATGACGACTGCCGGGTTTCCCCATTCGGACACCCCCGGATCAAAGCCTGGTTGACGACTCCCCGGGGCCTATCGTGGCCTCCCACGTCCTTCATCGGTTCCTGGTGCCAAGGCATCCACCGTGCGCCCTTAAAAACTTGGCCACAGATGCTCGCGTCCACTGTGCAGTTCTCAAACAACGACCAACCACCC
>NZ_JAQYWT010000206.1:0-54220 GCF_036322545.1 Streptomyces sp. SP18BB07
GGCCGACGCGATCGGGCCCAGCCCTGCGCGGCACCAGTTCAGTCGCCGCGTGGGTGTTTCGCGGATCGGCGGGTTTGCGGCGACGGTCTTCAGCCGGTGGTGAGCATGCCTTCGCGTAGGCGTTTCAGGGTGCGGGAGAGCAGCCGGGAGACGTGCATCTGGGAGCAGCCGAGGCGTTCGCCGATCTGGGCTTGCGTGAGTTCGTCGACGAAGCGCCAGTGGATGATCTGCCGGGACCGTTCGTCGAGGTCGGCGATGAGGGGGGCGAGGGCGTGGAAGTCCTCTACCAGTTCGATGGCGGTGTCGTCGGCGCCGATGAAGTCGGCCAGGACGCTCTCGCCGTCCTGGCTGCCGGAGAGGGCGGCGTCCAGGGAGGCGGAGGTGTAGCCGTTGGCGGCGCGGCGGGCCTCGATGACCTCTTCCTCGGAGAGGTTCATCAGTTCGGCCAGTTCCCTGACCGTGGGGCTGCGGTCCAGACGGGACTGCAGTTCCTCGGTGGCGCGGGCCAGTTGGACGCGGGCCTCCTGCAGACGGCGGGGCACGTGCACGGCCCAGCTGGTGTCGCGGAAGAACCGTTTGATCTCGCCCACGATGTAGGGGATGGCGAAAGAGGTGAACTCCACCTCGCGTGACAGCTCGAACCGGTCGATCGCCTTGATCAGGCCGATGATGCCGACCTGGACGATGTCTTCCATCTCCTGCGGTCCGCGGCTGCGGAAGCGGCCGGCCGCGTAGCGCACGAGGGAGGTGTTCATCTCGATCAGCGTGTTGCGCGCGTACTGGTATTCGGGCGTGCCCTCCTCCAGCAGCGCCAGCCGCTGGAAGAACTCCTTCGACAGCGACCGGGCGTCCTTCGGTAGGACCCTCAGCGGGTCGGCCACCTCAGGCAGGTCAGCCGCGAGTTGGTCGACCACGCCCGAATGGGTCACCGCTGTCACCGTCATGCGCTTCATCCCTTCCCCAGTGCCGGCTCTCGGCCCCTGGCACGATTGCGCGCCGAGAGGCCGCGCCTACCCCCCATCCCGCAGATCATGCCGACCAGCACGCTCTCGGCCGTCCCGCCGGGCGGACCAGAACCCGACGCTCCGCAACAAGCGGGTCCGGAGAGGGCGTTGGTCCGCGACCGGGCTCCGGTGCGAGGCGTGCGGGGTGGGGGCTGTGGGGCTGGTATAGATAGGGAGTCGGCGTCTGCGATCGGGGTAGACGCTCACGATGGACGCTGCGTGGTGAGGGGAAAAGCGTGGATGTCCCGGTCGATGCGGAGAACCGGTCCGGTGCGCCGTCACACGGCGCGACCGGGCTGGAGGTCTATCCACTGCCGGGACGTGCCGGTGTGCGTGCGGCCGGGGAAGTCAATGCCCACACACGCCCGGCGTGGATCGAGGCGCTCGGTCAGCTCACGCAGCGGGGTGAGGACCTTGTGCACGTGGACATGTCCCAAGTGATCTTCATCGACGTGGCGGGGGTGACGGAGCTGGCGATGGCCGCGCAGTCGCTGCGCGGCGGGCGGCGGATCGTGGTGCAGCAGCCGCCGCCGCAGGTGCCACGCGTACTGGAGCTGTTCTGGCCCGGCCTGGGCGGGATCGAGGTGGCACCATGACTCGCACCGTTGCCGAGGCCGAGCAGTTTGTGCATCCGGCGCTGTTCTATCGCGGCGAGCAGCAGTACCTGGCCGGCACGGTTCCCTTCGTGCTGGAGGGTCTGGCCGCCGGCGAACCCGTGGCGGTGGCTGCACCGCCGGAACGCCTGCAAATGATCAAGAACGGCCTGGGCGAGCAGGCCGGGCAGGTGCACTTCGTGGACATGACGCAGGCCGGCCGCAACCCCGGGCGGATCATCCCGAACATTCTGCGCCGGTTCGCCGACGCCCACACCACCGGTCGGGTGCGGATCATCGGGGAGCCGATCTGGCCCGGCCGCACCAGCACCGAGTATCCGGCGTGCGTGCAGCACGAGGCGCTGATCAACGCGGCGTTCACCGGACGTGCGGTGACGATCCTGTGCCCGTACGACGCCGAGGGCCTCGCTCCGCAGGTGCTGGAGGATGCCTGGGCCACCCATCCGCTGGTCATCGACGAGGACGGCGGCAAGACATCGGCCGCCTACCAGTGGGAGACGGTCGTCGCCCGCTACAACCAGGCGCTGCCGGTGCCGCCGCAGGCCGAGACTGCCTCGTTCCACGGCAGCGGTGAACTGCACGAGGTGCGTGAGTTCGCCGTGTTGTGCGGCAAGCGGCTGGGGCTGGACGGGCGCCAGCTGCAGGACCTGGAACTGGCGGTGGCGGAGTTGACCACCAACAGCGTCATCCACGGAGCCGGCGGCGGCACACTGCGGATCTGGAGCGAGGACGAGCAGGTCGTCTGCGAGGTGCACGATGCGGGCCGGCTGGCCGATCCGCTGGCCGGACGTCGCCCCCAGGCCCCCGGCCGGCCCGGCGGACGAGGACTGCTGCTGGTCAACCACGTCGCCGACCTGGTGCGGATCCACACCAGCCAGGACGGCACCACCATCCGCTTCTACCTCAGCCGCTGACGCTTCCGAACGGTCGGGTGCGGCTTGGCATACTTCCTGGTCATGGACGCTGTGCACCATGAGGGAATGCCTGTGCGCGACGGAGGGCAGGCGGCGTCGGGTCCCGTCAGCGTCGCGGGCGATGGTCTCCCCCAGCTCTCCGTCGAGGCTTCCTCGACCCGTCCCCACGCCCGGCGACGCGCCGTACACCGCCTGGTTCCAGCATCGTCTCCCCCACCGACGACGTCGTGGACGACGTGATCTGGTCCCTGCACCACCTGCAACCCCCGGATCGCGCACGCGCTGCTCAGCGAGATCCGGCCCGGCGACCTGCTGCACGTCTCCGGTCTCCTCACCCAGAACGATGACCCGGCGAAGCCCGCCAGCTCACCGTCGGCTCTCTGGAGGGCCGGCCACCGTACCGGCCCGAACACTGCGGGAGACGTCCTCGACAGGTAACACCGGCGACACCACCCAGCGCAGCCCCGTTCGGAGCCTGCCTGGTGGGCATCCCGGCGGCGTCAAAGTCGACAGTGTCAGGGCCGATCAGGGTCATGTGCTGCTTGGGCTCGGCCGGCCCTTCCTGCCAGTTGTCCTCCACGACGGTGCGGGCGGGCAGGGTGGGACTGGCGTACCCCTTGTCGCCCGGGTCCTCGGACGAGAACGACTGAGGCGCCCAAGGAACCTCGATCACTTCCCCGCCGCATGGGCCGATATCAGCGTGTGCGGCTACTTCGTCGGCTGGGCCGCTTCCAGGAGCTGCTTCACCGCAGTCGCGTTCTTGCCATGGGCTTCCTTCTCCAGGCCCTGAAGTTCACCGGTGTTCTCGCCGGTGCTGGTCTTCCCGTCCCTCTCGCCGGTGCCGACCTTTCCGTCGTCGTAGGGCATCGCCCTGCTCGTAGCGGGGCTCGCCCTGCCAGGCGAATTCGCGCTCGCTGCCGCCCTCCCACCACCAGCCCAGGAGCTCGACCGGGTAGGTCTGCCTCCCGGCTCCGTCGGACTCGTGTTCATTGGACGCCCGGGCCGCCTGTCGTCATTCGATCGTCTGCCGACACTCAGGCAGTGGTTCCGGCGACCACGTCGACGGCGTGGCGCCGGTGTGCTGCGAAGAGGTCGAGGGCGGTGTTGGTGTCCCGGGCGCGCAGTGCGGTGACGAGTCCGTGGTGCTCGCGCGGGATGCAGTCGAGGTAGCCGACGGTGCTGCGGCCGATCCGGGTCAGCAGGAACAGGTGGACCTGGCACCGTATGCCGTCCCAGGCGTCGGCGAGGCGCTGGTGCCCTGCGGCGGCGAACACCGCGTCGTGGAAGGCGATGTCAAGGCGCACCATCTCGTGCGCATCGCCGGCCCGCTCCATCATGTCGGCCGCCTTCGCGATGGAGGCGAGGGCTTCGTCCGAGGCGTGGGCGATCACCTGCCGTACGGCGAGGTCCTCCAGCGCGCCGCGCAGGCTGTCGAGCTCAGCCACGTCCTCGGCGGACAGCGTCGTCACCGTTGTGCCCCGGTGCCACGCACAGTGCACCAGGCCCTCGCGCTCCAGCAGCCGCAGCGCCTCGCGCACCGGGCCGCGGCTGACGTCCATCTCGCCGGACAGCTCCACCTCGCGCAGCTGCTCGCCCGGGGCGTAGGCCCCGTTGAAGATGGCCTCGCGGATGCGGTCCGCGACCTCGTCGGCCAGACCCCGGCGGCGAGCCGGGGTCACCTTGCCCTGATCACTCATGCCCGAATTGCACCTCCTCCATCAATGACCTAATGTTAACATTCAGACGTTGTCGTGATGTCAACATTAGGACAAGCCGAGCAGGATCGCCCACGGGCCGCTCCGCTCCCCGGCAGGAAGGCAGTGCCATGACCGTTCTCGACTCCCCGATCCCCCGCTTCCACCTGGCCGTGCCGGTCGACGACCTGGCTGCCGCGCGCCGCTTCTACGGCGACGTCCTGGGCCTGGAGCAGGGCCGCAGTGCGGACACGTGGGTGGACTGGAATCTGCACGGCCATCAGTTCGTCACGCACCTCGCGCCGGAGCGCGCGCAGCGCATACACAATCCGGTCGACGGCCACGACGTACCCGTGCCGCACTTCGGTCTGGTTCTGACGCTCGAGGCCTTCCAGGGGTTCGCCGAGCGGCTTCGGGCGGCGGGCACCGAGTTCGTCATCGAGCCGTACGTGCGTTTCGCGGGCCAGAAGGGCGAGCAGTGGACGATGTTCCTCCTCGACCCGGCCGGCAACGCGCTGGAGTTCAAGGCGTTCGCCGACGACTCGCAGGTGTTCGCCGCCTGACCGGCGGCCGGCACCACCCGCCCCCACACGCGAAAGACGGGACGAGCTCATGAAGGTGTTCCAGATCGGCGCTGCCGGAGGAGTCGGCCGCCGCCTCACTCAACTCCTCACCGCACGCGGTGACTTTGTGACCGGCATGCACCGCGGGCCCGCTCAGGGTGAGACGGTGCGGGCGGCCGGCGGGACTCCGGTGGTCGGTGATCTCATCGCAGACTCGGTCGAGGATCTGGCCGGCAGGATGCGCGGCCATGACGCCGTGGTCTTCTCGGCCGGCGCACACGGCACCGGTCAGGACAAGACGACCCTCATCGACGGCCGTGGCCTTCAAAAGGCCGCCGACGCGGCCGCGCTGGCCGGGGTGGCGCGGTTCGTCCTCGTCTCGGTGTTCCCCGACGCGCTGCGCGACGGGACACGTAGTGAGGGCTTCGAGCACTACATCAAGGTCAAGAAGACCGCCGACGTCTATCTGACGCGCTCCGATCTGGACTGGCTGATCGTCCGTCCCGGAACCCTTCTGGACACCCCCGGCACCGGCCGGGTCACCGCCGGTCCCGCCGTCGAGTACGGCGACGTGCACCGCGACGACGTCGCCGCGTTCCTCGACGCCGCCCTGCACGCGCCGGCCCTCAGCCGCGTGATCGTCGAGCTCACCTCCGGTGACACCCCCGTCGCGGACGCCGTCACCCGCCTCGCGGCCGCCTGAGCTCACACCCGCACCTCAACCACAGCACCATCAGCAAGGAGAAGCACCATGACCGCCATCGATTCCTACAGCCACGACATCTCCGGTGAGAAGGAGTTCGGGTTCGCCCAGGCCATCAAGGTCGGCGACACCATCTACGTCTCCGGACAGCTCTCCCACGACGAGCAGGGCAACTTCCTCCACCCCGGCGACTTCGACGCCCAACTGAAGCAGTCCTACGCCAACTTCGAGAAGGTGCTCGCCCACTACGGCGCCACCCGTAACCAGGTCGTCTCCGAGACCCAGTTCATCGTGGACCTGCCGAAGTACAACATGGCGATGGCCGCGGCGAACCTGGCCTACTTCGGCGACCACCGCCCCACCAGCTCCACCATCGGCGTCGCCTCGCTGTTCTTCCCGGGCCAGCTCATCGAGGTCAACTTCGTCCTCGACACCCGTCTGCCGGCCTGATCATGAAGGTCGTCATCGCCGGAGGACACGGCAAGGTCGCCCTCCTCCTGGAGCAGCTCCTGTCCGAACGCGGCGATGTGGTCACCGGCCTCATCCGCAACCCGGCCCAGGCCGAGGCGCTGGAGAAGGCCGGGGCCCAGGCCCGGCTCGTAGATCTGGAGAAGGCCGCCAGTGACGAGGTCGCCCGGCATCTGACGGGTGCGGACGCGGTGGTGTTCGCCGCCGGAGCGGGTCCCGGGAGTTCGGTGGGCCGTAAGGACAGCGTGGACCGCGGCGCGGCGATCCTGCTGGCGGACGCCGCCGAGAGCGCCGGTGTCGGACGCTATCTGCTGCTCTCCGCCATGGGCGCCGATCTGCGGGCCGTCGACGACGAGAGCCTCGACCCGGTCTTCCGTACCTATCTGCGGGCCAAGCTCGCGGCCGAGAACGCGATGCGGTCCCGGTCCGCGCTCCGGGCGACGATCGTCCGCCCCGGTCTGCTCGACGATACCCCCGGCACCGGCCGGGTCACGCTCGCCGAGCCGACCGGTCCGGGCCCCATCTGCCGGGCCGATGTCGCCGCCGTCCTGCTGGCACTGCTCGACGAACCGCGGCTGACCGGCCGGACCGTCGAGGTCATCGGCGGCGCCACCCCTATCGCGGATGCCGTGGCGGCCCACGCCGCCCACTGAACTGTCCGTTCCGCCTCTCCCCTCGTCTCCCCATCGACGGCGTTGTCCCGGCCGGCGATGCCCCACCTGAAAGAGAAACACCGTGAGTACTCTGTTCACCCCCCTCAAGCTGCGCTCCCTCCAGATACCCAACCGCGTGTGGATGTCGCCGATGTGCATGTACTCCGCCGCCCCCACCGGCCTGGAGACCGGCGCGCCGACCGACTTCCACCTCGCCCACCTGGCCTCGCGCGCCGCCGGTGGCGCGGGCCTGGTCATGGCCGAGGCCACCGGGGTCCGCCCCGACGGACGGATCAGCCCCTGGGACCTGGGCCTGTGGAACGACCGTCAGCAGGAGGCGTTCGCCAGGATCACCCAGGCCATCAAGGAGTACGGCGCCGTCCCGGCCATCCAGCTCGCCCACGCCGGCCGCAAGGCTTCCGTCGACAAGCCCTGGCTGTCCGACCGGTACGTGCCCGAGAGCGAGGGCGGCTGGCAGACGGTGGCGCCCAGCGCGGTCGCGTACGACGGCCTGCCCGTCCCGCACGAGCTGACCGTGGCCGAGATCCAGCAGCTCGTAGCCGACTTCGCCGACTCCGCCAAGCGCGCCCTGGCCGCCGGCTTTCAGGTCGCCGAGGTGCACGGCGCCCACGGCTACCTCATCAACTCCTTCCTCTCCCCGGTCTCCAACCACCGCACCGACGCCTACGGCGGCAGCTTCGAGAACCGGATCCGCTTCGCCCTGGAGGTCGTCGACGCAGTGCGCGCCGTGTGGCCCGCCGAGCTTCCGGTCTTCTTCCGTACCTCGGCCACCGACTGGCTGACCGAGAACCCCGAGGACACCCGCGAGGGCTGGACCGGTGAGGACACCGTCCGCCTCGCCAAGGAACTGACCGCTCACGGCGTCGACCTGCTCGATGTCTCGACCGGCGGCATGGTCCGCGACGCGAGGATCGTCGCCGGGCCGAACTACCAGGTCCCCTTCGCCGCCCAGACACGCAACCAGGCCGGCATCCCCACCGCCGCCGTCGGCATCATCACCGAGCCGCAGCAGGCCGAGGACGTCATCGCCTCTGGCCAGGCCGACGCCGTCTTCCTCGGCCGCGAACTGCTCCGCAACCCATACTGGGCACAGCACGCCGCCCTCGCACTCGATGCCGAGCCGACCTGGCCGGACCAGTACGCCTACGTCGTCCATCGCCGCAAGCGCTGACCCTCAAGCCACCCTCCTGACCACCAGCCGTCTGCCTCACCAGGCACGATGCGCTGCACCACCTCCCTAGGAGATTGCACGATGGCCGAGCGCCGCAGAGTTCTGTTCGTGACCGACCTCGCCTACCCAGCCCGGGGGCGGCGCTACTGCGACGAGGACATCTTCCTGACCTCCCGACTGCGCGACGCCTTCGACATCGCCCTGTGCCACCCGCTGGACGCCGCCGCGCTGATGGACGCCTTCGACGTGGTGGTGGTCCGTAACAGCGGGCCCGTGCTGCACTACCAGAAGGAGTACGACGCCTTCCGGGAGCAGGCCGTGGCCCGTGACATCCGGGTCTACAACCCGCTATCAGGCCGGGGCGACATGGCCGGCAAGCAGTACCTGCTGGACCTGACCGCCGCCGGATACCCGGTCATCCCCACCATCGACCGGCCCGAGGACCTGCACCTGCTGCCCGAGGCCGCCCAGTACGCGGTCAAGCCGAAAGCGGGCGCGGACTCCATCGGCCTGACTTTCCTGCCCCGAGAGCAGCTGAGCGACCTCGTCTACGGCGACATCCTGGTCCAGCCGCGCATCGACTTCCGCTACGAGGTGTCCCTCTACTACGTCGACGACACCTTCCAATACGCCCTTCACGCCCCCGACCCCGAGCGCCGCTGGGTCCTCGAGCCCTACGAGCCCGCCGACGCCGACCTGGCCTTCGCCCGGCGCTTCATCGACTGGAACACCCTCGACCACGGCATCCAGCGCGTGGACGCCTGCCGCACCCGGGAAGGCGATCTGCTCCTCGTGGAGCTGGAGGACCTCAACCCGTACCTGTCCCTGGACCTGGTCTCCGACCGGACCCGTGACGCGTTCGTGGCGAGCATGGCGGCATCCCTCCACCGGTTCCTGGAGGCTCAGCCCCGCGTCTGAGATGGCATACGAGCCCTCAAGAGCGATCGCGGCCCTGGGCAGGCATGCCGCGATACAGGGTGACGACAGACGGCGAGGCTGCCGGTGCTCAGGCAGCTCGGAGCACCGCAGCCCAGGTCGCCCCGCAGGACGAGCATGTTCGGCCAGGTGACGACCTCGCACCACCTCTAGGACGCCTTGGGGAAGGCGAAGGTCAGGTGCCGGTAGATCCCGTCGTCCTTGAGGACGGTCATCGTCGCGCCCTCGCGGTCGGCGGTGGTCTTCCCGACGTACAACGACCCGCCTTGGGGCGGCGGATGCGGCGCTCACTCCTCCTGGCCGTCGTCGTCATCGTCGAGGTCGGCGGCGTCCGGGTCGCGCAGGGGCCGCAGCCCCTTGACCGGCTGGGAGGCGGTGAAGCTGTAGCGCGTCGTCCACAGCCCCGTGCGGCAACTGCTGGAACTCTTCACCCCCTAGCACTGAGGTTCAGCGGCCGAGGCCGGAAAGTCCGTGGCCCATGACGCTGGCGTTCAGGAGGAGCAGGACCATCACCGTGATCACGGTGTTCTTGGCGACCATGAACTGGCTGACGCTGTCCAGGAACGACGCGGTGCGCTGCCCGCCGGCGAGGTGGATGACGACGGAGCCGAGAACCGGAACGGCAGATGAACCGTGCTCGATTGACTTGGGAAACAACAGTTCGCAATAGGCGAGAGAACTGGCGGACGTCATCGGCTCACAAGATGGCTACGCTCCTTGGATGCCTCTTCTCAGGAGTTCGTCATCGACCGCGTGAAGCCTCTCTCGCCACTCCCGCGCGGCCTTGGGGTTACGGCCCATGCCACGCGCCACGGCACTCTCAACTCGCTGAGCGGCGAAGGCCCGGCGCTCCCGCAGTTGCTCGACAGACAGGCCGACTAGATCGGCGTACCAGTTGTCGTAGAGCTTCCAACGACTCATGACCCCAGGGTGCAGACAACCGCGCCCCGAAGGCTCACCAATTTCAGGCGCCTACGGTGGGCCGCACTCGTCCGCACCATAAGCGCACCAGAAGGAGCGGGAACAGCGGGGAACCACGGTGAACGCAGTCACGGCCGACGAGGCCGCTCCGTAGCCGCTCGCCCAGGTCAGCACCCGAACTGCCCCCAAATGCTCGCAGTCTCCCAAGCTGGCGCACTGGATCTGCGACCGCGTCCGGCCGTCGCAACTTGCCGTGGACGAAGACGGGGTAGCCGCAGCTCTGTGTAGATGCGGCGGTGACCTGGCACGATCAAGCTGTGGCCAACTTGTCGAAGATCGCGGATCGTCTGGACGCCGTCATGGACCTGATGGGTCCGGTGATCGGCGTCATCGCGCTGGCAGTGGGCATCCAGACCTACCGTGACGGTGGATCTGTGGGTTGGCTCCTGGCGGGAGCGGCGCTGCTCGTGATCAATCTTTTGGTGGCTTGGCGCAGGCTCTCCGGGCGCCGGCGCCCGGATGCCTCGTCGTAGCGACGCCACATCAAAGGGCTGTCCAGGCGGACCCGGTTGGCCCCTGGTTAGCTGCCTTCGGCTCGTGGTCGGGCAGAAGCAGACGCAGACGCAGACGGATCGAGGCGGGGGCCCCGCCGCCCGCGACGGCCGGGCGCAGGCGGCTGCGGTGCTCGTACCCTCACCCGTTATGACGACACATGCTGTTCCATCCCACCAACTCCGCTGCTGAGCAGGGGAGATGGTCGCTCGCGCCACCCTCATGCTCTTGCAAGTAATATGCATATACCTGTTAAGGTCCTTACGGTTCGTCGGGGGTTTCCGGCGGGCTCGTCGGACGGCAGGGAAGGACCAGGATGGATCCAGAGATAGTCGCCGCCCTTCTGGTGGCCGCGACCGCGGCCGGATGGGTGGACGCCGTAGTGGGGGGCGGTGGGCTGATCCTGATTCCGACGCTGCTGGTGGCGTTTCCCGGCATGGCCCCCGCCACCGTGCTGGGCACCAACAAACTGACGGCGATCACGGGCACCAGCGTCGCCGCCGTCACCTATGCGCGGCGCACCAAACTGGACCGCTCCGTGGCGCTGTCCGCGGCCGGCCTCGCCGTCCCCTCCGCCGGGATCGGCGCCCTGTCCGCGTCGAGCCTGCCGGCCGACTGGTTCCGGCCGTTGATCATGGCCCTGCTCATCGGAGTGGCGGCGTTCGTGACGTTGCGCCCGAGCTTCGGATCCGTGATCGAGACCGCCGACGCCGTCAGCGGGCGGCGGAGGCTGATGGCCATCGGCGTGGCCGGCTGCGGCGTCGGCTTCTACGACGGTGTCTTCGGGCCCGGCACCGGAACCTTCCTCATCATGAGCTTCACCGCCCTGCTGTCCATGGAGTTCCTCCAGAGCTCGGCCCTGGCGAAGATCGTGAACGTGGGGACCAACTTCGGCGCGCTCACGGTCTTCGCCGTGCAGGGCCACGTCCTGTGGACCCTCGGCGCGGGGATGGCCGTCTGCAACATCGTGGGCGCCACCCTCGGAGCCCGGACCGCTCTGAAGCGGGGCTCCGGCTTCATCCGCGGCGTCCTGCTCGTGGTCGTCACCGTGTTGGTGATCAAACTCGCGGTCGACCAGTTCGGATGAGGCCGACGCGGGTCATGACGGCTCACCCCCCGCGCGTCTCCAGCGCCTCCCGCACGATCGCTTCCAGTTGTTCGTGGTGCGCGCCCTTCCAGTAGGCGCGGCCGCAGGTGTCGCACTGGGCGAAGACGTCGTACGAGCGTTCCGTGCCGCCCTCCAGACGGTCCGCCACCTGTTCCTTCGTGGCCGGTTTCAGGCGGCCGTTGCAGGCGGTGCAGCGGGTCCAGGGGCGGAGGTCCGGGGCGAACCGGGCCAGTACGTCCCGGAGTTGTTCGTCCGGCTGGGTGCTGTAGACGTACGCGCCCGCCCACAGTTCACGGCGCCGCAGCAGTCCCCGGTCGCGGCTGAGCATCACCCGTCGCTCGGCGGCGGAGAGCGCGGCCAGGGCCGGGTCGCCGAGGTCCGTGGACTCGTACGCCGCGTCGACACCCAGCAGGCGCAACCGGCGGGCGAGGGTGCCGAGGTGGACGTCGAGGAGGAAGCGGAGCGGGGCGCCCGGCACCTGCTGGGGGCGCCGCACCGGGCGTACGGTCACCGACTCGCCGTCCGCCGGGACGTGCGACACCCGGACCTCGCGGCCGTCCACGACCAGCACGCCCACCTCCGTCAGAGGTACGCCCAGGGACTCCACGACGTGGCCGAGCGTGGAGACCCCGTCGGTGGCCAGCGGCGTCGCCCCGGTGCGGTGGGCGTGGGGGACGAACAGGGCCAGTTCGGGGGCGACTTCGATGTGGATCTCGGCGGGTTTCACCTGGTCAGGATGGCATGGGAGAGCGACGGAGGTTCAGCGGTTTTCCGGGCCGAGGCCGTGCTGGTCCGGGCCGAGGCCGTGCTGGAGGGTGTGCAGGGTGCGGTCCACCAGGTCGGCGAAGTCGTCGCGGTGGTCGTTCTCCGCCCAGTACAGCGTCGTCTCCAGCAGGCCGCCGATCAGGGACATCGCCCAGACCCTGATCTCCAGGCCGTCCGGGTCGCGGCCGGTGCGTTCGCCGATCACGGTGCGGAGGGTGCGGCCCGTGACCGACATGCTCTCCATCATGCGCGCGCGTACCGCCGGGACCTCGACCATCAGGTGGGTGCGCAGCCGGGCGGCCTCCACGTCCTCCTCGACCCCGGTGCGGGCGGCCTCCCGCAGCACGTGCCGGACGCTGTCCGGCCAGGGTTCGTCCGCCGGGCGGGCCCGTAGGTCCTCCAGGAGGATCGGGGCGTACTCGTCGGTGAGGACGATGTCCTCCTTGGTCGGGAAGTAGCGGAAGACGGTCGACGGCGAGACCTCCGCCCGGTCGGCGATCTGCTCGATCGTCGTGGCGTCGTAGCCCTGCTCCCGGACCAGTGCGTACATCGCGGAGCGGATCGCCTCGCGGGTCTTGATCTTCTTCCGCTCACGCAGTCCGAGCCGGGGGCGGTCGGCGGGAGGCGTGGGAGGAGCGGGAGGAGTGGGCGGGCTGGGGCGTGCGGCCGTCATGCGGTCATTGTCGGGCATGATCTTGGGCGGAGCCAGATCGATGACAGTGGCTCGCACAAGGGAGTGACTGTCACTGTGGGGCCCGCCGGCACGGAAATGGCCACGGCTCAGAAGCCGTGGCCAGGAAGCGGAGGGCGGGTCCGCGCGTCACGCGTGCTGGTACGCCACCAGCGAGATCCCCACGTAGTGCGCGATGAACGCCGCCAGGGTCAGGGAGTGGAAGACCTCGTGGAAGCCGAACCAGCGCGGTGAGGGGTCCGGGCGCTTGAGGCCGTAGATGACGCCGCCGATGCTGTACAGGACGCCGCCGACGATCACCAGGACGAGGACCGCGATGCCGCCGGCGCGCATGAAGTCGGGCAGGAAGAAGACCGCCGCCCAGCCCATCGCGATGTAACAGGGGGTGTAGAGCCAGCGCGGGGCGCCGACCCAGAAGACCCGGAAGATGATGCCCGCGAGCGCCGCCGCCCAGATGCCCCACAGCAGCCACTGTCCCTTGGCGCCCGGCAGGAGCAGCATCGTCAGCGGGGTGTAGGTGCCCGCGATGATCAGGAAGATATTGGCGTGATCCAGCCTGCGCAGGATGCCGTCCATGCGCGGGCTCCAGTCGCCCCGGTGGTACAGCGCGCTCACACCGAACAGCAGGCAGGCGGTGAGCGTGAAGATCCCGCAGGCGATGCGACCGCGGGTGGAACCCGCGAGGGCGGTGAGCACCAGGCCGGCGACGAGCACGGCCGGAAACATACCGAGATGGAGCCAGCCCCGGAGTTTGGGCTTGATCTCACCGGAGATCTGGTGGATCTCGTCGGTGATCTGGTGGGCGATCTGATGCGGCAGGGATCGCGTGTCGGAAGGGCGGCCCTCGGCCGGCGTCTTGGTGTGCGCATCGGGGACGGACGCAGTCATGTCTCGCATCGTACCTACGGAACCGTAACTTACGGGAGCGTGCGGGCTGTTCGCGCATACGGAAGTGGCCATCATCTCACGCGGAGGGAGTAAACGGGATACCCGGGCGCACGTCCGGGCACCCATGGTGAACCCGTGGTGACGTAGGGAAACCTCCAGGGCGACATCGGGGGAGTGGCGATGGTCACGATGCTCACGTGGGCGGCCCTCTGGACAGATGGGCGCTCCCGTCGGATGATCAAATGAGTGCGGTCGGCACCGGATGAGCGCCAAGGCAACACCGATGAAGCATCCGGGTCGCAGCCCCCACGGGGCCTCCAACAAAAAATCCCTCATTTTTAGGAGCAATCGTGGCGCGCGACATCGCGGCTCCCCCTTCCACCGTCCCGACCACCCACCGAGAACTCGTGGCGTGGGTGAACGAGATCGCCGAACTGACCGAGCCGGACAACGTGGTCTGGTGCGACGGATCCGAGGCCGAGTACGAGCGCCTGTGCGGGGAGCTCGTCGAGAAGGGCACCTTCCGGAAACTCGACCCGATCAAGCGCCCGAACTCCTACTACGCCGCGTCCGACCCGACCGATGTCGCCCGGGTCGAGGACCGTACGTTCATCTGCTCGGAGAAGGAGGAGGACGCGGGTCCGACCAACCACTGGAAGGCCCCCGCCGAGATGCGGGAGATCTTCCAGGGCGAGGGCGGTGAGAAGGGCGGGCTGTTCCGGGGCTCGATGCGCGGACGCACGATGTACGTCGTCCCGTTCTGCATGGGCCCGCTGGGCTCGCCGCTCTCCGCCATCGGCGTCGAGATCACCGACTCCGCGTACGTCGCCGTCTCCATGCGCACCATGACCCGTATGGGACAGCCCGTGCTGGACGAGCTCGGCTCCGAGGGCTTCTTCGTGAAGGCCGTGCACACCCTCGGCGCCCCGCTGGAGCCCGGTCAGGCCGATGTGCCGTGGCCCTGCAACAGCACCAAGTACATCTCCCACTTCCCCGAGAGCCGCGAGATCTGGTCCTACGGCTCCGGGTACGGCGGCAACGCGCTGCTCGGCAAGAAGTGCTACGCCCTGCGCATCGCCTCGGTGATGGCGCGCGACGAGGGCTGGCTGGCCGAGCACATGCTGATCCTCAAGCTGACCCCGCCGCAGGGCGAGTCCAAGTACGTGGCGGCCGCCTTCCCGTCGGCCTGCGGCAAGACGAACCTCGCGATGCTGGAGCCGACGATCTCCGGCTGGACCGTCGAGACGATCGGCGACGACATCGCGTGGATGCGCTTCGGCGAGGACGGGCAGCTCTACGCCATCAACCCCGAGGCCGGGTTCTTCGGCGTCGCGCCCGGCACCGGTGAGCACACCAACGCCAACGCGATGAAGACGCTCTGGGGCAACTCGGTCTTCACCAACGTCGCCCTGACCGACGACAACGACATCTGGTGGGAGGGGATGACGGAGGAGACTCCGGCGCACCTCACCGACTGGAAGGGCAACGACTGGACGCCGTCCTCCGGGACGCCGGCCGCCCACCCCAACGCCCGCTTCACGGTGCCGGCCGCGCAGTGCCCGATCATCGCGCCCGAGTGGGAGAACCCCAAGGGCGTGCCGATCTCGGCGATCCTCTTCGGCGGCCGCCGCGCCACGGCGGTGCCGCTGGTGACGGAGTCCTTCGACTGGAACCACGGGGTGTTCCTGGGCGCGAACGTCGCCTCGGAGAAGACCGCCGCCGCCGAGGGCAAGGTCGGCGAACTGCGCCGCGACCCCTTCGCGATGCTGCCCTTCTGCGGCTACAACATGGGCGACTACATGGGCCACTGGGTCGACGTCGCCAAGGGCAAGGACCAGGCGAAGCTGCCGAAGATCTACTACGTCAACTGGTTCCGCAAGAACGACGAGGGCAAGTTCGTGTGGCCCGGGTTCGGCGAGAACAGCCGGGTCCTGAAGTGGATCGTGGACCGGCTGGACGGCAAGGCGGACGGGGTGGAGACGCCGATCGGCATCCTGCCGACGGCCGAGGCCCTGGACACGGAGGGGCTGGACCTGTCCTCCTCCGACCTGGACTTCCTGCTGACCGTCGACAAGGAGGTGTGGCGGGAGGAGGCGGCGCTCGTGCCCGAGCACCTCAACACCTTCGGTGATCACACGCCGAAGGAGCTGTGGGACGAGTACCGGGCGCTGGTGAGCCGCCTGGGCTGACGCCCCCTTCTGCTCCGCGACCGGCCGGATATGGGTTGCCCTGACCAGCGACGTCTCCTCGGCCGGTCGCGGATTTTTTGTGCGCGGGTTTTTTTGATGGGCGCCTGGGAGCTCGGGGGTTCGGGTTCGTTGGCGAGTGCGGGCCCGGTGGGGCTTCTCGCGCAGGTCCCCGCGCCCCTGAAAAAGCGGGGCTGCGCCCCTGCTTTTTCGGCCCGAAATGGCCGTAGGCCTTTCAGGGGCGCGGGGAACTGCGCGACCAGCCCCCACCGGACGGACGCTTGGGGGTCGAAGGGGCGCAGCCCCTTCAGGAGGGGACGGGTAGGGGCGGAGGGGGCGAAAAGGGCTGCCGCGCACCGGATTTCGCGGGACACTCGGGACATCCGCACCGAACCCCGAAACGAGGTGACCGGGGTGCGCACACCCATAAGTGACCCCCTGAAGATCGGCCCGTACAAGATAGTCGGCCGCCTCGGCTCCGGCGGCATGGGCTGGGTCTACCTGGGCCGCTCACCCGCCGGCCGGGAATTCGCCGTCAAGGTCGCCCGCCCCGAACTCGCCGCCGAACCCGAGTTCCGCGAACGCTTCGCCCGCGAGGTCGCCGCCGCCCGCGTGGTCAGCGGCGCCTACACCGCCGCCGTCGTCGACGCCGACCCCACCGCCGAACTCCCCTGGCTGGCCACGCTGTACGTCCCCGGACCCTCCCTCGCGGAAGCGGTCCGCGCCGACGGCCCCCTCCCCGAGGCCCAGGTCCGCCCCCTCGGCGCCGGCCTCGTCGAGGCGTTGCAGGCCATCCACGCCGCCCATGTGATCCACCGCGACCTCAAGCCGGCGAACGTGCTGCTCGCCCAGGACGGCCCCCGCGTCATCGACTTCGGCATCTCCCGCGTGGACGGCGCCCCCGGCCTCACCCGCGTCGGTGTCGTCGTCGGCACCCCGTCGTTCATGTCGCCCGAGCAGATCCGCGGCGACCGCGTCGGCCCGCCGAGCGACGTGTTCTCTCTGGGCGGGGTCCTGGTGTACGCGCTCACCGGCCGCCCACCGCACGGCAGCGGGGAGGGCGTGCGCGTCGAGGTCGTCCGGGGAGAGCCCCGGCTCGACGGCGTACCACCGGGACTGCGGCCCGTCATCGCCCGCTGTCTCGCCAAGCGACCCGAGGACCGGCCCCGACTGGCCGAGATCCTGGCCGAGTTGGTGGAGGAGGAGACACGCGTCGAGGCGTGGCCGCCGCCGCAGGTGGCGCGGACCATCGAGGTCCGGTACGAGGAGCTGAGAGAGCGCCATCTGAGCCGTACGACGAGTGAGTCCGTCCCCTCCTGTCTGCTGCTGCACGCGCAGACACTGCTCGACGCCGGGTTGACCGACGCCATGGTCGCCGGGGCGGTGGTCCGTGACGCTTCCTGACTCCTATCCGGGCCGTGACTCCCACCCGGGCCGTGACTCCTTCTCCGGTCGCCACAGCCGCGACTCGTACCCGGGGCGCAACGGCGAGATATACGACCTCGGCACGCACTGGCGGCAGTTGGTGCAGCACTGGGTGGCGCGGCGGAATTACCACACGGTCCATGACACCGTCTCCGTCTCCCTGCAATTCGATCTCCATGAGGCGGGGCGGGTGGTCACCGTGCGCTTCATGACCACCAAAAGGCTGCTCGTGGCCTTCGCGACGGACGGGAATTTCCTCCGGCAGGACCAACTCGCCATTGCCGCCGCCGCGTCGAACGCGTGGAATACCGAACAACTGAACCCCATGCTTTCCGTGTGGGATGTCCGTGGGCCTCGCCCCTGTCTCGCCGGGGTCTGTGATCTGCCGTTGACGTGCCGGATCACCCAGGCGGATTTCGATGCGTTGGCCAATGACTGGGTGGAACGGGCACGGCAGATGTTCAGTCGTTGCCATCAGGTGTTCAAGTTGTAGAAGTGAAAAGCATACTGATCGGACGTCGGCGTAACTCGACGTAATTCCATCGGCGGAATTCGCCAAACCCTTCCGGCCGCCCGGCTGCCTGTTCCACTATTGGATGGGCTTTTTCAGGGCCGCGGGGGCGTGCCTTTCAGGCCACGGGGGGTTGGTGCGATGGGTGCGATCGGGCGTTTGTCGTTTCTGGGTGTGCTGGTGGGGCTGTTGGTCGCGTTGGTGCCAGGGGGCTCCGCCTCGGCCGCGAGGCCGTGTCCGGCCGGCGACTTCAGGCAACGGCTGGTGTGCTGGATCGAACGCGCGGACGAGGGGCCCGTGCTGATCACCCTTGAGGGGCCCTTGGGGTACCAAGCCATGGGCGATGAGCAGGGCGAAGTGTCCCGACTGCTGAGTGCCAAAGCCCACCCATTGGTGGTGCAGGTACGGGACGGTGTGCAGACGGGGCAGGGCGGTACGGCTTTGCTCCTCTTCGCCAAGGGCCTGCTCATCCACCCTGGTGCCAAGGTCGACCGGCTGAAGAAGTCGACGCTGGAGGATCTGAGGAAGAGCGGCTTCTGCGCAGGCGCGGACAGGCTCTGCGGCAAGGTCGGCCCCGGCGAGGGGCCGGACCCGCTCAAGGGATCGGACCTGGCCGACCATGCCGCTGATCCCGATGCCAACAACTTCACCGTGGAGGCCGACGAGGGAGAGGCCAACACTCCCTCGACCTCGTCCGGCGCCCAGGGCGGCCAGGGGGACAGCGACGGCGAGCGGAACGAGAAGGCGAACAACGCGGTCGGCCCCACCGACGACAAGAACTCAGAAGCCGGCTACAGCGGTGCCACTGTGACCGCCTTCTGGATGGCGCTCCTGCTCGCTCTCCTGCTGCTCGCCTTCGTGATCGTCATCCGGCGGTCCAGGGGTCCGGTCGCCGTGGGGCACCGGGCGCCCTCTTCCGGGCGCGCGACCGGCGGGCTCACGCGGGCCGCCCCCACCCGGACCACGCCGGCGCACGCGGCGCGCGGCGGGAGCGGCAGCGGCGGCGCGGGTGGCGACGGGGGCGGCGACGGTGAGGGCGGGGACGAGAGCACCACCCGGCTGCGGGTGGCCTCCGCGCCTCGGCACGGGCGGCACGTGGGGGCCCGGCCGGCGCACGCCCGGACCGCGGTCGTCCGCACCGAACTGCACCCGCAGGGCTATGTCGAGGTCGACCGGGTACTGCGCCGGGCGGTGTGGGCCGAGCCGGAGCGACCGCCACCCGCGCCCGGCAGTCTCGTCGACGTCACCGACGCACGGGACCGCGACTCCGACGTCCTGTACGCCTTCCCACCGACGGCCGCACGGCACGCCAAGGGCACACCCAGGTGATCCGCCCAGGCACCCGGAACATCCGCACCCCGAACATCCGCACCCGGCACACCAGCGACACCAGAAGCACAGGGGGAAGACGATGCACAGCGAATACCCGCCCACGCTGCCGGCCGAGTACGCCGACATCGAGTTCGAGAACAACGCCCAGCGCATGCCGCTCGTGCTCTGCCTCGACACGTCCAGCTCCATGGCGGGCCAGCCGATCCAGACCCTCAACAACGCGCTCGCCGAGTGGACCAGGGAACTCCACGACGACGTCAGCCTCAGCTACAGCGTGGAGGTCGCCGTCGTCACCTTCGGCGGACAGGGCGTCGGCGCCTGGCGCGGTCCGCACCTGCTCGACCCGCGCACCCGGACGAGCCCCTTCATACCCGCGCACGCCTTCCAGGCACCGCAGCTCACGGCCGCCGGGGTCACCCTGATGACCGAGGCGCTGGAGCTGGCGATGCACATCGTCGCCGCCCGCAAGAGCGAGCTGCGGGCGTCCGGACTGCAGTACTACCGGCCGCAGATCTGCCTCGTCACCGACGGTCTGCCCACCGACCCCACCGGCCATCTCACCGACTCCTGGCACCGGTTGGTCCCCGTCCTCGCCGAGGAGCAGCGCGCCCGCCGCTTCCGGCTGTACGCGATCGGGGTCGGCGGGATCACGGACATGGGGGAGTCGGTGCTGCGGGCGTTCGCACCCAAGTTCAACGCCCGACTGCAGGGGTTCCCGTTCCGCGAGCTGCTCCAGATGATGTCCGCCAGTGCCAACGCCGAACAGAAGGGGGCGGGGGACGAGGTGTTCGAGAAGATCTTCAGCCAGTTCAAGACCCAACGCCCGGCGTGGGAGGCGTGAGGTGAACCCCGCGCCTTCCTGGCGGATCCACGGCCTGAGCGTCGAGGGCTACCGGCACCGGCGTCAGGGCCTGCCCTGCCAGGACGCCTGTGCCGCCGCCGCCACGCCCTCGGTCGCCGTGCTCGCCGTCGCCGACGGGGCCGGCAGCCGGCCCCGTTCGGAGGAGGGCGCGCGGCTCGCGGTGGGGCTGGCCACGGACCATTTCGTACGGCGGGCCGAGGCGGCCGTGGAGCTACGGCCGGGGGAGGCCGTGCACGAACTGCTGCGGGACGCGTTGCGCGACGTCAGCGAGGAGTTCCTCGACCGGACCGGCGTCGACGCACCCGACTTCGCGACCACGCTCACGGTGGTGGTGCTCGCGCCCGGCTGGCTCGGGCACCTCTCCGTGGGCGACGGCTTCGTCGTCGTACGGGCCGGGACGGAGGACGGCGAACGGCAGTTCCATCTGCTGCCGCAGGCCGCGGCAGCGAGCGAGTACAGCAACGAGACGGTGTTCCTGACCTCTCCGGACAGGGAGCGTTGGACCCACACCGAGTGCCTCCTCGACGACGGCGTCGACGGGGTGCTCCTCTCCACGGACGGGCTGGCGCAGGCCATGCTCAACCGGTCGGCCGACGGCGCGCAGTCACCGAACACCTCGTTCGCGGACGCCGTCTTCCGCTCCCTCGACTCCGCCGCCGAGGACGACCGTGACCCCAACCTGGCCGCGCTCCTGCGCTCCGACCGCCTCACCGCCCTCAACGCCGACGACAAGACCCTGCTGCGTGCCGTCCGTACGACCCGGCGATGAGCGCGCCCCATGCTCATCAGCGGTGACGACCGGCTCGACGAACACTCGGAGGTACGGCCATGAGCGGCCGCACGGTCTTTCTCGACGGTAGGCGGGTCACTCTGGCGGAGTTGCCGTTGAAGGGGGGTGGGCAGGCGGCCGTGTTCCCGGTCGAAGGGGACACGAGGATCGTCGTCAAGATCTACCGGGACACCCCGGGGCCGGACCAGGAACGGCGGCTGGCCCGGATGCTGACCATGTCACCGCTGGCCGCCCGGCCCACGGACGCCAGCCAGCCGCCGGAGCTGGCGTGGCCCACCGCGATCGCCCGGGACGCGAACGGCGCGTTCCTCGGCTACGCCATGCGCCGCTTCGGCGAACCCCAACACGTCCAGCTGGTGGGCCTGTTCACCCGCGTCCAGCGCCTGAAGCTCTTCCCGGACCGGGCCGACTGGCGGTTCCTGCTGGGCGTCGCCTGGAACCTCGCCTTCATGACGGCCCGGATGCACTACGACGACCTCGTCATCGGCGACTTCTCCAGCAGCAATGTCGTCGTCGACGCCAACGGGTTCGTGACCTTCCTCGACTGCGACTCCATCGCCTTCACCGACCCGGTCACCGGCGAGCTCTTCCCGTGTCTGATGCACACCACCGACTATTCGTCCCCCGAGCGCCAGACGGGCGGCCCCGCGACCCGGCAGAGCGACGACTTCGCCCTGGCCGTCCTCGTCTACCAGCTGCTCACCGCCGGCAACCACCCCTTCGGCGGGGTGCCGCACGAGAGCGCGTCCGAGTCGACCGTCAAGGACAACATCGCCGCGAGCTGCAGCTATGTCGTCCGGCCCGAGCGGGTCACCATCCCGCGCGGCACGATCGACCCGTCCGTCCTGCCGACCGAACTCCTCGTGCTCGCCAGGGCCGCGTTCGGGCCGGGCGTCCAGGACCCCGACGCCCGGCCGCGGGCCGAGGCGTGGCTGCGGGCGCTCGACAAGGAACGTGGCCAGGTGCGGGCCTGCACGGTACGGCCCCTGCACACCTACGGCTCCCATCTGCCGACGTGCCCCTGGTGCACGCGGGCCGCGGTCACCGGCCACGACGTCTTCAACGGGCCCCGGGCGACGTCGGTCCCGACGCGGGTGGCTCCGCCGGATCAGCCGCCGTCGCCGTACGCGGCGTTGAAGGTGTTGGCCGTGGTGGTGGGGGTGGTGTTGCTGATCGTGATTCTGGCGAGTGTGGGGTGAGGTTGGGGGGGTGGGGGGCGGTGGGGTGCGTGGTCGGGTGCGGGTGAGTGGGGCTTCTCGCGCAGTTCCCCGCGCCCCTGAAAAGCAGGGGCTGCGCCCCGTGCTTTTCATCCCGCAGCCCCGTCGCCTTTCAGGCCCGCAGCCCCGTCGCCTTTCAGGCCCGCAGCGCCGTCGCCTTTCAGGCCCGCGGGGCCGTGGTCTTTCAGGCCCGTAGGGCCTGGTCTTTTAGGGGCGCGGGGAACTGCGCGAGAAGCCCCACTCACCCGCACATGCCGACGCACCCGCCCCCCACCCCACTGGGCGACCCTCACCCCGACCGGTCCTCCAGATAGCGCGTGTGGGACTCCTGGCGGCGCGCCTCCGTGTCGCGCAGGGCACTTGCCAGGCGGCCCAACTCCTCCTGGATCAGGCCGAGTTGGCGTTCAAGGTGCCGTTCCGGCGGCTCCGTGCCCGGGGTCAGGCGGGTCCACCAGCGTGTGCGGACGAACGTGTCGACGGCCTCGGGGACGTCCTGGCGGACGGCGCGCGAGAGGGCGTGGACACCCTCGGGGTCGTGGGCGAGCACCTCCGCGACCCAGCCGGGATCGAGGAGCGCCGCGAGGAGTTCGGTCAGCTCGGTGAGCCGGCCGGCCGCGGCGGGCGGCAGTTCGATGTCCGCGAGATACGTACGCAACGTACCGAAGTCGCCGCGCAGTTCGTCCAGTTGGGCGGACGGATCCGGGAAGTCCGGCGGCGCCACCCGCTCCGGCGGGGCGATCAGCGCGCCCGCGCCGTACAGCCCGACGACCACGACCGGCCAGTACGGCCCCGCGACCCCCGCGAAGGTCAGCCCGAGCCCGGCGACCCCGAGGGCGCCGCCGGTGAGGTTCTTGCGGGACTCGATGTACGCCATGAATCTACTGGTAGCCACGGATCTCCTCGAAGGCGCCGTCCAGCGAGCCCTCCTGGGCGTCGAAGAGACGGCCGCCGGTCAGGTCGGCGATGTGCTCCAGTTCGTCCTTGTCGGAGTCACCGAAGAGGATCGGGAAGACGGGGATCTGCCGCTGGGCGGTGGGCAGCCGGCCGTAGAACCAGTCGAAGTCGGCGGGGCTCTCCCCCTCGGTGTTCTCGCCGTCCGTCATCAGCACGATCGAGGTGAAGGTGTCCCGGTCGGCGATGGCGAGGTGCTCGTACGCCTTCCGCAGCGAGGTGTAGATGGCGGTGTCGCCGCTCGCGGACAGCTCCCGGGTGTCGGCGCGGATGCCGTCGAGCCCGGTCTTCGGGTCCTCGGGCCGTACGACATGCGTCCGTATGCTCTTCACGTCCGACCCGAACGGCATCAGGGTGACCTCCTCCCGGTCCCGGAAGTCGCCGGTCAGCTCGGTGAGCGCGGTCTTCAGCCGGTCGAGCCGGTCGCCCTCCATCGAGCCCGAGGTGTCCAGGACGTACACGGTCCGCGACGGGCGGCGCAGCTCGTTCTGGTACGCGTCGAGCAGGCCGTCGGCGACGGAACGGCTGCCGGGGAAGGGGAGTTCACGGCGGCGTGTGGTGTCCAGGACGGCCGCGGGCGCCACGGAGGGTACGACGGGGCGGCGCAGTGTCCGCTCGGTGATCAGCCGCTGGATGTCCGGGGTGCGCAGCGCGTCCGAGAGCCGGCGCACGTCGTCGCGGACCTCCTTGCCGGTGGAGGCTAGCGAGGAGAGCGGATAGTCGGCGGTGAGGACGCCGTCGCTCGGCCGGATCACCGTCAGGTCCTCGCGCGACTCCAGCACCGACTCGTAGTTGAGCAGCGCGTCGACGTCACCGCGCCGGTCGTACGCCGCCGCGAGCCAGCCCGACGATCCCGACGTCAGCTTCTGCCCCGCGAAGAACTCCTTCAGCCGGGGCGTCGCCCGTGCGACGTCCGCGTCCGTCAGTGCGGACTGGGCGTCGGAGAGAGCCGACGCGACCGAGACGAGCGTGGCGAAACCGGAGTGGGAGCGGGTCGGATCGGTCATGCCGTACGTCAGCCTCCCGTCCGCCACGGCCTTCTCGACGTCCGACCAGGTGACGTCACCCGACTTCCAGCCCAGCTTCGTCACGGTCTCGTTCTTCACGCCGATCGCGACCGGGCTGGACATCACCGAGGTCTCCGACACGACCTGCTTCGCCGCCTCCGGGCGGAGCCGCAGGTAGTCGTTGGAGGACAGCCACACCGCGTCGTACGCGCCCTTCGCCCGCTGCTCGGTGAGCAGCTCGACGGCGTCGAGGGTGCCCATGTAGGTGGGCCGGACCTTGATCCCGGTGTCCTTCTCCACCTGCGCCAACACCGGCTTCATGTCGGCGAGTTCACTGGAGGCGAGGACGCGGAGGGTGCCGGGGACGTACGCGGTCGGTTCGGCGGGGTCGGGCGCGGCCGGGTCGGTGGCCGTGCAGGCGGTGGCCAGGAGGGCCACCGCGGTCGTCAGGGCGAGCCCCACCGTCGTGCGCACTCTCATACGAGCCCACCCCCTTCCAGTGCTCCCTGGCTCCGGCTGCGCTCCAAGTACCGTGTCGCGTGCTGGAGTTCGGAGGTCAGGGACTCGACGGTCGCGGCCATGGTCTCCGTCGCCTGGACCTTGTACGTGTCGATGGCGTCGAGGGTGCGGTAGATCTGCTGGAAGGCCGTACGGAGTGTCTCCGTGCCGACGGCCGGGTCGGCGGCGATGCGCTGGATCTCCCCGCTCTGGCTGGCGAGCATCTCCGCGTTGCCCCGG
Source organism: Streptomyces sp. SP18BB07 (assembly GCF_036322545.1). Classification (NCBI taxonomy): domain Bacteria; kingdom Bacillati; phylum Actinomycetota; class Actinomycetes; order Kitasatosporales; family Streptomycetaceae; genus Streptomyces; species Streptomyces sp. SP18BB07. Next base: position 24,686 of record NZ_JAQYWT010000206.1, read on the forward strand.
ATCAGCTCCTCCGTCGTACCGCGCAACGCGTTGACCTGGTCGACGACCTTCTTCTGGTTGTCGAGGGCGGAGGCGAGCATCACGGCGATGCGCAGCGCCGAGACGGTGGTCGTCGCGGCCCGGTCGACGCCCTTGATCAGCTCCTCGTTGTTGCGCCGTACGACGTCCATGGCCAGATAGCCCTGGGCGCAGACGGCCAGCTGGGTGAGCAGGTCCTGGTGCTTCTGCCGCACGGGGAAGAGCACGTCGGCGCGGAGCGTGTCGCCCTGCTGCGGATCGGCCCCGTCGACGTGCGTCCGGATGTGCTCCTCGACGGCCGTGTCCAGGGCCTCCGTCAGGACGACGTACTCCTGGAGCTTGCCCATGGTCTCCCAGAGCCGGACCCGTTCGGTCTGCAAGGCGGCGTTGTCGCGCCGCAGTTCGTCCTGCCCGCCGCGCAGGGAGCCCACGATCTTGTTCAACGTCCCCTGTGAGGAGGCGTACTTGGCGACGTGGTCGCGCAGCTTGTTGCCGCCCGGCAGCCGGGACAGCAGCTTGCGTCCCTTGCTCGCCGGCAGATCACGCGGGTCCAGGTCCTCCACCACCCGCCGGAGTTCCACGAGCGAGCCCGCGACCTGCGACTGCGCGTCACCGCCCTTGCCCGGCAGGCTGCGCACGGTCCGCTCCAGCATCCGGTTGGACTGGGCGGCGGCGCTCCGCATCTCGCCCGCGCCGAGCGCGGTGATCTCCCCGACCCGGCCGGCGAACTCCGGGGAGCGGGCGTCGAGGGCGGCGAGCCCCCGGACGTACTCCTCGGCCTTGCGGGCCATGTCCGTCCGCACGGACTCCTCGACCGGCACCAACCCGCCGGCCTTCTCCCGGGGTACGGCCGCGACCGGCTCGGGAGGGGTGAGGGTGAAGGCGGTGTCGCCACCGCTGTTGTCGATGTTCATCTGTGGTGTTCCCCCGTCGTCCTACTGGCCCCTGGCCCGGCGTGCCATCTCGTGCAGCACCTCGGAGGTGGGCACGGGCGCCTGCCGGACGGTCAGCTTCTGCATGAGATAGGTGGTGTGGTCGGCGGTCGCCGCCGTGAACTCGGTGGCCGCGCCCTGCGGCCGGAACCCGTGCCGGGCCGCCAGCTCGCGCAACCTCGGGTCGCTGCCGAGGAGTTCCCCGAGCGCACGCCCCTCGTCCGTGACCGGTACGACGGTGTGGTCGCTGAACACGGTGGTGTCCGGGTAGAGGACGACCAGGCCGTCGAAGCCCTGGCCCTCCGTCAGCAGGGCGGCGACCTGCGACTCGTAGACCAGCACGAGGGGATTGCCGACCCCGCTGACGAAGTCGCGGAACGCCGCGTCGGTGCTCGGCTGCTGGGCACCCTGCACACTGATCAGCTCGCGCATGAGGGGCGCGGTCCGGTCCAGGCCGGCCTTGTCCGCGACCACCCGTCCGCCGTTCGCGACCTCGGAGGCGGCGGCGAGGTAGAGCGCGCCGGAGTTGGAGGTGGTCGGGTCGGTGGTGGCGATGTAGAGGAGTCCCCTCAACTCGCCGTACTTCTCAACCCCCTTGAGGTCCTGCCAGGTCCGCCCGTCCTCGGCGGCCTTCAGGTACGCGCCCATGTCGAGGACGCCCCGGTCCCCTTCGAGGGTGGCCAGCCGGTTGTCCCGCAGCACCTCGGCGGCGCCCCGGTGGGCGACCACGACGAGCGGCGAGTAGAAGGGGCGCGGCAGTGGTTCGCGCACGCCGTACTTCTCGGCCAGTTCGTCGGCGGGTGCCTTGCTGGACGGGAACGCGAAGTCGTACCCCTTCGGATCGAGGCCGTCCATGGCCCAGGATCCCGACGTCTCCGTCTTCACGGTGTAGCCCTTGGCGGCCAGGGCCTTCACCACCTCCGGGTCGGCGAAGAACTCCGCCTTCTCCGACCCGATCACGCCTCGCACGGTCTTCGTTGCCGTGCCCGTGTCCTCGGTCTGCCGGCCCGCCACGACGGCTGCCACCACGCCGCCGATCAGCAGGACCGCGAGGACGATTCCCGCGATTCGTCTCACACGGGGAGGGTGCTCCGCGGAACCCAACGTTCCTTGTGTGGGCCGGTGAACGGGGGATGAAGCGGTGGTCCCGGTATGCCACGGCCCTCCGGGGGAGGGGCGGGGTGGGTGCGTTGTCGGCTGCCGGCCCGGTGGGGCTTCTCGCGCAGTTCCCCGCGCCCCTGAAAAGCAGGGGCTGCGCCCCGTGCTTTTCAGGCCCACCCGACCTTCGCCTTTCAGGCCCACCAAACCGTGGTCTTTCAGGCCCGCAGGGGCCTGATGCTTTTAGGGGCGCGGGGAACTGCGCGAGAAGCCCCACGCACCCGCACCCGCCGGCGAAACAGGCACCCCCAAGCGGCTACGCACTCAACGGCACAGCCGCATGCGCGTCCATCCGCGAAGCCGCCAGAATCGCCGACGCCGTATCCGCCCGCGACGCGGCGACGACAAGCGCCCGCCCCGCGAGCGCGTGCGCCCTGTGGTGCAGCCCGGCGACGTCTCCCTCGCCCCCGCCGCCGGCGGCGACGCGCACGGGAGGCCGGCCGCCCCTCAGCCGGGCGACCTGCGCGGCCAGCGCCTCCGCGGCCGCGTCGAGGTCGTCGGAAGGGGTCAGCGCGCGGAGTTCGTCGGTCACCGCCAGCAGCGCCGCCAGATGACCCGCGAGCTGGATGTCCAGCTCTTCCTCACGCGAACGGTGAGGGAAGTCGGAGGAGGTGGTGCCGGCCATCGTGTGGACCGACTTCGTGCGGATCGGCTCGTACATGGGATGGCCTCCAAGCTCTCGGACGACCACTCTACCTTAGATTCGGTCTAAAGTTGAGCGAGGTCCGAAAGCCCCGGTTCGCCGTACTCGGCGCGTGGTGTCAGGCCTGCCCGTACCCGTCCAGGAAGTTCCCGATCCGGGTGATCGCGGACCGCAGGTCACCCACCGTCGGCAGGGTCACGACCCGGAAGTGGTCGGGTTCGGCCCAGTTGAAGCCAGTGCCCTGCACGACCATGATCTTCTCCTGTCGGAGCAGGTCGAGGACCATCCGCCGGTCGTCCTTGATCTTGAAGACGTTCGGATCGAGGCGCGGGAACAGATACAGCGCCCCCTTCGGCTTCACGCACGAGACGCCCGGGATCTGCGTGAGCAGCTCGTACGCGACGTCCCGCTGCTCCTTCAGCCGCCCGCCCGGCAGCACCAGGTCGTTGATCGTCTGCCGTCCGCTGAGCGCGGCGACCACCCCGTGCTGCCCCGGCATGTTCGCGCACAGCCGCATGTTCGCGAGGATCGTCAGACCCTCGATGTAGGAGTCGGCGTGCGCGCGCGGGCCGGAGATCGCCATCCAGCCCACCCGGTAACCGGCCACCCGGTACGCCTTCGACATGCCGTTGAAGGTGAGGGTCAGCAGGTCGGGGGCGACCGAGGCCGTCGGGGTGTGCGTGGCGCCGTCGTAGAGGATCTTGTCGTAGATCTCGTCGGAGCAGACCAGCAGGTTGTGGCGGCGCGCGATGTCCGTCAGGCCGCGCAGCACCGCCTCGTCGTACACCGCGCCCGTCGGGTTGTTCGGGTTGATGATGACGATCGCCTTGGTGCGGTCGGTGACCCTCCGCTCGACGTCCGCGAGGTCCGGCATCCAGTCGGACTGCTCGTCGCAGCGGTAGTGCACGGCCGTACCGCCGGAGAGGGAGACCGCCGCCGTCCACAGCGGGTAGTCCGGGGACGGTACGAGCACCTCGTCGCCGTCGTCGAGGAGGCCCTGCATGGCCATCACGATCAGCTCGGATACCCCGTTGCCGATGAAGACGTGCTCGACGTCCGTCTCGATGCCGAGGGTCTGGTTGTGCATGACGACGGCCCGGCGCGCGGCGAGCAGGCCCTTGGCGTCGCCGTACCCGTGGGCGCTGGACACGTTCCGGAGGATGTCCTCCAGGATCTCGGGCGGGCACTCGAAGCCGAACGCCGCCGGATTGCCCGTGTTCAGCTTGAGGATCCGATGCCCCGCCGCCTCAAGCCGCATCGCCTCCTCGAGCACCGGGCCCCGGATCTCGTAACAGACGTTGGCGAGCTTGGTCGACTGGATCACCTGCATGTCCGTGAGCTTACGGCCCGGTAACGCGTTCCGGGCCGTGTTTTCCACCACGTGGGACGGCCGCATTACCCCGAAATGCCCCGCCGCTGTCCCCCCGGCCCCCTCCTCTCTAGAATCCGCGAGCAGGTCCGGCCGACCCCCCACCGCACGGCCGCCGACCGCACGGAACCGGCCGTACGCCGCTGAGACCTGGGCGTAGGGCCCATGAGGCTTGGGCGAACGGCCCTCGACACGAAGGCAGCGGAACGCGATGAATGGGGTGGGCGGCGTGGACAGCGCGCACGGGCCGGACCGGAACGAGGCCGACACCGGGACACCGCCGAACGTGTACCTCCCCGTCGGCGACCCCCGCTCCACCCCGGCCTACGAGATCTTCGCGGACCCGGCCGCCGCCCACGGCTGGCAGAACGCCTACGACGACACGGTCCAACTCGACGAGGTCGTGCCGCCGGCGCCGGGCCCGGCCGGGAGCGGTCCGGCCGGCGGTGCCCCGACGGGCGCGCGCGAGCCGGGCACGCCGTACGGCGGGGGCGCGCCCTACGGAGACGGCGCCCCCTATGGGGATGGCGCGCCCTACGGCGGTGGTGCTTCCCACGGTGATGGCGCGCCCCACGAAGGCCCTGTCCCGTACGGCGCCGGCGCGCCGCACCCGGACGCACCCGGTCGGCCCGGCGGCTCGGAGGTCGTGGGGGCCGGGCGGCGGGCGCGGGCCGTCGACGGGCGGCGGAGCACGCTCGGGCGGCGGCGGGCCCGCCGCCGTGGCGCGTTGGTCGCGGGCGGGATCGGTGCCGCGGTGCTGGTCGGGGCCGTGACGGCGGGACTGGCCGGGCTCGGCGCCTCGGAGAAGGGGTCGCCCGATGCCCCGGAAGCCGTCCCGTCCGCCACGTCCGACGGCCGTGCCGGGGACGCGGACACCGCCGCCCCGTCGGCCGACGAAACCTCCGACGCGGGTGCCGCGACGTCGTCCGGCGACTCCTCGCCGGACGCCTCCACGTCCCCGGCCGCCTCGGCCACCACCGGCGAGCCGTCGCGTTCCGCGTCGCCGACCGCCACCTCCGCCCCGCCGTCCACCGCCTCCTCCGCCACCGAGACGTCCTCGTCCCGGGGCAACTCCAACGGCAATCAGCGCCGGGGCCAGGGCGCGACCAAGGGCCCCAAGTAGCCACGGCCCGCCCCCAACCCCCCACCCCCTGGCCGAAGATCGCGCGGCCGGAACCAACTCCTTGCTCGTCCTCCACATCGCCCTCACAATGCGCATGACAAACTGCGGTGGCCGGAAGATCTTCTGCCACCACGCAGCCCTATAGCTGTAGTGAGGGGACCCCCACATGAGAAAGCCTCTCGTTGCCTCGCTGTTCGCCCTGGTGATCACCGGGGCCGGCGCGGCACCGGCGGTCGCGGCGCCGGAACCGGCGGCGGCACCCGGGAAGTCGGCGGACGCGGTCGTGAACAGCGTGGTCGGCGGCGTCGTCGACACCGCGAACAAGACCGTCGCCGACCTCGCGACCCCGGCGGTGCAGGCCGTCAACTTCGCCGGCACCGTCTCGCTCAGCAACTGTTCCGGCTCCGTCGTCCGGATGCCCGACTCCGAGGACAACGACCCGGCGCTGGTGATGACCAACGGCCACTGCCTGGAGACCGGCTTCCCGACCCCCGGACAGGTCATCGTCGACCGCGCCTCCACCCGCACCTTCGGCCTGCTGAACTCCGCCGGCACCCGCGTCGGCACCCTGCGCGCCAGCAAGATCGCGTACGGCACGATGACGGACACGGACATGGCGGTGTACCAGCTCACCACCACGTACGCGCAGATCAAGAGCACCTACGGCATCGACGCGCTCGTCTACGACACCGCCCGCCCGGCCGCCGGCACCGCCATCAGCGTCGTCTCCGGGTACTGGAAGCGGATCTACACCTGCGGCGTCGACGGGTTCGCGTACCGCCTGAAGGAGGGTGACTGGACCTGGAAGGACTCCATCCGTTACACCTCCGCCTGCAACACCATCGGCGGCACCTCGGGCTCCCCGGTGGTCAACGTCGCCACCAACAAGGTCGTCGGCGTCAACAACACGGGCAACGAGAGCGGTGAGCGCTGCACCGTCAACAACCCCTGCGAGGTCGACGCGAACGGCACCGTGACCGTCCGTCAGGGCATCAACTACGCCCAGCAGACCTGGCACGTCCCCGCCTGCTTCGGCGTGGACAACAAGCTCGACCTGTCGGCGGCCGGCTGCGTGCTCCCCAAGCCGTAGCGCTCCGCTCGGGCCCGCCTGCAGACCACCGGGCCGTTCTTCGGCCGCGGGCCGGTGGGGCTTCTCGCGCAGTTCCCCGCGCCCCTGAAAGGACAGGGGCGGGCCCACGTCAATCAGGTGCCTGCCGGACCGCCCGGCCCGCCAGTACGTCCGTCCGGCGGCCGTCCTCGATGACGAAGCGGCCGTCGACCAGGACGTGCGGGATGCCGGTGGGCAGGGTGCGCGGCGCCTCATAGGTCGACCCGGCGGCCACGGTCGCCGGGTCGAGGAGGACCAGGTCGGCGCGGTAGCCCTCGCGGACGAGTCCCCGGTCCACGAGGCGCAGCCGCGCGGCGGGACGTGAGGTGAGATGGGCGACGCACTCCTCCAGGGAGAGCACGCCCAACTCCCTCACGTACCGGCCGAGATAGTGGGGGAACGTCCCGTACGCGCGCGGATGCGGCTTGTCCCCGCGCAGGATGCCGTCGGATCCGCCGGTGTGCACACGGTGGCGCATGATGGTCCGCACGTTCTCCTCGTGCCCGACGTGCTGGAGGATCGTCGTGCCGAGCCGGTCCCCGACGAGCAGCCGACGGGCGGTCACCCAGGGCTCCTCACCGCGTTCCTTCGCGGACCGCGCGACCGTCCGGCCCACGTACGACGACAGCGCCGGGTCGGTGACGCCCGAGATCTCGATCGTGTCCCACTCGATGGGTACGCCGTGGCAGCCGTCGGCGCCCACGACCTCCATGTGGTGCCGGATATGCCCGGCCGTCTCGTCGTCCGCCAGCCGCGCGAGGATCGCCTCGGGACCGCCCTCGCCCGCCCAGCTCGGCAGCATCGCCACGAGCGTCGTGCAGCCGGGCGTGTAGGGGTACGTGTCGAGCGAGATGTCCGCTCCGGCGGCGAGCGCGTCGTCCAGGAGAGCCAGCAGCTCGGGCGCCCGCCCCTCGTTCACCCCGAAGTTCATGGTGGCGTGGGCCAGATGGAGGGCGCAGCCGGCCTCTCGGGTCAGCGCGACCATCTCCTCGTACGCCCGGAGCGCGCCCGCCCCGTACGAGCGGTGGTGCGGGCAGTAGTAGCCGTCGTACGCCGCCACCACCCGGCACAGCTCGGTGAGTTCGGCGTCCTTGGCGTACATGCCGGGGGTGTACGTCAGCCCCGACGACATCCCGACTGCGCCCTCCCTGAGCCCCGCCGCCACCAACTCCCGCATGAGGTCCAGCTCTTCGGGGGTGGCCTCCCGGTCCTCCCAGCCCATGGCGAGCATCCGGACCGTCCCCTGCGGCACGAGGTACGCGGCGTTCACGGCGATGCCCTCGCCCCCGAAGCCGTGGTCGAGCCGGTCCAGGTACTCGCCGACCGAGCGCCAGGTGAAGTCGATGTCCTCGCCGTAGCCGTTCCAGCCGGTGATCGCGCGGCGGACCTCTTCGAGGGTGCGGTCGTCGACGGGCGCGTACGACAGTCCGTCCTGGCCGACGACCTCCAGGGTCACGCCTTGGGCCGCCTTCGCGGTGTGCTCGGGGTCCCGCAGGAGCGCGAGGTCGCTGTGGGCGTGCATGTCGATGAAGCCGGGGGCCAGGACCAGACCCTCGGCGTCGACCTCCCGCCGGGCCCTCGGCCGCTGACACCCCGCCGCGGCCGCCTCCTTGACGATCGACGTGATCCTGCCGTCCGCCACGACCACGTCGGCGCGGTAGGAGGGGCCGCCGGAGCCGTCCACGACCTCGGCGTCACGGAAGACCAGCTCGTCCATGCGGGTCACCTTTCAGGACTCGACTGCCGGCCTCAGAAGAACGTACGGACGTAGTCCGTGACGGTCCCGTCCGCCTCCACCAGCGGAATCAGCTTCCACTTGTCGAACGACGTGCACGGATGCGACAGCCCCAGCCCCACCCAGTCGCCGACCTCCACCTCCGCGCCGGACTCCGTGCGCAGCCACGCGTGCTGGTCGGACAGCCCCGTCACGGTGACGCCGACGGCGTCGCGGACCGCACCCGTGTCCGCGTCCCGCACCACCTCCACCGACGGCAGATCGAGGTCGTACGCGGCGTCGCGCTTGCCCGCGTTGGCGAAGGCCTGCTCGGGGGAGGGGCGGGAGACGACCTGGGCCCAGAGCCGGAAGGCGGGCTCCAGGGCGCCCTCCTCGGGGACCCGGTTGAAGGGGGTGAGCCGGCGGTAGTGCCCGGCGTCGTGCGAGACGTACGCACCGGACCGCAGCAACTTCAGTACCGGCACGGACAGTTCGGGCAGCTCGGCGAAGACCTCGGCCACCGCGTCGAACCAGGCGCTGCCGCCCGCGCTGACGATCACCTCGTCCAGCCCCGCGAACCGCCCCGCCTTGTCGAAGTCGACGGCCAGCGCGGTGAGCCGGCGCAGCCAGGCCCCCACCCGCTCCGGGTCGGCGCCCGGCACCTCGCCCTCGTACCCGGCGACCCCGACCAGGCGCAGCGTGTCGACCCCGGCCACCGCGTCCGCGACCGCCGCGCACTCGGCCTCCGTACGCACGCCGGTGCGCGCGCCCTCACCGGCGCCCAGCTCCACGACGACGTCCACGGGACGCGCGGAGCCCCGCAGCGCGGCGTCCATCAGCTCGACACCGCGCACGGAGTCGACGTAACAGACGAAGCGGAAGCGCGGATCGGCCGCCAGCTCGTCGGCGATCCAGCGCAGGGCGGCCGGGTCGACGACCTCGTTGGCGAGGAAGATCCGCTCGATGCCGAACTCCCGTGCCACCCGCGCCTGGTGGGGCACGGCGAGGGTGATGCCCCAGGCGCCGCGCTCGATCTGCCGCCGGAACAGCTCCGGTGCCATGGACGTCTTGCCGTGCGGGGCGAAGGCGAGGTTGTGGCGCGCGGAGTAGGTCTCCATCAGCGCCAGGTTGTGCTCCAGGCGCTCGGCGGACAGGGCGAGCACGGGGGTGGTGAAACCGCCGGTGAACAGGTTCCGCCGCTGCGCGGCCAGCTCGGCCACCGTCAGGCCCTCGGCGTCCGGCGGCAGTCCCTTGAAGCGGTGATCGACGCGCTCCTCCGCCAGCCGGGCCAGCGCTTCGACACTCTCGACACCCATGGGATCTCCCTGACGAGGTACGTTGCAAAGTGTGCAACGTTCATTGCGTATGTCGCTCACTGCTGTCTAACATCCCAGCCAACGCCGGGTCAACGGTGCCGACCCGCCCCCAGCCGACGCGACGAGGAGCCTCCACCATCGTGACCGCCGACGGCCTCCGTTCCCCCGACGCCGCAGCCGTCGACGTAGTCGCGCTCGGCGAGTCCATGGTCACCTTCCTCCCCACCCGCCCCGGACGCCTCGCCGACGTCCCCTCCTTCGACCGGGCCATCGGCGGCGCGGAGTCCAACGTGGCCTGCGTACTGGCCGCCGCCGGCCACACGGCGCGCTGGGTCAGCCGGGTCGGAGCCGACGGCTTCGGCGACCACCTGCTGGAGGAGATCGGCTCCTACGGCGTCGACGTGACCTCCGTGCGCCGCGACCCAGAACGCCCGACGGGCGTCTACTTCCGCACGGCGGGCGACCGAGCCACGGACGCCCACGAGGTCGCCTACTACCGCGCCGGTTCGGCCGCCTCGGCGATGTCGACACGGACCGTGGACCTCACCGCCGTACGCGCCGGACGCGTCCTGCACCTCTCCGGCATCACGGCGGCCCTGTCCGACGACTGCCTGCACCTGCTCCGCGACCTGACGGCCCCACGCCCCGACCACCGCCCCCTGGTCTCCTTCGACGTCAACCACCGCCCCGGCCTCTGGAGTGACACCGAGGGCCCGCACGTCCTCCTCGAACTGGCCCGCCGCGCCGACATCGTCTTCGTCGGCGAGGACGAGGCCCAGCAGGCCTGGGGTGTCACCGGCGGACCCACAGCGATCCGCACACTCCTGCCGGAGCCGACCACCCTCGTGGTGAAACAAGGAGCGCGCGGAGCCACCCTGTTCACGCGCACGCCCCCGCGCCCGGACCGGCCGCCCACGGACGGAAGGGGGCGTGCCGGGGGGTGTCCGCCCGCAGCGGCCGGCGTCCACCACCGGGCACTTCCCCACCCGACGGCGCCCGCCGGACCGAGGACGGAGACCCCCCGGCACGTCCCCGACCCCACCCCCACCGAGGGCGACGACACGACGCGCACCGGACCAGTCACGGACACGACGACGTTCGTCCCCGCCCCCACCGTTCAGGTCGCGGCAGCGACCGGCGCCGGTGACGCCTTCGCCGCCGGCTTCCTCTCCGCCACCCTCCGCGCCCTCCCCGCCAAGGCCCGCCTCCGCCACGGCCACCTCATGGCGGCGGCCACCCTCACCGTCCCCGGCGACCTCGCCACCCCACCCCACCGCGACCACGCCGACCGCCTCGCCGCCCTGGACGACGACGCGTGGGGGACACTTCGACTCGCCCCCGGCTGGACTGACGTACCGGACCGGGCCGAGGAGGAGGTACACACCCCATGAGCCAGACCGTCGACCGCGCGCTCAGCATCCTGCCGCTGCTGGCCGAGGGCCCCGCCGACCTCGGCCAGGTCGCCGACCGCCTGGGCGTCCACAAGTCCACGGCCCTGCGCCTGCTGCGCACCCTCCACGAACACGGCCTGGTCTACCGCCAGTCCGACCAGCGCTACCGCCTCGGTGCCCGCCTCTTCGCCCTCGCCCAGGAGGCCGTCGAGAACCTCGACGTCCGCGAGATCGCCCACCCCCACCTGGTACGCCTCAACGAACAGTGCGGCCACACCGTCCACCTCGCCGTCCACGAGGAGAACGAGGTCCTCTACATCGACAAGGTGGAGAGCCGCTACCCGGTCCGCATGTACTCCCGGATCGGCAAGCCGGTCGCCATCACGGTCGCCGCCGTCGCCAAGCTGTGCCTCGCCGACCTCCCCGAAGCCGAGCGCCGCGCCCTCGCGGAGAAGCTCGACTACCCCATGTACACGTCCCGTTCCACGCCCAACGCCGCCGCCTTCCTCAAGGAACTGGCACGGGTCCGCGAACAGGGCTGGGCCACCGACCTCGGCGGCCACGAGGAGTCGATCAACTGCGTGGCCGCGCCCGTCCGGGGCGCCGACGGCCGGGTCGTCGCCGCGATGTCGGTCTCCGCCCCCAACGTCGTCGTCACCGCCGACGAACTCCTCACCCTCCTGCCCCTGGTCCGCCGCACCGCGGACGCGATCAGCGGCGAGTACTCCGGCCGAACCCCCACGTCAGACCCCGTATGACGGACAAGGACCCGCTATGACCGACAAGATCGCCCTCACCCCGAAGACCCACACCGCACCCCCCGCGAAGTTCTCCCACGGCGTCCGGAAGGGCAACATCCTCCAGGTCGCGGGCCAGGTCGGCTTCCTCCCCGCCGTCGAGGGCGAACCCCCCACCCCCGCCGGCCCCACCCTGCGCGAACAGACCCTCCAGACCCTCGCCAACGTCCGGGCGATCCTGGAAGAAGGCGGCGCCACCTGGGACGACGTGATGATGATCCGCGTCTACCTCACCGACGTGGACCACTTCGCCGAGATGAACTCGATCTACAACGAGTACTTCGAGCAGCACTTCACAACAGCCCCCGCCGCCCGCACGACGGTCTACGTCGGCCTCCCGGCGGGCCTCCTGATCGAAATCGACGCACTGGCGGTCCTGGACAACTGAGGCCCGCACCCGCGCTCTTCAGGGGCGCGGGGAACTGCGCGAGCAACCACGACCCACCCGCACCCGGCGACGCTCCAGCACCACCCCCCCACCATCCCCGCACCCCGCACGGCGCTCCCCCCCTGCCCAAAATCCCAGCCATGCCCCCACCCAGAGGACCCCCCCCATGCCCGAAGCACCCCCACACACCGGCGGCCTGCTCCTCCTCATAAACGGCACCGCCGGCCTCCTCACCGTCGCCGCCCTGGGCATAGCCCTCCTCCTCTTCCTGATCATCAAGACCAGACTCCAGCCCTTCGTGGCCCTCCTCGCCGTCTCCATAGCCGTCGGCCTCGCCGCCGGACTCTCGGTCACCGAACTCTTCGGCACGGTCCAGCGAAGCGACGCCGTCTCGACCATCGAGTCCGGCATGGGCGGCATCCTCGGCCACGTCGCGATCATCATCGGCCTGGGCACGATGCTCGGCGCGATCCTCGAAGTCAGCGGCGGCGCCGAGGTGTTGGCCTCCCGCCTGCTGAACCTCTTCGGCGAGAAACGCGCCCCCCTCGCGATGGGCCTGACCGGCCTGATCTTCGGCATCCCGGTCTTCTTCGACGTCGGCATCTTCGTCCTCGCCCCGATCGTCTACGCCGCCGCCAAACGCTCGGGCAAGTCGATCCTCCTCTACTGCCTCCCGCTCCTCGCCGGCCTCTCGATGACGCACGCCTTCCTGCCCCCGCACCCCGGCCCGGTGGCCGCGGCGGGCCTTCTCCACGTCGACCTCGGCTGGGTCATCCTGATGGGCGTCGTCTGCGGCATCCCGGCCGTCCTGGCCGCCTGGGTGTTCTCCGCCTGGGTCGGCCGCCGCATCTTCGTCCCCGTCCCGCAGGACATGGTGGAGGCGGCGGAGGAGTCCCGTCAGGCGGTGATGGACGAACAACGCGCGGCGGGCGTGGTGCCGACGGAGAAGCCGGTCCCCCTCACCACGGTCTTCCTGATCATCGGCACCCCGCTCCTCCTGATCCTCGCCGCGACCTTCTCCTCGATCGCCCTGGACCCCTCCACCCTCCGCTCGGTGATCGAGTTCTTCGGCAACCCCTTCGTCGCGCTGACCATCGCCCTGCTCCTCGCGTACTACCTGCTCGGCATCCGCCGCGGCTGGTCCCGCAAGTCGCTGGAGACGGTCTCGACGTCCTCCCTCAAGCCGGTCGGCAACATCCTGCTGGTGGTTGGCGCGGGCGGGGTCTTCGGCGCCGTACTGAAGGCGAGCGGGGTGGCGCAGGCCCTGTCGGACACGTTCAACGACGTGGGCCTGCCGGTGCTGGTCCTCTCCTACCTGCTCTCCGTGGTGCTCCGGGTCGCGCAGGGCTCGGCGACGGTGGCGATCGTGACCACGGCCGGCATCGTCGCGCCCCTCCTCGCCGAGGGCGACCACTCCCAGGCCTTCGTCGCCCTCGTCATCATGGCGATCTCGGCGGGCTCGATCTTCGCCTCGCACGTCAACGACGGCGGCTTCTGGATCGTCGCCAAGTACTTCGGCATCAGCGAACGCGACACCCTCAAGACCTGGACGGTCCTGGAGACGGTGCTGTCGCTGGCGGGCTTCGCGGCAGCGGCGGTATTGAGCGTGTTCGTTTGAACGCCCTGAAACCCAGATGCGGACATATGCCCGGCCCGACTGTCCCCGACACAGGGTCGTCGACCATACTGCCCGCTGTGGAGCAGCGCATCGGTTCGAACAACCAGCCCCTGGCCGCCGCAGCGGTCGACCCGTCGCACATCCCCGGACTCACGGCCCCGGTGTCCGTGAAGAAGGAGAAGCAGGAGGAGCCGGAGGACACCAAGCCGACGGAGTCCGCCGAACCGGCGGAGACCGAGGAGCCGGACGAGGCTGCCCTGGACCGGGCCGAGCCGTCCACCGCCGAGTCCGGAGCCGCAGCGGGATCCGAAGCCGCAGCGGAAGCCGAGGCCGAAGGCGAAGCCGAGGCCGCAGCCGAAGAAGCCGACGGTGACGAAGCCGAAGGCGCGGCCGAGGACACCACGGACGGCCCCGTCTTCGAGGCCTCCGACCGCCGCGCGAAGATCGTCGCGGACAGCGCCGGCGTACGGCTGCGTCTGGACGACCAGGAGTGCGAGTTCACCTGGGACGAGATCGGCGCGATCGAGACGGAGTCCCCCCTCTTCGGCAAGCGTTTCACCATCACGGTCCACACCCCCGACCGCCGCTGGTACTTCCTGGAGATCGAGGCCAAGGCCAAGTCGGAGCACGCGGCCTGGGAGAAGCAGATCGACGAGGTCCTGGACGCGTACTTCGACGACGGTTCCGGCAAGGAAGAGCCCGAGGACTCCGCCCCGTAAGGGGCGCGGGGAACTGCGCGACCAGCCACGACGGTCCCGCAGTTCCCCACTCACGGACTCACAGAACGAACCCCACGGCTAGCAATACTGCGCTTCCTTGCCAATAGACCGGTACATGCAGTCCGAGTTCTCCAGCAACTGCAGCACCGCGTCCCGGTTCCGCGCGGTCTCCCGGGCGATCACCTCGTCGGGCGGGTAGAAACCGCCACCCGAGGCCGACCCCGGATACATCTCGAACGTGTACCCGAAGATCTTCTGGTTGCCCCACAGCCAGTCGTCGATCGACCCGTCCGTGATGTAGAGGTCGCTGGACTGCTCGGGCGTGTACCCGTTGCTCGCGGCCATCTTCCCGCCGACCGTCGCGAACGCGTTGCGGTCGTCCGCCGTCATCCCGGTCGCGGTGTCGGCGGTCGTGTACCCGAAGGGCCACAGCACCAGCTCGCTGTAGGTGTGGAAGTCGATCCCGGTCTTGATCTGCTGGACCCCGCCGACGACCCGGCTGCGCACGAAGTTCGCGACGACCTTCACCTCGGGCGCCGACTCGGCGGCCGTACCCCGATAGGTGTCCGAGGACGTCGACCCCGACGAGCCGCCACAGCAGCCCCAGCGGTAGTTCCAGTTGCGGTTGAGGTCGGTACCGACGTACGACGAGCCGCTGTTGGGCTGCCGGTTCTTGCGCCACGAGCGGTACGAGCCGGTCGCGACGTCGTACTCGCCGCCGTCCGGGTTGATGTCCGGGATGATCCAGATCTCGCGGTTGTTCACCATGTTGGTGACGCGGGAGTCGGTCCCGTAGTCGGAGGTCAGCTCGCCCAGCAGATAGAGCGCCATCTCGACGGTCAGGTGCTCACGGGCGTGCTGGTGGTGGGTGAACAGCACCTCGGGCTCGGCCTCGTCCGTGCCGACGTTGTCGCTGATCTTGATGGCGACGATGTTCCGGCCCTGGTACGTGGTACCGATGACCCGCTGGCTGGCGATCGAACTGTTCGCCGCGACCACGGAGTTGATCTCGCTCGTCATCTCCGCGTAGTTGTGGTAGCGGGAGTCGGCGGACGGGAAGTCGAAGAGCCGTACGTCGTCCTCGCCGTTCGACCGGTCCGGGGCGGCGCCGAGCGGGGTGACCTCGTACCCCTGCTGCTTCAGCTTCTTGATCTGGTCCGCGCGTCCGGAGACGAACACCGAGTGGTCGTCGGCGTCGTCCACGGTCACACCGGCCCGCTGCAGCGCCGTGCGGGACTCGGTGTCCGAGTGCATGTGCACCTCGTACTGACGGATGTCGTCGGCGGAGGCCTTCGGCCGCTCGCCGCTGGTCGCCGTCGCGTCCGAGGTGGTCGCGGCGACCGGGGCGGCGAGCGCCAGCGCCAGCAGGGTGGCGAGGGTGGCGGTGCGGCGACCGGATCTCCGGCCGGTGCCGTCGGGCGTCGCCGCCCTGCCGCGTATGCGGAGTCGCATCAAGTCTCCTAGTTTCTCCAGGAATTCCGGGGTCTCCGGAAGTGGGGAGTGGAGCGGGGGGTGGATCCTTGCGACGTGCCTCGGGCCTGGCCGGCGACCATGGGGTGCCCGGCCGGCCCTGGTGCGGGTGTGGCGCTCATGGTGCGGCTCTGGCATGACCAGGTCAAGAGTGGGTGGGGGTGGGCAGCGCACCGGGATGGCCGGAACAGGGAGGAACGCGCCGGGAGTTCACAGCGCGCGTAAGCCCTACACAACCGCGTACACGCCCATCAGTTGCGTAGGCCCCCAATTACGGACGTACCCGGGCGGGAAACAGGTATATGCGCGGCCGGAAACGGGTAGTCCTCCCCGTGTGCCGCGTACGCGTGGCGGCAACCCTGGAAGCATGCTGCAACTCTCCGGGGGTCTCCTTCCGGATTCCGGCCCCCATTTCGCCTCGTATCCGCAACCGCCCATGGGCGCGGGGCACTTGAGTGTCGAGTACGACCCTCGTCCCACCGCCGCCGCACAGGCCCGCGCGCAGGTGCGCAGGCAGCTGGAGGGATGGGGTCTGCTCGAACAGACCGACACGGCGGAACTGCTGGTGAGCGAGCTGGTCACCAACGCGCTGGTGCACGCGGAGAGCCGACTGAAGCTGACCCTGTCGGCCGCCCACGGCGTACTGCGCTGCGAGGTGTCGGACACGGACGGCCGCCCGCCCCGGGTGCGCCGGGTGCCGGAGATATCGGAAAGCGGCCGGGGGATGTTCCTGGTGGACGCGCTCGCGGGACGCTGGGGCTGCCAAGAGGACGGGTCGGGCAAGACCGTGTGGTTCGAACTCGGTACGTGCGGGGCGGACGGCTGCGGTGGCGCTCTGCTGGGTTGAGCGGTTCGGCGGGGTCGGTGGCTTCGGTGGCATGCGGTACCGAAGCCACCGGCCGCTGATGCCGTCGGTCGTCAGCGGCTGCGTCGTGGCTGGTCGCGCAGTTCCCCGCGCCCCTGGCGGGGCGCACCGGGCCTGCCCTCTTGTCTGATGGCGCCCCTTGCGGTTTCTTGACCCTCATGGCGGACACCACGGGAAACCCCACTGACGCACCCGCGACATCCGGCTCCAACCCCCCACCCCGCAAGTCCAGTTGGAAGTACATCGGCCCCGGCATCGTCGTCGCCGCGACCGGTGTCGGCGCCGGTGACCTGGTCGCGACCCTGATCGCGGGCAGCAACTTCGGATACACCCTGCTGTGGGCGGCCGTCATCGGCTGTCTCGTCAAGATCTCCCTCGCCGAGGCGGCCGGCCGCTGGCATCTGTCCACCGGCCGCACCCTCTTCGACGGCTGGGCGAGCCTCGGCCGCTGGACGACGTGGTTCTTCGTCGTCTACGTCGTGATCTGGGGCTTCGTCTACGGCGCCGCCGCGATGTCCTCCAGTGCCCTGCCCCTCCAGGCACTGTTCCCCGACGTGATGGACCTGAAGTGGTGGGCCGTGCTGTGCGGCCTGAGCGGTCTGGTCTTCGTCTGGTTCAACAAGTACGCGGTCTTCGAGAAGGTCATGACGGTCCTGGTGGGCGTCATGTTCGTGGTCACGGTCTATCTCGCGATCCGCGTCACCCCCAACCTCGGGGACGCCTTCGCCGGGCTGCTGCCCGTCCTGCCCGACGAGAAGGACTCGATCCTCAACACCCTCGGCCTCATCGGCGGCGTCGGCGGCACGATCACGCTGGCCGCCTACGGCTACTGGGTCAACGCCAAGGGCTGGACGAACACCGGCTGGATGAAGGTCATGCGCCTCGACAACCGGGTCGCCTACATCACGACCGGCATCTTCGTGATCTCGATGCTCTTCGTCGGCGCCGAACTGCTGCACTCCGCGAACGTCGCCATCGCCAGCGGCGACAAGGGTCTCATCCAGCTCGGCGACATCCTGGAGGACGAGTACGGCACGGCCACCGCCAAGTTCTTCCTGATCGGCTTCTTCGCCACCTCGTACACCTCCCTCATCGGCGTCTGGCACGGTGTGAGCCTGATGTTCGCGGACTTCGTGGCGCGCTTCCGCCGGAAGGGGGCGGTGACGGGCGAGGAGGTCGCCTCCGGCCGCCACGAGAAGTCCTGGCCGTTCCGCGCCTACCTGCTCTGGCTGACCTTCCCGCCCATCGTCCTGCTCTTCCAGGGCCAGCCGTTCCGCCTGATCATCCTCTACGGCGTCCTCGGCGCGGCCTTCCTGCCCTTCCTCGCCGCCACCCTCCTCTGGCTCCTCAACTCCTCCCGCACACCCCGGGAATGGCGCAACGGCATCGTCAGCAACGGCATGCTGGCCATCGCGGGCCTGCTCTTCCTGGTGCTGGCCGTCAAGCAGATCTGGGACCAGCCGTGGGCGGACTTCTTGTGACGCCGGGCCGTCAGTCGAGCCTCTTCCAGCGCTCGCTGGTGGCGATCTCCCTCAGCTGAGCCATGGTGAGCGCGGGGGCCTCGCGGGTCTCGGCGGTGTGCTGGGCGCCGGAGTTGAAGGCGCTGATCACGACCCGCAGCCCGTCCGGGCGGAGGGTGTCCACGGTCCACATGACGACCCCCTCGCCGCCCTTCTCCCCGGGTACCTGCCGGGCGGCGACCTTCGTGCCGTCGGGCAGGGTCTCGGCGTCCGCGCCGAACAGCGAGCCAGAGGCGTCCACCACGCCGAGCTGCGCGTTGACCTGCACCAGGCTCCGCCCCTCGCCGTCGTCGAGGACGACGTACGCGAAGTCCGACACCTCGTCGTCCTCGCCGACGATGTCGACGCCCTCCGGCAGGAGGCTGACGAGGGTCCTCCGGATGGCCTCGCTCCCGATGACCGGGGCATCGAGAGACCCGTCCCCGGGGGGAACCGTCGACGACTCCTCCTTCTCCCCCTGGTCCTCCCGCGTGCCGTCGTTCGCCGGCTTCTCCGTGATGGCGTCGACGACCGGCTGCCAGCCCGGGTCCCTGACGATCGTCTTCAAGGTGGCGAGGGGCAACGGCGGTTCGGCACGGGTGACCGGCGCGTCCTTCTGCGCCTCGGCGTTCCACTCCATGACGCTGACCTCGTACCCCGCCGGATCGACCAGCTGCGCGTACCAGTGCTTGGTGTCCACCCGGCGGTCCGGGTACTCGTAGCCCTGGAAGAGCAGCAGCCGGGCGCCGCCCGGCAGGGTGCTCTCCTCGCAGGAGTCGTAGCCGACGAACGTCTTGTCCGGGCAGTCGGTGAGCTGCCGGGCGTGCTCGCTGTCGGCGTCGATCCGCCCGAGCCCGAGCTGCACGGCCGCCCCGCCCTCGCCGTCGTCGAACACGACCTGGGCGTACGGCGGCGCGTCCGCGCTCGTGCCACGGGCGGACTCCCCGCTGATCCTCCCGTCCGGCAGCAGTTCTTTGAGCATGGCGACGAGTTCGGCGCCGGACACCGCGCCGTCGTCGTCCCTGACGCCCTGCTCGATGTCCGGCTCGGCGGACCTCCTCGCCGCCACGGACTGCTTCCCGCTTCCGTCTCCGGTGCCGGGCAGCAGGAGCGTCCCGCCCACCCCGACGAGCGCGATCCCGGCGACCCCGCCCAGCATCGCCGCCCGGCGGCGGAACAGCCGCCGCCGGCCGCGTGCGGCACCGCCGCCGACCAGCGTGCGGTGATCGGTCTCGAAGGTGCCGCCGACCCGGCGCAGGGCGGCGCCGAGCCTGCCCTCGAAGGGGTCTTCGTGCTGTTCCTGGGGCATGACGAACCGCCGTTTCTGCGAGTGGTGTGCCGGTGTCGGTGGATGCGGGCGGGCTCAGGGGGTGGCGTACTCGCCGATGGCGTCGCCGAGCAGGACGCGCAGTCGGGCGAGGGCGCGGACACACCGGGTGCGCACCGCCGCCGAGCTGGCGTTCATCGCCGCGGCGGTCTCCTCGACGGACCGGTCCTCCCAGTAGCGCAGGACGACCACGGCCCGGTCCTTGGGCGGCAGTTGGGCCAGCGCCTCGACGAGGGTCAGCCGCAGGGACGCGTCGGTGCCGGGCGCGGCAGGCCCGTCCGGGATGACGTCGGTGGCCCGCTCCCGGCTGCTGCGCCGCCGCTGGTGGGCGAGGAACGTCCTGGTCAGCACGGTCTGCGCATAGCCGGCGGGGTTGTCCGCCCGCCGCACCCGCCCCCACTTCACATACAGCCGGCCGAGCGTCTCCTGCACGAGGTCCTCGGCGAGATGGGTGTCCCCACCGGTGAGCAGACACGCGGACCGGTACAGATGGCCCGCGCGCGCCACCGCGAACTCCTGGTATCCGTCCGCGCGGACAGGTCTCATCTGTGGCTCCCCCTGAACGGACTCGTGTTGTCGCCTCTCACTCCATTGATGCGGTGGCCCCCGGGGAATGTTTCACGGAACGGTGAGAGATACGGTGCGGTACGAGTCACACCGACGGGGCAGAGGACACACACCATGGACCAGCCTGCACAGGGCCACCAGCCACCACCGCCGCCGCAGCAGCCGTGGACGCCGCCGGCCGGCCACCAGGGCTTCGGGCCCCCGCCCCCGCCGTACGCGCCCCCCTCCACGCCGCCCGGCCCGCCGTACGCGCCTCCGCCCCAGCAGCAGTACGCCCAGCCCCAGCAGCCGTACGCGCCCCCGCCCCAGCCGTACGCCCAGTCGCCCCAGGGCCCGGAGTTCCTGGCCGTCGACCGGCACAACTCCGTCGTCATCGACGTGAGCGGGGTCGCCTTCGAGGACCACGGCGTCTCCGTCGACTTCTCGTGGCCCGAGATACGCAGCGTCCACTACAAGGCGAGCGGCAACGGCAAGGCCCTCATGGTCGCCGTCATCCACCTCGACGGCGGCTTCTTCGAGTGCACGGTGGAGGCCAAGCCCCGGGAACGCCTCCACCAGTGGTTCGCCCACCTCGCCCACGTGCTCGGCCACTACCGCCCGATGGGCTAGGGGGTGTTGCGAAAGTCCCGCACAGCACCCACGGCGCCCGGCTAGCCCTCTCGCCGCACCGGCCGAAAACCCAAGTACGTCCAGTACGAGGGCTTTCGTCCGGCACGCCGAGAGCACGCACCGGACACCGCGGGCACCGCACAGGACTTTCGAAACACCCCCTAGCCGGTACGGCGCACGGAGTCGAAGAACTCCCGTACGTCCGCCGCCAGCAGGTCCGGGACCTCCAGGGCCGCGAAGTGGCCGCCGCGGTCGAACTCCGTCCACCGTACGACGGTGTTGACCTGCTCGGCCCAGCGGCGGATCGCCACGTCCTCGCCGAAGTTCGCCACCGCGGTCGGCACCCCGGAGGTCGCCGTCGGGAACCAGTCCGGGACATGGCTGTTCTCGTAGTACATCCGGGCCGCCGAACCGGCCGTACCGGTCAGCCAGTACAGCATCACGTTGGTGAGCAGGGTGTCCCGGCCGATCGCGTCCTCCGGCAGCGCGGCCGAGGAGTGCGTCCACGCCTGGAACTTCTCCATGATCCAGGCCAGCTGACCGACGGGGGAGTCCGTGAGCCCGTACGACAGGGTCTGCGGGCGGGTCGACTGGAGGGCGTTGTAGCCGAAGCCGTCCGTGGTGAACTCGCCGATGCTCGCGAGGCTCCGCAGCTCCCGCTCGTCGAGGTCCTTGCGCTCCGCCTCGTCCACCGGGCCGAGCGGGATGAAGCCGACCGACGCGGCGTTCACATGGACGCCGACCACCGACTCCGGGGCGGTGCGGGCCAGCGCGGGGGAGACCAGCGCGCCCAGGTCGCCGCCCTGGGCGCCGTAGCGCTCGTAGCCGAGCCGGCGCATCAGCTCCGCCCAGGCGCGGGCGACCCGGGAGACGTTCCAGCCCTTGTCCCGGGTGGGCCCGGAGAACCCGAAGCCGGGGATGGAGGGGATCACCAGGTGGAAGTCGCTCAGCAGGTCGATCACACCGAGGAACTCCACGATCGAGCCCGGCCAGCCGTGCGTGAGGATCAGCGGCAGCGCGTTGGGCCGGGAGGAGCGGACGTGCAGGAAGTGCACCCGCGCGCCGTCGATCTCCGTGACGTACTGCGGGATCGCGTTGAGGGCGGCCTCGTGCTCGCGCCAGTCGTAGGTGCCGCGCCAGTACGCGGCGAGGTCACGGAGGTACGGCAGCGAGGTGCCGTACGCCCAGCCCGCGTCCGGGAGTTCGTCGGGCCAGCGGGTGAGGTCCAGGCGGGTGTGCAGATCGTCCAGCTGGGCCTGAGGGATGTCGATCCGGTGGCTGCGCACGCTGTTGTCTGTCATGAGTCCAGGTGGGAAGGCCTGCGGACAGCATGTGTCCGCGAGGGCGGGCGGATGGGTCTCACATGTGCCGGTCCCCGGTCGGCGGCGGCCGGACGGCCGGCCGCTGCCGGGGCACCGATGCTCACGCACGCTCGCCCGCCGGACAAGCCTTTCGAACCCGCTCGAAAGGGGTTGACCGGCGGGCCCTCACGGCCGTGCCGGGCCGGACGCGCCACGACCCCGGCCGGACGCGCTACGACCCCGGCCGTTCCCGGTACTCGTCCACGACCGCCCGCTCCAGCACGGCGTTCTCCGCCAGCACCGTCCCCTTCGCCCCGCTCGCGCCGTCCCTCGTCAGATAGGTGCGTTCACCGAGGTAGACCAGGCTCTCCCGGTCGAAGATCCACTCGGTGGCCCACCCGGACCGCCCGTCGACGCGGCGGATGCCGACCCCGTGCCGTCCGGCCGGGTCGGTCGCCTCCTCGATCCGGGTCACCCCGGGGATCCGCGCGGCGGCCCCGTACAGCGCGGCGGCGGTCTCGGGCGGCATCACCGACGCGTTGAGCAGTTCACCGATCTTGTCGAAGACCGCCTGCGACGGCTCCTGGTCCTCGAACGGCTCGATGAGACCCCGGAGTTCGGCGAGCAGCTCGTCCGGGTCGGTGGGCAGCGCGGCCAGCCACCGGTACGTCGGGCGGTCGACACCGGCCGGGACACCCGGCGACCCCGGCGGCAGCAACTCCCGCACCGGGTAGTAGGCGCCGTTCTCGTAGTGCAGGGCCAACCGCTTCACCGGCCCCGGCTCCTGGGACACCCACTCCTCCCGCTCGTGCAGCCGCCCCGGGACGTACACGCCGTTCTCGCCCTTCGCCTCCGCCCCGGCCGTCAGACTCCGCACGTAGACCAACTGGTCGTCGCGGACCGGTTCGACCTCCGTCCGCGCGGCGACGTCGGCGATCCGGTCGAGCAGGACGACGGCACTCTCGGCGTCGGACGTCCGCACGCCGTGGCCGGAGTCCGAGGCCGTGACCAGGCCGACGGTCAGCGCCCCGGCCAGCGTCAGCGCGGCGGCGGGCAGCCACAGGGCCGGGCGGGGCAGCCGCAGGCGCGGCCTCCGGGGCGCGGCGGGAACAGCGGGCGCGGCGGGTGGCGCGGGAGCGGCGGACGTCGTGGCCAGGTCGTCGTCGATGAGTCGCATCAGTCGGTCCTTGTGGTGAGCGAGGCGACCAGGCGGGACGTCCCGTTCGGGCGGGGGCGGCAGCAGTCGGGCCAGCTCCTCGTTCATCGGGATCCCTCCTGAATCTCCTTGAGCGGAAGGGCCGCGAACGCGGCCTCGCCCCCTACCTCTCCGCGACGGCGCCCCGGTTCCCCACCGTTCGGCATGGTTCGCGCACGCTCCTCACACAGACGCTCGTCCGTCAGCCGACCGAGCCGCGCCCGGGCCCGGGAGAGCCGGGACCGTACGGTCCCCACCGGGACGCCCAGCGCCTCGGCCGCCTGCCCGTAGTCGAGGCCGGACCACACGCACAGCGCCAGCACCTCACGCTCCGCGCGCCGCAGCCGCCCGTACACCTGCCGTACGGCGGCCAGTCGGCGCGCGTCGTCGAGGCGCCCGGCGGTCTCGTCGGCGAAGTCGGCCACCGGCTCCGGGGCGGGGCGGCGGGCCAGGAACGCCAGCCGGCGGCCGCGGCCACGGGTGGCGTTGCGGGCCTTGTTGGTCGCCATGCCCAGCAACCACGGCTTCAACGAGCCGCCGTCCGGCTCCAGCCGCTCCCGGGTGCGCCAGGCGTCCAGGAAGGTGTCGGCCATCACCTCCTCGGCCGTCGACCAGTCACCGGTCAGCCGGTAGGCGTGGTTGTAGACGGCCCGCGCGTAGGCGTCGTAGACCTCGGCGAACGCGTCGCGGTCCCCGGCCCGTATCCGCGCCCGCACCGACGGCCCGGCGTGCGCCCGCAGCGGCGGCCCGGCGTGCGACCGCGCCCTCTCGGGGTCACTCATCTCTCATGCACCTCTCCCACCTCACACTCTGCTCTCTCCGTGAGGTGGGAGAGGTTCCGGTGACCCGCGCCACAGTCCTACGGGAATCGTCTACGGCAGCCCGTGCACATGCGGCCCCACCGCGTTCGACCAGGCGTTGCCCGCCGTGGCGTCCCAGTTGGTCGACCAGGTCATCGCGCCCCGCAGGTCGGGGTACGTCCGCGGCGGCTTGAAGGAGCCGCAGTGCGTGCCCCGGGCCAGACAGTCGAGGGCGTTGTTCACCACGCTCGGCGACACGTACCCGCTGCCCGCGCCCCGTGTCGAGGCCGGTAGCCCGAGCCCCACCTGGGAGGGGGCGAGCCCGTTCTCCAACTGGATGCAGGCGAGGGCGGTGAGGAAGTCCACCGACCCCTGGCTGTAGACCTTGCCGTCGCAGCCCAGCATCGAACCGCTGTTGTAGTACTGCATGTTGACGACGGTCAGGATGTCCTTGATGTTCAGCGCCGTCCGGAAGTACGCGTTCGACGTCGACTGCATGTCGATGGTCTGCGGCGCCATCGTGATGACCAGCGACGGGCCGGCCTTCGCCGACAGCGACCGCAGCGCCTGCGTCATGTACGTCGCGTCGAGCCCGTTCTCCAGATCGATGTCGACGCCGTCGAAGCCGTACGTCCGCATCACGGCGTACACCGAGTCGGCGAAGTTCGTCGCGGAGGCCGCGTTGTTGACCGCGACCGTGCCGCGCTCACCGCCGACCGACACGATGACCTTCTTGCCGGCCGCCTGCTTGGCCCGGACGTCGGCCTTGAACTGGTCGACGGTGTAGCCGCCGAGGCCCGCCGAGTCGAGGGTGAAGGCGACCGCGCCCGGTGTGGCGGTGGCGTCCGCGAAGGCCACGGCGATGATGTCGTACTGCGAGGGGACGTCGGCGAGGCGCTGCACCGTGGCCCCGTTGTCGAAGTTCTGCCAGTACCCGGTCACCGCGTGCTTCGGGACGCCGGTGCCGCCGCCCGGGGTCGCCGTCGTCGTCCCCGTCACCGTCGCCGAACGCGCCGACTCACCGGCCGTGTTCGCCGCCGTGACCTGGAACGTGTACGAGGTGGAGGCCGCGAGCCCGGTCACCGTCGCCGAAGTGCCGGTCACCGACTGGACCTTGGTGCCGCCCCGGTAGACGTGGTAGCCGGTGGCACCCGAGACCGGGTTCCAGGCCAGGGAGACCGAGGAGGACGTCGAGCCCGACACCGTCAGCCCGGCCGGGGCGGACGGGACCGTGGGCGGCTGGTCGCCGCCACCGCCGCCGTCGGGGCCGAAGACGGACACGTCGTCGACGAGGTAGGCGGCCTGCCCGTACCAGCCGTGCGTGTAGACCGTCACCGACGTGGTCGAGGCGCCGGTGGTGAAAGTGGTCGACAGCTGCTTCCAGGCCGTCGAGTCCGGCGTCCACGTCGAGACGTCCGTCGTACCGGTCCCGGTCGCGCCCAGATACGCGTACCCGCCTCGCACCCAGGCGCTGAGCGTGTACGTCGAGCCGGGCTTCACCGCCACCGTCTGGGTGCAGCGGGCGTTGTCCTGCCCGGCCGGGGTGGCCCGCAGCGCGGCCGCGCCGCCGTGCACGGGGGAGGAGACGGTCGCGCCGCTGCCCGCCGAGCAGTTCCAGTCGCTGAGCCCCGACTCGAATCCGGCGTTCCTGGCGTTGTTGATGTCCGCGGCCGACGCCTGTCCGGCGCCGGCGAGCGAGAGACCGAGGGCGAGGGAGACGGCGACGACTCCCGACCGGAGCCGGGTCCGTCCCCGTATGCGCGCACCCTCACATTTCCGCGCGTTCGTCCGCATGTGTATGCGTCTTCTGTGTCTGAACATAGTCGTAAGTTGGTCCAGACCAATCGGGTTGTCAATACTCCCGCCCGAAGCCCGTTCACCCGTTCGTGGAGCCCAACCTCCCCGCCCGCCTGCCGAGTTGAGGCATATGCGTCTCACTCTGTGTGGATACGGCCCCCACCCCCCGTGAGTTGATCAAGGAGATTCGGTGTTGATCGGGCCATGCCGTGGATATGGTGCTGATGCAAGACGATGCAGGAGGGACGTCCGAACGGACGTCGCTCCGTACAGGGGCCGTCTGCGGCGGTGGTCGACCACTCCGCCGAAGTGAACGGGGTGGTGTGCAGCGTGCCGACCGCGATAGCCGTCACCAGTTCCGACCTGGTGCTCCCACCGCACGACCGGCAGACCCCGCCCGCGGTCGTACAGCCGCAGGAAACCCTCGAAGCCTCCCTGTACGGCATGCACGCGCTCATCGAGCAGCACGGCTATGTCATCGCCCTCCACTCGTCCTCCGACGCGTCGGCCCTCACCCGGCGGCTGCACACCGTCCGTTCCGTGCTGGAGAGCGACCGCATCGCCCTGCTCGGTGTGGATCTGCCCCCGCTCGGCCTCGCCCTGCTCGCCCAGCAGTTGCGGCAGCTGTCCGTGTGCGACTTCAGCCCCGGAGTGCTCGCCTCCTCCGTACGCCTCCTCGCGCACTACATCTACGCCGGCGCGCTCCTCGGTTCCGTCGCCAAGCTCGACCGGGTGCCGGTCACGCTGAAGTCGCACGCCAAGTCCTGGCTGCCGGGGGCCCAGTTCGCCGTCCTGGCCAATCCGCGGCCCCAACTGGTCCGTCTCCACACCGCCGACGAGGAGCCCCTCGCGGGACCCGAGTTCGGCACCCGGCTGCTCGTCGCGCAGGGACCGCAGCCGCCCTCCGACTGGGTCACCGGCTCGCTCGCCCCGGCCTGGCAGGTGCAGGGGTCCCTGCCGGTGCCGCTGCCCGAGGGGTCCGCACGCTGGTGGGGGACCGGCAAGCTCGTCGAGTTCGCCGCCGGCCTCTGTGACGTCTCCGTGCTCTACCAACTCGTGTCGTCCGTACGCCGCGAGACCTGCCACTGGTGCGGCCTCGAACTCATCGGCGACCGCTGCGGATTCTGCGCGGCCCCGTTACGAGAACCCGAACCGCCGCCCGTGCGCGCGCTGCCCCGGTCCGGCAGCAGGCCCGCCCATGTGCTCGGCACGTCCCCACGAGGTGAGAAGTAGTGAACTCACGCCAGCGCCGCGGCGTCATCCTGCTGGTCCTCTCGGCCCTGTGCGCCCTGGCCGCCTTCGCCGGGGTGCTCTCGGTGATCCGTGACGTGAACGCGAAGGTCGGGCCCGAGGTGACCGCGTACCGGCTGAAGAGCGACATCGCGCCCTACAAGGAACTGACGGCGGGCCAGTTCGAGAAGATCTCGATGCCGGAGCGGTGGCTGTCCGGCACGGCCGTCACCGATCTGGCCGAGATCCGCGGGAAGATCGCCGTCACCCAGCTGAGCAAGGGCTCCCTGCTCCAGTCCGACATGATCGTCGACCGGCCCGAACTCGAAGCGGGACAACAGGAGATCGCCATCCTGATCGACGCCTCCACCGGGGTGGCGGGCAAGATCAACCCGGGTTCGCTGGTCAACATCTACGCCACCTTCGAGGAGAAGGACAGCGACTCCCGCAAGGACACCTCCAAGCTGATGGTCGCCGACGCCCGCGTCATCGACGTCGGCAAGCTGACCCCCCTGGAATCGGGCCAGTCCAGCAGCGACCGCCGGCGCACGGCGACCGAGGCCGTCCCGATCACCTTCGCGCTCGACACCGCCGACGCCCAGCGCGTCGCCTTCGCCGAGTCGTTCGCCGAGCACGTCCGTCTCGCCCTCGTCGGAGGCGGCGAGGCCACCGTCGTCGTACCGGA
Source organism: Streptomyces sp. SP18BB07 (assembly GCF_036322545.1). Classification (NCBI taxonomy): domain Bacteria; kingdom Bacillati; phylum Actinomycetota; class Actinomycetes; order Kitasatosporales; family Streptomycetaceae; genus Streptomyces; species Streptomyces sp. SP18BB07. The sequence continues at coordinate 52,325 of NZ_JAQYWT010000206.1, forward strand.
CGACCGTTCGTACACCCTCGACGAGGACAAGTAGGAGGCCCCGCGATGAGGTCGGTCCGGAACGTCCGCACGAGGACCCCTCGAACGGGGGTGCGTCGAATGCCGCTACGGATCGGCGCGCACGAGATCCCCTCGCCCTCCGCTCCACGAACGGGGACCCGCCGATGACCATCCGCATCCTCCCCGCCGCCGGCGACGTCGACTCGGCCCGCGCCCTCACCACGCTGCTCGGCCAGCTCGCCGACGCGGAACCGGCACCGCCCGTCTCCGACTCCACCGCGCTGTTGGACACCCTGGCGCGAATGGCCGCCGACTCGCTGGACGAGCTGCCCGAGGTGGTCCTGGTCCACGAACGGATCGGCCCGGTACCGGCGCTGGACCTGGTCCGCGACCTCGTCCTGCGCTTCCCGGCCGTCGGCGTCGTGCTCATCACCTCCGACACCAGCACCGGCGTCCTCACCGCCGCCATGGACTCCGGCGCCCGGGGCATCGTCCAGCTGCCCCTCTCCTACGAGGCCCTCGCCGAACGCGTCCAGGCCGCCGCCGCCTGGTCGGCCGGTATGCGACGCCACCTCGGCAGCGGGACACCCGAGCTGTACGCGGGCCCCGGCGGCACCGTCGTCACGGTCAGCGGGGCCAAGGGCGGCGTCGGCGCCACCGTCGCCGCCGTGCAGCTCGCGCTCGCGGCCCGCGCGTCCGGCCGTACGGTCGCCCTCCTCGACCTCGACCTCCAGTCGGGGGACGTGGCCTCGTACCTCGACGTGCAGTTCCGCCGCTCGGTCGCCGACCTGGCCGCGATCACCGACCTCAACCCCCGGGTCCTCCAGGAGGCCGTCTACGCCCACGACACCGGGATCTCCCTCCTCCTCGCCCCCGCCGAGGGCGAACGCGGCGAGGAGGTGACGGACCGGGTGGCCCGCCAGGTGGTGGCCACCCTCCGCTCCCGGCACGACGTGGTGATCGTCGACTGCGGCTCCCAGATGACCGCGGCCACGGCGGCGGCGGTCGAGATGGCCGACCAGGCCCTGCTCCTCGTCACCCCCGACGTCGTCGCCGTCCGCGCCGCCAAACGCATGGTCCGCCTCTGGGACCGTCTCCAGATCCGCAAGGCCGAGGAGACGCTGACGGTCGTCAACCGCCTGTCGCGCGCCACGGAGATCCAGCCGCCGCTGGTCGAGAAGGTCACCGGCACGAAGGTGGCCCGCGCCGCCGTCCCCGCCGCCTTCAAGGAACTCCAGTCCGTCGTCGACGCGGGCCGCCTCCAGGACCTCGACGCCCGCTCGTCCGTCAAACAGGCCCTCTGGGCCCTCGCCGGCGAACTGGACCTGGTCGCCGCACCGGACCACAACCACCACGGCGGCCGACGCCGCAGGTCCTCCGACCGGGGCGCCCTCGTCCTGCGCCGCAAGGGCGGCGACCGGGGCTCGGCGACCCTCGAGTTCGCCGGCATGCTCCCGCTGATCCTGATCACCATGACGATCCTCTGGCAGGCGGCCCTCTACGGCTACACGTACTCCCTCGCCGGCAACGCCGCCGACGAGGCCGCCCGCGCCGCGACCGCCGCGTACGCGGTCGACGGCGACATCGCCGGCGCGTGCGAGACCGCGGGCAGCGCGAACCTCCCGGGCGCCTGGAGCGACACCTCCATCGACTGCGCCCCCACCGGCCCCCTCATGCGAGCCGAGGTCCAGGCCAACGTCCCCCTCTTCTTCCCGGGCTTCGACACGGGTTGGACGGTCAACGGCGAGGCGGGCGCGGCGCTGGAGGGGGACGCCCCGTGACCCCCACCACGAAAACCCCCGTACACGAAATGGCCGACGAGACGGCGACCGTACGCGCGACCACATCGCCCCCGACGGCCGTACACGCGACCACCGCGACGGCGGTCGCACACCC